>CAYMVO010000007.1:0-55723 GCA_964393975.1 uncultured Lachnospiraceae bacterium
GACTTAGTCCCTGTAGGTGCTACTCTCACTATATCCGTTACTGCTACTAGTGGATACACTGCAAACTGGACGGTGACGAATGGTACCACGACTGAGAGCGCTAACGCTACGAGCGTGATAATTGCGGGTGACATAGTGATAACTGTGACTAGTTCGGAGCTTGCGTCTTACACAATATCATGGAGCGGATGTACGGATTGCATTGTGACTGTGACGAATGGTGCGGGGGTTAATGTGGCTAACGGTGGAAAGATTGTATATGGTGACACAATAACGATTAAAGTAGACAGAAGTAATTGTAACGGTGTGCTGGGTTATATTCAAAGATATATAAGCGGAGATAGTGATACGTCAACGGAGGAAGATAAGGTAACAGTTACGGTGACGGGCAATATAAATATGTATGTTGGGCACGGAATACCACAGAAAACTGAACCATTAGAACATTAAGCGCAAAAAAGGTTAATTTCGCCGGAAGTGATATTGCAAAAGAGAGTATACCTTTTTAATACTTCGCTATGTATACTAATACATAGCGAAGTATTTTATTATGCTTTTTAAGAGGATGTGCTTTATAGAAAAATACATACTAACGCTATCGCACCTGTGGCATTGTGTCGCAACCGTACTACTCTGTAGTACTCTGCGCTAGTCTTGCCACATAAAAAATCCGTAGAATTCTTTATGGCTCAACAAGACAAGGTGTGGTGATTTTTTAGAAAAGAGATATAGATTGGCGTAACCGCACTAGTACGTAATGTTCTGCGCTGGTGTCGACGTTGCTCAACATCACATAGATTGTGTTAATAAGAGTGTATTCTTTGTATGGTGTTGTTTGTGGGTTTTTTTGTGAGAGGGTGAATTGATTATTGTTGCATAATTTACTTTGAGAATTAACAAGAATCAATAATTTTTAAATAATGATTAAAAGTACTTGACTATGAAGGTTTTGTTTGATATAATACCTTGTAGAATATTTTTAGAGGTGAGTTAGATGAGAAAAGAAATACACCCAGATTATCATGAGGTGACCGTTGTGTGTGCTTGTGGAGAGACCTTTAAGACTGGAAGCACTTTTGGTGATGACGTTATGAAAATTGATATTTGTAACAAGTGTCATCCTTTCGGTAGTGGTAAACACAAGATTGTGGATAGTGCTGGTAGAGTTGAGAAGTTTAATAAACGTTTAAATGGTTAATCTGATTTGGTTAAATTATTGTAATGCACGAAATATTTTCGTGCATTATTTTGAGTATTAAGGAAGAATGTATGTTGGGATATTTAATTGAAAAAGTTGGTGAGCGAAAGGCGTATGAAATATTATCTTATTATCTAGATAAACCCATTAGCGAGATAAGGTATAAAACTAATTTTTGCATATCCAAATCTAAAGTAGATGATATTTTGCAACACATAAGTGAAGGTAAGCCATTAAACAAGATTTTTGGATACGAGTATTTTTATGGGGAAAAGTTTTTCATAGATGAAAATGTTTTAGCCCCAAGATGTGATACTGAATGTGTTGTTGAATGTGTACTTAGGAATATAAAGGCGGGTGACTCGGTGCTAGATCTTTGTACGGGCAGTGGTTGCATAGGTATTATGTTAGCAAAAAATGTAGATATAAATCTTACTATGAGTGATTATTCGGATAAAGCTTTAAACATTGCTAATAAAAACTTACAATATCATAAGATAACCGCAAAATTGGTAAAGTCAAATATGTTTGATGATTTGAGCGAAAAATATGACCTCATTGTGTCAAATCCTCCTTATATTGAGACTGAGTCTATAAAGACTTTGGATGTGTCTGTTAGAGAGTTTGATCCTCTTATGGCGCTAGATGGTGGTGTGGATGGGTTAGATTTTTATAGAATTATATGTGATGAGTTTGAGAATTATTTAAAGCCAAATGGTGTACTTGTATTAGAAATAGGGTATAATCAAGCTAAGGCAATTTGTGAGTTGTTTAGTAGATTTGATGTAAAGATTTATAAAGATTATGGCGGTCATGATAGGGTAGCTGTGATTAGGAGGTGAATAAAAATGATTGAAAAATTGAGAGAAATAAAAGTTAAATATGATGATTTATGTGCCAAAATTGCCGATCCTGAAATTATAAAGGATAATCAAACATGGCAAAAAATCGTAAAAGAAAAAAGTAGTCTTGATGAGTTAATGAATATATATGGGGAAATGATTAAAGTTGAAAAGGATATCGAACTCGCCAAAGAAGAACTCAAGATCTGTGATTGTAGCGAATTAAGAGAAATGTTTGAAGACGAATTGGAATCAAATGAGTCTTTTATGGAGGAGTTGGAATCTAGGGCGAAATTAGAACTTTTACCAAAAGATGAAAATGATGAAAAAAATGTTATCATTGAGATTCGTGCGGGTGCAGGTGGTGATGAGGCAGGTATATTTGGTAAAGATTTGATGAAAATGTACATTAGATATGCTGAACGTCGTAGGTGGAAGATCGAAGTGATTAGCGATAGCGAGACTGAAGCGGGTGGCATCAAAGAGGCTACTTTTATGATAAGTGGTAAAGGTGCTTTTAAAAACCTCAAGTATGAGAGTGGTGTGCATAGGGTGCAAAGGGTACCAGAGACTGAGACTCAAGGTCGTGTACATACTTCTACTGCGACTGTAGCGGTTTTACCTGAACAAAAAGAGGTCGAGTTTGAGATTTTAGATAAAGACTTAAAGGTGGATACCTATAGGAGTAGTGGTGCTGGTGGTCAGCATGTAAACAAGACAGATAGCGCTATTCGTATCACACATTTACCTACGGGGATAGTGGTTACCTGCCAAGATGAAAGATCTCAACATAAAAACCGTGAGCGCGCAATGAGTCTTTTAAAATCAAAACTTTATGATTTGTATCAAACTGAAGCTGATAAAGAATATGCTAATAATAGAAAAATTCAAATCGGTTCGGGTGACAGGAGTGAAAAAATAAGAACTTACAATTACCCTCAAAGCCGTATTACAGATCATAGAATAAATTATACTAGTCACGATTTGGTGAATATGATGGATGGTGATATTCAACCTATGATTGATGAACTTATGTTGGCTGATCAACAAGCGAAACTTGGTTTGGTGCAAGATTAATTTGTGGGGAAATGTGGCGTAAAAAAGTTAATCTTGTAACTAATGATTTACTATAAGGGCTCAAATGGTGAAAGACATTTGAGCCCTTAGGCTTTAAGTGCAGTGTTTTAATATAATGGGATAAAATACTTTTATATGATTTAAGTGAAAAAATTACGCATTTTAGTTGCGTAATTTTTTTAAAAAAAGAGGAATGTTGACCTCAAGATCGTTTTATTCCTCTATTTCTATTTCTTTGTTTTTTGCTATTGTTTGCTCGTTTGCCATATCCCTACGTATCTTAAAGTAATATACTAGCAAAGCTAAAAGCATTATTATCACAACACATGATATCACTATCATCCAAGGACTGAAGTAATTTGTATTGTTTACAACATATACTTTTTGCAAGGTGTTGGTGGTGTAACAAATATAATCATTTTTTACTTGAGTTTGCACTTTTTCAAACTTATCACCGTCAAATGTATAGATCAAATAATTTTCTTTTATAATGCCATTAATCGGTATTTTGACGGTGATAAGTTTTCTATTATCATCCACCATCCCATCCAATGAATATATTTTTTGACCATCAATAATAAAATAGGCATCAATAATAGTTACAAGTACCATATTTTTACCAAGTTGGGCGTTTAACTTTTCATTGTATGAGTCATCGTAAATAATATTTGTGGAAATCTTATATCCATATCCTTGTCCGTTTGAGTCGCATAATTCTACATTAGAACCACTTGCAAAGGTTGTATTTATTCCTAATAATACACACAAACACATTGATATACAAAAAATTAGTTTTTTCATCTTCACTCCTTAATAAAACAATCTTTTAATAGTATTTTAGCACAATATTAATGATTTTACAAATATATATTAAAATATTATTGACAAAATTTAAAAAAAATGTAGAATAATCTTAAGAGGGATGTATGTTAATTGAGTTTGATAAACAATTTTTAGATGAGTCACATCGATTGATTGGTGGCATTGATGAGGCGGGCAGGGGACCTTTGGCAGGTCCAGTCGTATGTGCAATGGCTATAATGCCGTTGGATGATGTGATAGATGGTGTGAATGATAGTAAAAAACTTTCACCGAAAAAGAGGGATCTTTTATATGAGAAGATTATATCAAAAGCGGTGTCTTATAGTGTGAGTATAATTGACGAGAAAGCTATCGATGAAATAAACATTCTTAATGCGACGAAGCGCGGGATGAATGATTGTATAAAAAATTCACCCACTGCACCTGATTTGATATTGGTTGATGCAGTTAGTGGGTTACACGCTAATGTTGAGATTATTCCTATTATAAAAGGCGACGCAAAGAGTTATAATATTGCTTGTGCTTCTATCATCGCAAAAGTGACTCGTGATAGATTGATGTTGGAGTTATCAAGAGTTTATCCTGAATATGGATTTGATAAGCATAAAGGCTATGGCACAGCACAACATATTGAAAACTTAAAAAAGTTCGGTCCGTGCAAGATTCATAGGGCAACTTTTATTAGAAATTTTATAAATAAATAAAAACGACAAACTTTTTTTAAAAAAATCAATAAACCTATTGACTTTTATTTTCTTTGTGTATATAATATAAGAGTTATCGCGGGGTGGAGCAGTCGGTAGCTCGTTGGGCTCATAACCCAAAGGTCATAGGTTCGAATCCTATTCCCGCAACCATTAGGCGCACTATTTTGATGGTGTGTTTTTTTAAAATTTGGTTTAAGTTGTGAATTTTGTTGCGAAAATTTAGCTATTGTGCTACACTTTAATGATAAAAGGAAGTAGAAATGGATAATAACGAACAATTGATAGAAATGAAAAAAAAGAGAAATAAAACTTTAACCTTTTTTGCTAATGCATTATTTATATTGATAATGATTGTTTGTGTTTGTGTTGTTGTTTATAAAGTAGTGTATGTTGAGACTTCTGTAATAGGTGCTAGTATGTTACCTACAATGAATGTTAATGGTGATGGTGATGTCGTTATGATTAATACAAAATCAAATTTTGCCAAAGGTGATATAGTCGTGATTGATACGAAAAAAGCAGATATTGAATTAAATCACACATATATTGTGAAACGAATCGTTGCTATTCAAGGCGAAAGAGTAGATTTGAGGTTTGATGAAAATGATAAAATGTGTGTGTGGATTAATGGAAAATTGCTCACGGAAAATTATGAGACAACGCCTGCTTACAAAAACGGGAATAGTTATCCTTATGCTTATAACGCATTCAAAAAGTATTTAGAGACTAATTCAGAAGATATTGATTACAACGAACAAGGATTGCTAATTTCAGAAAATTGTATTTTTGTGCTAGGCGATAATAGATGTAATAGCACCGATTCTACCGTGTTTGGTGAAGTGAGTAGATCTTCGGTGCTTGGTAGAGTGGATGTAATAGTGAAAAAAGGAGAGTCGAAAATTTTTACTTTTATAGGCGCAATGCTTTCTAAGGTGTTTGGTTAGTATCTTGTAGAAGTTTAGTGTGTAAGTGGTTTATGATTTGCTTTAAATTAGGTTCTGAATATGTTGGCATAAGTTCATTATTTGTACTATGGACTAATATTTCACGAATATTTTGCGCGATGTTGCGAGAGGTCGTATTGTATTTATGAGTTATGCTTTGCAAAATTATTCCATAAAAATCCGCGTCTTGTTTTTGGCTTAGTTTAAATAGTGTTAAGAAATCAGCTAGCATAGTAAAACCGGAATATTTAGGACTTAGTCCGTTGTCTAATAAATATTTGCTTATTGTTAAGTGTGTTGTAAAATAGTCTTTATTTGTGAAAGTAGGTAGATTCTTTTTGATAATATTATTTTTCTTTAATTGTATTGCCGTTGTTAAGTCGTTTAGAGGTGTTGTGTAGAGACCTTCTATTTTTGTATCTGATATTAGGATTGCATTTTTTAAAAAGCTTTTGCCTTGAGTTATCATTGCATTTACGATTATGTTATCTTTTAAGGAGTCATAATCAAGTAATAGGCAATTTGGGTGTAAGCTATAAGTCAAAGTCACAAATTTTAAGGCAGTGTACGTTTTAATGACTTCAAATTTATTTTCTTTTAAGACACTCGCTATTTGGTTTAGTCTTTTACCTTTTACCCCTAAAATTACGCTTTTGAAAAATATCATATAATACTCCTTTCAACAATAGTATAACAAAATTTTTCAATAATTACCATTTTTTTGGAAAATTTTGTTAAATTATTTTGTAAATCCCGTTTTATTCATGTTTAATTTGCATAAATTTTTTAATTTTTAATACTTGGTTTTACTGCGAGACCTAAATTCGCATCAAAAAAGACTGTAAACATTTATTTACAGTCTGGGGTAAAGTCAATATTTTGCCTTATTTTCATAAGCTTCCTCTTAATTTGTTTTGAAAAATAAGGGCAAATACTATATTTAAGGTGAAAATTAGCAATATTTTAAATGCTCAAATAGATTTTGATGATTACTAAGACACTTAAATCTTAAAAATATACTGAATGTAAAAATTTACCACGCATACGAACAAAAATAGGTGCTCAAAAAGAATGAAATTCTCGCCATAGGACCAAAATTAAATATTATATAATAGATTGTATTTGCGACTCTGGAAAAGTGTTTGTTTATAAAAATGGCAGGCGCAATATAATCAATTATGATGAATTGGAACAAGAAATAATTAAAAGATTAAAAGAGAAAGGAAAATGTTAAGGTGAATAATATAAAATTTTTGGTATAGTTAATTTACTATACCAAAAACTCAAAAAATCACTATATTTTGTTGTGGACAAGTAAAAAAACCACTATATTTAGTGGTCTCATGGTGCAAGTGTCGGACTTCGAATCCGAAATCTATCGTTTAGGAGTAATGGGAAATTATAAAAAATCGCAATTATTATGAAAATTATACTCAAAATTGTGTATATTTTCACTAATTTGTCTAACTTTTGCTCTCTAAATACAAAACCTTTGATATTTATGGTGCATAAATGGTGCTTTTACAAAATTTTATGGTTTGAGTAAATTTCTATAAACACCACACTGGAATAATAAGTGTTTTGCTATCAAGAGCAGATATACTATCCTTCATACAAATTATTGCACCTTGACCAACCGGAATTGATGATTTACTTAATATTTCAAAATTTTTAACCATTGCACTATTTGGGTTAGATGATTTTTTTATTTTAATTGGGTGCAATTTACCATCGTATTCCAAAATCAAATCAATTTCTGCTTGATCTTTATCTCTGTAATAATACATATAGACTTCTTTGCCTGAATTAAAATAAGATTTTCTTATTTCAGCAACAATATAATTTTCAAGAATTGCACCATTTATTGAGCTATTTTGCAAAATCTCAGCATTAGAATATTTTGTTAAATAACAAATAAGACCAGTATCAAAAAAGTAAAGTTTAGGTGTTTTTATAACACGTTTAAGCAAGTTGTTTGAATATGGATGTAAATAGAAGATAACTTCTGATTTTTTAAGCATACCAAGCCACCTTTTAGCAGTGTCATCGCTAACTTCAACATCAGTGGCAATTGAGTGAACGTTGAGCTCTTGACCGACTCTACAAGCAACTGCACGAATAAAATCAATAAACTTTAAATCATCTTTTATAGGTATTTCTTCTTTAACATCTCTAGATAGATATGTTTGCAAATAGCTTGAGTAGTAAATATCTCTATTGGTATATTTACCACTTGCAATACCAGGAAGTCCACCTTGCCAAATTCTTTCAAAGATATTGTTGATATCTGCTTTTTCACTTAGTTGTTCTTTTTGTTTTAACACATCTAACGACAATGTAAATGGCAATAGTTCTCCGTTAGAGTAAAGTTCATGCTGGGATAATGTTGTTAGATTCAAAATAGCAACTCGTCCAGCCAAACTTTCTTGTGTTAAATTCATAAGTTTATAACTTTGCGAACCGGTCAACCAAAAACTACCTGGCTCAGCGCCATTATCTATTGCAATTTTAATATATGAAAATAGTTCAGGTGCGTATTGAACTTCATCAATTAAAATCGGTGTCTTATGCAATTTTAAAAACATTTCTGGATCAGTTTTTGCAAGATTTCTTTCTTGTAAATCATCTAAAGTTACCTTATTTCTAGCATTATCAATATGTTCAAGCATCGTGCTTTTCCCGACCTGTCTAGGTCCAGTGATTAAGATGCATGAATATTCTTTTGTAAGTTCAGACATAACTTTTTCCATGTCTCTAGGAATATATTTCATATAAAAACCTCCGTCCAAAATGCGATACAATCTTATTTTAGTCGGAAATAATTAAAAAGTCAAGCGTTTATGACATAAATTTATCAAGCAAACTAAAAAAGTGATGTAACCGTTAGAAAGCACGGAAGATATAATCTTATAAATTATGATGAATTAGAGCAGGAACTTATTAGAATTTTGAAAGAAAAAGACAAATATTAGGTGGATATACGGCACCCTTTAATTTTTACCGATTTTATTTCAATATTTAGTCAAAAAAAATAAAAAAACCACTAAATATAGTGGTATTTTGGTGAGCCCACCGTGACTCGAACACGGAACTAAAACTTAGGAGGTTTTTGTAATATCCCTTTTACTATGAGCTCAAATTTACTTTTTTTTGGTGTAGTTTTATGACTTGCACGAAGGTCAATGATATAAAATATTTTACACGAAAATGCTAAAAATGAAAGATATTTAATGAAATTTTTTTACCGATTTTGCTAAAAACACAATATTTAGTTCAAAAAGTCTGTATTTTCTACTATATTTAGTGGTTTTTGTGGATATAGTTCCACCATTAGGAGGATTTTGTAGTATCCTTTTACTATGAGGTCATTTCTTGGTTTTGCAAACAGTTTTTGGCTTGATGTAAGTTGGTCGGCGTTATGAAATTTATAGCGCAAATTAATTATAAATAATGACATAGTTTAATTTTTTGAATAACTTCAGTCATTTAAGAATAATGCGCGGAATAACTTTTTATCGACTCTTTATAATATAACACAAAAATTTTTGAATTGCAATAAATTTATTAGATTTAATAGATGTTAGGGGTGAGTCGTTGATTTTATGCGTGCGGTAAAGTATATTTTTGTTTATATAAAAAGGTTTTTATAAAAAAAGTCTTGTTTTTTGTTGATTTTTTGGTATAATAAAATTGAATGTATAGACTTTATAAAAATTTATCTTAATAGGAGGCTTGTGTGAAACTTAGAAACAAATTGTTTAGTGTTTTACTTTTGTTGTGTTTGTGTTTTGTGCCTGTTACACTTAGCGGATGCATTGGCTTCGGTTCAAACGACACTGGCGGAGGTGGTTCTAGTGATGATTCTGGTGGGGGCGATTCGGGTGGTAGCTCCGATGGGGGAGAGGACGATGGAGATGACGCGTCTTATGATTTTGATATGAATGAATATTTTGCAGGTGTTGATACAGCGTACGTAGATAATACGACTGATTCTGAGATAGTGGAAAAATATAAGACTTTAGGCAATAGTATTATGAACGCTTTGAGTAACGTTTATGGCGGAAATGGTAGCAGTGTCTCTATATCGTATGGCGGAAAGTGTGAGTATAATAACGGGGAAATTGATTTTTACGACACACATCGTTTTAAATCATCTCCTCAGCAAGATTTTTGGGCTTGGGGCAAAAATAATGGGAGTGTTTTTACAGAAAACCATAAAAATTTGATGGTTCAAAATATTTTTGAAACAGTGTTAAATCTTGATATTTCAAATTCGTATTTAGAATCTAGTCTTACAAATTATGCGAGCAAAGTAGATCATAAAGGTCTTTTCTATTATGAAGCGGATGCAATAGCGGAGTACATTTTAAAATGTGTCATAGGTGATGATGTTGTGTTGTTGGATAATGAAAAGTTTATTGATGTAGATAATAATGGCACCTTTGATAATGATTATTATTATTATACTGCGAAAACATACGATTACGGGGAAAGATGCGGAGTATATAATCAAATAAAAGACTATACAAATACCAACGAACGAGCTGAAGCGAGTACAAAATCTAGTAAATGGAATACTATAAATTTTGGTGAGGGAGATCTAAGCGCTTTAGGGAAAATCAATAATAAGGATGTTTATACTAGTGATGGCGTGCTTTTAGATTACCTATTTGAAGGGACTTACACAAACAATAAAGACCATCTTGAGGTTGAAGGTGCATGGAAAGTTGATCATCCAATGAGCTGTTATGCTATGTTGAAAGATTTTTTAAATAATCCAACAAATGAATATAAATATCTAGACAAAGGTAATAGCGGGAACAAGAGCTTTATAGCGCAGGAAGAGTATGGGAGCATATCATTCAGTGGTTTTAAAAACTATGTAAATACTGTGTACAGTATTGTTTATAAGGCAGTGGAGGATTTAAATTGGGATATAGAAACTAAAACAGTTGGTGACTTCGCTAGTATAAACAACTATGGCATAACTACGGGTGATGAATCTTTTGGTGCTGAAAGTAATATTTACAAAGCTATAACACTTATAGCAAAGAAAGATGTAAGTATAAGTAGTTTATCGTTATTTTTTGAGTTAGATGCTAGTGTTACGACTAGTGTAGATATGGATGTGTTTGCTAACTATGTGAGAAAGGAAAATGGCATGCAAGTATCGACCAAGGCAAGGTTAGGTAGTATTATAATCAACCCAGGTGAGTATAGTATCATTAATAACGACAATAGTGTAGTGTTTGATATGACTATTGAGTCGGACGATGATTTTAGTAAGAGTACAGAATTTTATTCTTTAGGGATAAAGGAGTTTAAACTAACAAAAGCAAATGAGCCTTATGGTAAATACATTGTTGCTCCTTCTGAAAATTTTATAGGTTCAGCGACTAATTATGTGGATTTTAATAACGATTTTATTGAATTGTCTTTTGTTATTACGACCGAAGGCAAACAAAATATTAAATACAAATTTGGATTTATGGGAATCGCTGTAGAATAATTATTTGCAAATTTGTAAATTTTGTGCTAATATAATAGGTATTAGTATACTTCAAGCTAAAATTAGCTAAAATAATACAAAGCTAAGGAGAGTTTTATGTTTAATATAACAAATTTAAATGGTATAATCGGTGACATTTTAAATGGAATTACGGATGCTATTATTGGTGTCATCAATTCGTTTTTAGCGCCAATATTTAATGCGGTGTTATCAGTTTTTTACCAGATAATATTCGGTTCTATGTGTGGCATTTTAAATGCGTGCCAAAAATTGTTTAGAATGTTTGCGGGTACCGAATCAGTCGTTTACACCGAAGCTGGTAAGACGGCTTTTGGTCAAAACACGGTTTTTGGTGGGACTACGGGTAATATGGTTTTTGACTTTTTGCTGAGTCAAACGGTTATCAGTGTCTTTACAAAAATAATTGTTTTAGCAGTGGCACTTCTCATTATATTTACTATTGTAGCAATTATAAAGAATGAGTACTCTACAGACGTTACTAAAGCGGATAATAACAAATTTAAGATTTTAGCGAGCTCTGGTCGTGCGTTAATGGGATTGCTATTTGTGCCGGTGATGTGTATTTTGGGTATATACGCATCTAATCAGTTATTGATTGCGATAGATCAGGCTACTAATAGCGGTTCTGCGTACATGGGAACAAGGGTGTTTGTGGCTTGTTCATTTAATGCGAATAGAGCGCGTATAGATGAAGATTTTGCTAAGGCTATGTGCATACCGGAAGGGAATGATGGCGTTAATTATTCTTCATATTGGGATAAAGTTCATAATAACTATAATTTTGGCGTGACTATGACTGGTGATAGTGAGCAAGCGCTCTCAACAATGATGGAAAAAGTGGCGAACAAGATTGATAATGCTTTTTTAGCGAATAGTGAGATCCCTGGTGGCTCTAGTACGTGGAATAATGACGATAGTGGGTTTGGTACGGGAATTGTATATGAGAAGATATCGGGTGTGAGCATTTCACCTGACTCGTTTGATTGTACAAACTTTTGGGTGACCTTCTATTACTACGACCTATGGGAATTTGATTTCGTTATGGCGGGAATTGTGATCGTGATTTTAGTGTTCTTGTATATAAAATTATTAATCACGTTAGCAAAACGTATATACGAGATAATTTTGTTATTCTTATCTAGTCCAGTACTATTAGCTATGATGCCATTAGATGGCGGTGAGGCTATAAAGAAATGGAAGAAATCGTTTATTGAAAAAGTTTTAATGGTATATTCTCCGGTAGTTGCGATGAATTTGTTCCTATCTATATTTGGAATGTTTACTAGCGTCGATTCGTTGAGTACTATTGTTAACGGATTGTTAGAATTTACAGGAGAAGGTTTGCTTTCATCTACTGCTACAGGGCTTCCATTATTGTTAGGTGCGAAAGGTATCTTGATGAAGGCGGTCCCTGGATTGTATGTTGCATATAATCTTATAACTTGTATCTTTATGATAGCGGGCGTGATGGTGGTGGATCAAACGAGTAAATGGGTAGCTGAGTGGATTGGTGCTGAGGATGCGATTAACTCAGGAAAAGAGCAATCTAAAAAAGGAAAAGATATGCTAAAGACCGGTATGGCAATGGGTACCGCTGCATTGACAGGTGGTGCATCTTTGGTGGGCGGTGCGTTTAGAGGCGCTGTCAAGGCTGCTGCGATGACAACTAAGGCTAGCGTGGGAGGAGCTAAGGGTATTGCTCGTGGCGCCACTCGTGGAGCTAGAGCGGTTGGGAATAGGATAAAGAATAGAGAACTCATAGCTAAAACTAAGGATATACGAAAACACGCTGATAAGACGTATAAGGGGCGAATGAATGAGTATAAAACTGACCAAAAGGATGCTAAAGATGATGCGCGTTATTATCGTAAAAACTACGGTAAATCAAAGGAATTTCAAGATATTGAGAGTCGCTATAATGAGTTGATTAATATGGGTGTAAGTAGTAAGGATGCTGTGAATCAGATGAAGTCAAGTGGCAACTTTGGTGGTTATGAAGCATTCATTGATGCAGTATCTGGAGTGGATATAGTTAAAGATCAGAAGGCAAAACTCAAACAGAATCATGACAAGAGCAGAGCTATGATTTCTAGCATGCAAAGTAGACTCGGTAGAATGCCTTTGTCAGATAAGAAGAGATCCAAAGATGACCAGACTCTAGTTGATAGATTGAACAAATATGATGGTAGTCAAGAAGATGCAGTAAAGACTCTTGGTAGATATGTGCCTATTTATGCTAATGAAGAAAAGCAAAAAGCAGCATCAGCGCAACGTAAAGCTACGTTGAAACAACAAAAAGCACGGCAGAGGGTGGCAAATAAACAGCAAAGGGCTGATGAATGGGAGAAGGAGAAAGAAAAAATTTATCAAAATGCGGCAAACGCATATAGTGAATATGAAAATAGGTGGAATCATAAAAAATATTAGTTTATTAAACAAAACTAGAATGAGAATGGTAAAGAAATTTATCATTCTTTTTTGTCAAAAAGTTATATTTTCGTGCAATGTTTTCTTTTGAGTGTGGTGGATAAATGTGGTAAAATTAGATTATCAAAGGAGAAGAATGATGATAAGTGATGTTTTAGATCAGGATTTGATCAATTCTAATGTGTATTATGGGAAAGATGTGCTTGGTGCATTTAGCGAGTTGGTGGTTAAAAATTATAAGTATCAAAAGGTAATGTTTTTTTGTGAGGTGCGCGAGTATGAATATGTATCACAAAAGTTTGTTTCTAATGATTTTGAGAGTTTATTTTTTGGCTTGGAAGGTTGTGATTTAAAAGAACTAAATCAAATAATTAAAGGTATAAAATGTGATGTGAGAGTGCTGGTGGGGGTGGGGAGTTTTGAGGTGATTCAAGCAGTGAAGTACATTGCTAATTATTTAAGGTTACCCTATATTATTATAAAAGAAACTATTCCTATTGTGGAGGAGTTAATAAATTATAGCGTTATATACGAAGGAGTGTATGACTTGGAGGCGTGTGAGCCTCCGCTTGGTGTGTTTATAGATAGTGAAAAAGTGGAGGGGGCTACTAGGAGCAATATATGCGAAGTGGCGTATTCAATGCTCAATAAGTTGAGTTTTTTTGGAGATTATTATCTAAATTATATAGTACATAAAACCGATTTTAAATGTGGTGACTTTGTTTGTTTTAAGGACATATATTTACAGCTTTATGAACTATTAGAAAAATTATCTATGTTGGATAAAGAATCTATACTAAGGCTAGGTGATCTGGTGCTTTATTTATCTGTGCTTTTAAAAAGGTTGGACTATAGTATGGATAAGGATAAGATTTTTGTTTTTACAAATCTATATTTATTATTAGCAAAAAAAAGCGCAACTATTTATAATTTTTGTATGGTTGGGCAAGTGGGGTTACAAGTTTTAAATGGTGTATACAAAAAATTTATTCAAGAACTTGAAAAACTCAGTTTTGATTACATTGATATAGAAAAACGAGTGCGAATGTTTGATTTATATTTTCAAAACTATAAATTAGCGTTTAATGCGTTTGAATTTCCTAATGTTGAACGTATGAAATTTGTGCTTTTGAAAAATAAAAAAATAATAAATACAAAAGTTGATATACTAAACGAATTGTCAAGTAAATTACTAAATAAAAGTTTTTTATTGCATGAAGATAGTGGGTATTCTATCGTAAAAAACTTGGATAGTTTGGCGGTGGTAAAATCGGTGTGTTTTTGTGCTGATGTGGTCAAGGGGGAATGTTTTTTGAAAATTATTAGAGATTATGGTGTTTTAGATATGTTTTAGAGTATAAACCTTATACAAAAAACAACAAAAATCTTTTTAGCCTTGTGATTAAAATAAAGCAATTTAGTGAATACTTTATTTAAAATTTATTAAAAGTAAGGTAAAAATGAAAAGGTTTTGGTTGTTTTTTAGTTTTGTGATATTACTATGTTTTGTGTATAATAGTGGTGATTTTTTAGGTGATTTGTTGGAGAAAGAGGATGCGGTGTATAGTATTTACACGTGTAAAGAGGTGGATGGTGATCTAACTTGTATTAATTTGGGTGCGGGGTATATATTGAATGGGGAAAAGTTGGAGGCGAAAAGAGTTTTTACAAATCTAAGAGGACTTTTATACGGACAAAGTGTTAGTTTTAGTGGTACAAAAGATGTTTTTGATGATTTGATAACAATTTTTGACATGAGACCTATTATCAGTGAAACATTTGATAATATATGTTGTGTGTATGGCGTGGGGGATTTTGGTGAAAAAGTAAATGTTAGTGGTGGAATGGTTAATATACAAATGGTTTATTGTGATGGGAAGATAACGATAGGATGTCCTATAATTTTGGGGAGTTATTAAAAAATAATTATTCTATGTATAAGATTTCAAAACTTGTCAATTATTAAGGCAAGGAGGAATCAAAATGGAAGTAGAAATCAAAAAAACAAAATGGGAGACTTTTAAGTCTTTTGCTAAGAAAAACATTTATTATATTACCATAGGGTTTGCAATCGTGGCAATTGCTGTGGTGCTTGCGGTGACGACTGTTACCGGTGGTAAGCAAAATGCAGTCACCCCAGTTGCTCCAGATGTGCCGGTAGACGCGGAGACTATTAAGATTGTTGCTCCATTAGAGAAAGTAGAACTTTTGAAAGATTATTCTGGTACTGAACTTATGTACAATTCTACTTTAAAACAATGGGAAGCGCATAAGGCGATAGATTTTAAAGCGACTGAGGGGGCGAATGTTTTAGCGGTTACTGATGGCACGGTTGAGCAAATGTATAAAAATTATACCTATGGAACAATCATTGTGATTAGTCATGCTGATGGGCTTAAAAGTGTTTACTCTTCATTAAACGAAGAGGCGAAGGTGAAGGTCGGCGATACTGTAAAAGCGGGCGATGTGATTGCTACAGTGGGTAAGACTGCTAATAACGAATTTGTTAATGAGGCGCATTTGAGATTTGAGCTTTATAAAGACAACAAGTTAGTAGATCCTAATGAGTATATAACTTTGTCAGACAAGTAATAAATAAAATTAAAAAGTGTAAAAAAGTACTTGTTTTATTTCTCTAAATGTAGTATAATCACAATATGTACTATGCTGTAAGGAGAAATTATATATGTATGAAAAAGTTAGAAAACTCATTGCTGAGCAACTAAATCAAAATGAAGAAAATATCACGCCTAATTCGAGAATTGTGGAAGATTTGGGTGCTGATTCGTTAGATACAATAGAACTTTTAATGGCTCTAGAGGATGAGTTTGGAATAACTATTAGTGATGAAAAAGCTAGCGAGTTAAAGACTATTGGCGATATAGTAGCTTTCTTAGAGACTAAATAATTGTTTTTCCCCGTGATTTTCACGGGGTTTTTTATGGTGTGGGATAGCATAAAGACGGATTAGGGTTTGTCATATTTTGTCAAAATTTATCATATATCTTAAGTGGAGGTGTATATGATAGATTTAGGCACTAGACCAATTGCTTTGGCTCATTATATTATACGGACAAAGTCTACGGTGCGTAAGATTGCAACTGTTTTTAATATGTCTAAAAGTACTGTGCATAATGATTTGACTAAAAAACTCCCTACAATGAGTAGAGAGTTGTTTGAAAAAGTTGATGCAATATTGAAAGAAAATTTTAAGGTAAAACATATAAGAGGTGGTGAGGCTACACGGCGTAAATACAAGGGTTAAACCTTGTTTTTTCTTATGATTTCAGGTATAAGATTGTTTCTTTCTCCGTGGATAAGGGCGCTATGTATTTTTTCAACCACATTAGGAGCATCTTTATTGATTTGCTTTAATAAATTTTTTACATATTCTCGCTTTGTGTGTTTATCCGCGGGGCAATAATTGTGTAAAATAGGTAAATTTTTTGATGCGCCAATTATTTGAGCTTCTCTAACGTAGAGTAGAGGTCTTATCACGTAGGCGTCTACTTTGTCTAAATATGTTTTTGGTTCAAATGTAGATAACCGCCCTTCATAAAACATTGAAAGCATAAAAGTCTCAACCAGATCATCGGCGTGATGCCCCAAGGCGATTTTGTTGCAATGGAGCTCTTTTGCTGTGTTGTTTAAAATACCTCTTCTAAGTTTTGCGCATAATGAGCAAGGATTTTTTTCTTGTCTTTTTTCAAAAACGACTGAATATATGTGGCTATTTACTATGTGTAGTTTGACATCGATTTTATCACAGTATGTTTGTATTGCAGAATAATCAGTCTTGCCACCAAATAGATCTATTGCTATTGCGATTAAATCAAAATGAAACGGGGCGAAGCGCTGATATTTTTTTAATGCAGTCATAAGGGTTAAGCTATCTTTTCCTCCGGAAAGCCCCACAGCGACCTTGTCTCCCTCTTGAATTAATTCATAATCTTCTACCGCTTTTCTTAGTAGTGATGTGATTTTTTCCATAAAATGCTCCTTATGTTTTTAAGTGTGGAGATATTTTATCATAATAATTAAAATAATTCAACAAAAAGATGCAAATCATTTGACTTTTCGCGTTATTTTTAGTACAATTAAATTGTGGAATTTTGCCCTATTTTAGTGAATAATTTGTGAAATAAAATGATTGTAGTTTTCACAGAATTAGATGCTGTTTTTACATCTGATATTTGGTTGAAATATTCAAGTGAAATCTTTTGCTTAATTCACCAAAATTTTCTATAAAAGTTTGCTAAATTGGGTAGATTAATTAGAGGAGTATTTTTAGTATGTTGAAGAAGAAACTTTTTGGATTGTTGTCAGTGGTGCTAATGTTCGCAACTATTGGATTGGTTGGTTGCACAAAGAGTGGGGATAATGTCACTATTGATGTAAGCAAAGAGAGTATTACTATTGTAATGGGTGAGGAACCTAAAGTGGAGGGGCTAGCGATTAATACTGCCCGTTTCACAGTGCGAACTAATATCTCAGCGCAAGTGATCTATAGGATTGAGAACGAAGGGGTGATAAGGGTTGATACCGATACTGAAGCATCTAGTTCCACCTATAAAGTGGCTGTTGTCACCGCACTTAGAACCGGTACAGCAAAAATAGTTGTGTTTACACCTGAAAGTAGTAAGGTGCAAAAAGAGATAGTTGTAAATGTAGTACAACCTATCACTTCGCTCAAGTTTAGCGACAATTATTCTTTGTATATACCTATTGGTCAAAAGGCGAGTATTGATATAGACGAAGCGTTTGACATCGAGCCTTTGTATGGTAATAAGAACGCGATTAGGTTTGAGGTGAAAAGTGATCTAAATGATCTTGGCGTGATCGTTGATGAGACTACGGGCGTTATAGATGCTACAAGTGTGACTAAAGTAGGTGACGTCACTATAAGGGCGTATACTACTGAGGATATTTATACTGATATTGTGGTGCATTTAGTGAAGCCGATAACTGCTGAAGATGTTAGTGTGACAGATTCTAGCAATAGAGTGGTTTTTGCCAATGGCGAACTTGTTGACTGCGAGTCTGTTGATTTGGTTAAGACAACAGAAACTTATAGTACGACTCAGTTAAATTTTAATGTCCAAAGTTTCAGCGATTATGAAATAACACCTTACATTAAAAATACTAAAATAGTTTCTTATCAAAAGGTGGGTGATGCTAGTTTCGTTTTAAAGGCGTTGGAATTGGGAGTTACAAAGATAGAATTTGAAATAAATATTAAAAACGCTAAAGATATTACTCCTTTTGTGGTGGCGCTTGATGTGAATGTATATGATAAGCCTTTAGATATAAATATTAATGGTCAAAGCGCTAATGCAAATAACAATACATTTAATGCGATAATTTACAATAATTATAGTTCGAATATTGCAGGTACTCCTTTTAGGTTTACTGTTACCCCTAGTACAGTATTAGAGGAAAATAGTAAATTAGTCATCAAATTTGATAATCCAGTAAGTGCGGTGCAAAGTTTGATTGTGCTCAATACTTATGGTGATAGGCTTGGGGTTAAGTATGATATAAATGGTAATCCTATAGGAATGGAGGATATCGTTATTAAGGCAGGCGACACTATTTACATAAAGAGTTCGTTGCAAGAAATCAACTCTGAAGAGTTTAGTTTTACAGTTACTTCAGCATTTTCTGCTATTTACGCGCCAGAAGTTTCTGCTAAGGTGAATTTAAAGATTAAAGATGGTGTTAGTGAGTTTAGATATGGTGAGTCTGATTTGTATTTAGAACTTGGTACTACATTTGACTTGAACTTGATAGTTGGTGGCGAAGACGCTGATACTTCGGGTATTTATTATGATTTGGTTGGCGATGCTATTGAGGTGGTAAAGCAAAACGATCCTGCTTATAACAATAAGACTTATATATTATCTGCGAAGGTTGTTGGTAATGCACTCTTGACATTCTATAGTGGAAATGGATATGAAGTTGCTGTCAACATTAAAGTTTACGCGCCCTTAACTAGTATGGTTGTTACTAGTGAGTCTGAAATTCAAAATGGTGCTATTGGTGAAAGGGTGTTTGATACTTTAGGTAATTTAACATATATAGCAGTGGCGACTGGTAATAAATTCGCATTACAATATGTGACTAATTTAGGTGCGAGTATAGGGAAAGTTTCGTATGAAGTCTTAAGCGGTGAAAAATTTGCTTCTATCAACTCTAATGGTGTTGTAGCTGTCTTGGGTGTTGGTAAGGCTACGATAAAACTAAGTGTGTATGGCTATGACTCTAATGGCGTCTCAAGTGTTCCGCTTACTAAAACAATAGTTGTTGAAGGGTATGTCCCTATTAGTAGTGTGGTGCTCAATTATACTGATGTGTACCTAAAAGATTATGAGTCGGTTGGTTATTACAAGACCAGTAAATATTCGCAAAAAGAATTTGTTTTAAGTATTTATCCATCTAACGCTGTGGTTGATTATGATAATATTAGTTGGGTTCTTGTTGGAGATTGTGGTTATCTTTCTAACGCGAATGGGAATACCACACTCTTCACTGCGGGACCGTTAGGTGATTATGACTCGGCTAGTTTGAGACTCATAGTTTCTATTCAAGATCATGGTAGGATATTTAGTCAAACTTGTTTGATTGATGTTACTAAGGCGGTAAAAGTAAAAGATATTAGAATGGTGAATGTCTATAACAATGAGATTTACTTTGATGGCAGAGATGGTTTAGGCACGGATGCTAAATCGTTTACTGTACTAGCAAATACTTATCCTGTGAATGCGTTTAACAATACTTTGAGGTATATGTATATTGCTAAGGATGAGAGCGAGACTTCTCCAGTTTTTAGTGTGGATGCTGTTGGTAATGTTACACCGCTTAGAGGTGGGAAAGCGATATTAAGGATTGCGAGTGAAGATAGTTTTGTTGATATGGACGAGCCAGATGTTTACGTTGATATTGAGGTTGTAGTGGCGAACGGAAAGACTGTTGAGACCGCATACAGAATTACCGATGTGGATGGCTTGATTGCTATCGGCAAGAATGCTAATAGTATGAGTAGTTACTATGTGCTTGCTTCTGATATAGATATGAGCAAACAAACCTCTTGGACACCTATCGGTGTTACTAAGAGCGGGGATATGGAGTTTAGCGGATATCTAGGCGGTAGTTACACTATAGGTAGTGGTGAAAATGCTCAAACAATATCTAGCAAAATTTATGGCGTCAGTCTAACTAATGGTGCAACTGCCTCATATAACAACGAGAGTAATTATATCGCTGGCTTATTTGGTATAATGAATAAAAGCGCTAAAGTAGTTGATTTAAGAATTGAGTATGATAATATCAATTTAGATTTTGCGAGCGTTAATGCTAACAATATTTATGTTGGCGGTGTTGCGGGTTTGATTTATTGTGATGATGCTAGTGGTGGCAATGAAGAGGTTACATATAAAGATTTATCTATTACAATCAGTAATTTAAATCTGTTTAACATCAATAACAATCAAAATTTGTATTTTGGCGGAGTGATTGGTCGAGTATATGATGTGAGTTTGATTAACTTGATTGAAAAGTGTACTGTTAGAATTAGTAACTCTGAAATTAGCGGTAGCGCTAACTCATTGTATGTCGGTGGACAAGCCGGTTCTTTGGAGGGACAGATAAAAGTTAGTGGTTCATATAATGAAGATTCTAACACTTCTGGCGATATTGAGTTCAATAGCGTGTTTGGAGATAAAGGGTTTGATGTTGTTTGCGATTTTAATATAACTGCTTCAGCGACTAAGACTATAACTGATTCAGCGACTAAAGGTGCTGTGGGTGGCTTGTTTGGTCAGGTGAAGAGAATAACAAAATTTGGCTCAAAGAAAGATGAACGGGCAGATTATTGTGTTAAAGAAATATCAAATATGGCTGTTAAGGGCAATATTAGTGCGGGGCAAATAGATAATGTTGGTGGCTTGATTGGAACGATAGAAGATTACAATATCATTATCAGTAACGATACAGAACAAACCATTGTTAGTAATGTTAATTTCTTTGGTAAAGTGATTGGTCATGATAATGTTGGTGGCTTGATTGGTGGCGGTGAAATCTCAATATATAATGCTATTGTTGAAAATTACGGGGATATCATAGCAAAAGGTCAAAATAATGTCGGCGGTTTGGTGGGATCAATGACTAGTGGTCGTATATCTCTTGCTTATGTTACTAGTAGCAATGAAAATGTATCTATTGAGGGCAAATCAAATGTAGGCTCGCTAGTAGGTAATGTTACTAAAGGCATAATAGAGGCTGTGTATAGTGATGTTACTACTACTGATGCGACTTCTAAGTTGTTGGGTAGTGTGGAAAATGAAGAGAATTTAACTTTGCAACACGCTTTTGCGGTGAAAGGAGAACTCGGTGTTACTCCTAGCGTGGGTAATTATACTTATGATTCTAAAAATTATAATGAGTCTGAATGGAGTGGAGTATTTACAGGTACATATAAGATAGGTGTAGGGAATAAGTCTATTGTATGGGTAAAACCTGGTAGTAAAATTAAAGTTGGTGATAATAAAGACATTCTTATAGACAGTGAGGTGAACGGTGGTAGACCTATATTTGCGGTTGTTGGTTGTTTGCCGTTTTACAACGTGATTCCTGAAAAAATTAATGTTGAAATTGTTGGTTCAGAAGATGTCGTTAAACTAAATGATTTGAATGGTTTGGTTTACTACTATGAATTAACACAAACACTTATTGATAATACCGATCCTAATAAATTAGTTGATTTGTATAGTGGTGCATCAAAATTAAATACAATTAATCTTAATAGTGGTAATTTTGTTAAAGTGTCCGTTTATCCTCAATCGTTTAGGGTGGTGAGACTTAGCGTTGAGGCGTTTGCTGTAGATGTTAATGATAATGAACTTGCGACTGATGTTGTGAAAGTAAATGCTGATGGTACTTTTGTTATTCAAAAAGAAGGTGTTATAAAACTCAAATTTGCTAGTATGTTAAACTCTGACGTAAGCGATAGTTTATATTTCAATTCTATTAAGAAAATTACTAATTTTATGCTTAACGCAAGTGATTTGGGGGCGTTTAGCGATGAGATTTCTGGTAAAACTATACAAATTCGTAAAGGCGAGAGTGGGTACTATTTTGTTTACTTGGAAAATTATAATGAGACTCAAAATATTGAATATCAATACACAGACAATTTTGACATAAGATACATTATTTATGCCAACGAAAATGATACTGTAATGCAGAAAATTTTCAATGAAAAAGGTGAGGTTACTGACTATAAAGTAATTCACATTACAGATAGATTGTGTTTCAGTAATGTGGAATGTGAACTAATGTATTCCGTAGGTTATGAAAATGAAATCTATATTTTAGAAGATAAGTCACAATTACCTCAAAACTTGCTCAATGCGATATTTGGCACAGATAATTATAAGTATAACGGTAAAGAGAAAGAGTGGGACGCAACAGTAGATCAAACAATAGATGGTGAGACCAAAAAAGTCAATATTGCAGTATCTGTCGATACCGACACAAACATTATTACCGTATCAGAACAAGTGGGTGAGGATGAAACTACCAAAACTACTTCTATGTTAGGCATATCTTTATATGCGATGATTGCTCATAGCAAAGAAGATGGTATGGCTATAATTAACACATTAACACAAAGCAACAATATATATTTGGAAGGTAGTGAGTATGAAATTATTTCCGATATTAGATATAAATGTACTTTAGTGGAGGAGGTTAGTGATAATAAACTTTCTACCAAGACTGAGTATGTTGATGTCAATGTAAAAAACAACCCTACTGAGTTTGGTGTAAACATTTATGATGGCGCAATAAGTATAGAGTCTAGTGTGGATAGCGTAGTGAATACTCCTAATGATGTGGCTTCGGTGGAAATCACGCTAATTACTGATAATATTAATGATGATTTATCGTTTGATAAAATTGAAAATATAGATATTAGTTTGGTTATTAATGGTGAGCCTGAAAATCTTGGTGCGGGTAAGTATAAAAAAATCTACACTTTGACGGTTGGGTTAAGAGATGAGTTTGATGTAAAGCATATTACAAGAGAAACAGTTTATAATGTGAAAGTGTTCTCTCAAATGCTAAATGATAAATATTTGATTGTCCCTATTACATTTGTACCTCAGCCTGTTCAAAGGTTGAATATTTATAATTTTGCGACTGATGGTGCGGTCGTTAAAGATGGAAAACTTTATTATTCTGCCTATGGTGTAAATGAGATGATGCTAATTCCAAATCAACCTAATGTTATTCAAATAAATGTTTATCCATATTTTAGTAGTATTGATGAGATAGAGGTCAAGTCAAGTGTTTATGGAGATATTAGCGTGTCAATGGAACAGCTCGTGTATACGAACAATCAAGAATTTACTCGCTTGATTCCTAATTCACAAACGACCGAAGATAGATTGGGGTTAAATCTACAACAATTGTCTAGTTTGGTTGATGGGGTGAATGTGTACAATGGCAATATGTATGTATTATTGCAACTACAAAACAACGTACCGAGGGGTACAGAGTTTACTATCACAGTAAATGCATATAATTATGACGCTAATGGAAACAAGGTCTTGAGTGCTACAAATAGTATTGTGTTGGAGGCTGAAGTGATCCCTGAGATTAATATTTCCACTGCAGGTAATTCTCAGTATATTATTAAAGGTGTGATGAATGATATCACTGTAAATTACAAGCTCACCGATTCTACTCAAACTTGTATAGCTACTGCAACTGTAGATTATGCGACAGAGGTAGAGGAAGACGATATGACTATTGTTTCATACACTTCAAGCAATGTTGTGAATGTAAATGGTGATTGGAGGACTAGAACAGATAGTTTAAAGGTTGGTATTGGGGTGCCTACTGGCACGATAGTTAATGTTGTGTATACTATAAGGTATGAAGTTAATAATAAGATGAGAGAAAAAATTGTTACTATTTCATTTATAGTTACTGATTACGACATTGCAAAGATTGAGTTAGAGTCATTTAACAATGTTGATAAGACACTAAATATGTATGTGCAAGAAAAATATCGTTTAGGTATTAAAAGTGTATTATTTACATCCGCTCCAGCTAAATTTGAGGAAGCTTCAAATATATTTGGCTTTATCGATGATACGGACACTCGTGCTTTATATAACAAGTACTATTATGGTTATGTGACCGATAGTAAAGGATATTCTTATAATTTGACTTATGATAGGAACAAAGGTTACAATGTTACTATACCAAATGAGGAAAATAAAAATATACCATACCTCATACAACAAAGAGCGAAGTATGCGGATGGTAGGTTTGGCGTTGAGTATTACGCAACAAGCACTGATGGTGATGAGAACTATCAAGAGATAAGTTCATTTGGTCTTTCTATTACTGAAGGTATCGCATTAAAGATGGATTCCGCTACTAAGATGTTAAAGGAAAGATACGATATCTTTACTAGAAAGACATCAAGTGGCACGTTTGAATCATTAGTCGATTATGCGGATACAAATATTGGTGTGTATTTGAAAGAGGTGGAAAAGTCTGATAAGGATAAAGAATTGACTGGTAAGAAATATAATTATTATTTGGTCGGTACTACACCTCTTACAAATCAGACGTTGAGAGTGTCTTTAAACTACGCCTATGGTGAAGAAAAAGATGCTTTGGGTAATGTGATTTATACTGGAAATCTAGTGTTTGACAATCTTCCTGAAAATTATTCTACTATTACTATTGATTATACATTTAATGTGTCTAGTCGTAGTAGTCGCGATTTGCCTTTACCTATCTACACTCAAAAAGAACTTTCTGAAATGGAAGCTGGAATGAATTATATACTAATGAACGACATTGAACTGGTGGATTGGACGCCTATTAATAATCAAATCACTAGTCTAGATGGTAACGGTTATCAATTAAGAATAAAATCATTCAATAAAAGTACAAGTGATTTTGGGTTCTTTAATACAGTTAGTGAATATACAATACTTAAAAATATTGTAGTCAATATCGGCGATTTAATGTATGACAACTCACGAGTGTTTGATTTGACAAACTTTGATGAGGTTTATGTTGGATTTATGGCTAAAATAAATCAAGGTATGATAACAAACTGTTCAGTAATATTTAACCCTACAAAGAGCCTAAGTGAAGAGCAAACTGCAATCACACTAAATACGAAACCATTACTGAATGGTAATGTTGTGAAAGTGCAAGGTGGATTATTTGTCTACTCTAACGAAAACTCTATTACAAATAGTAGAGTTGGTGGTGTGAATGTTTCTTATACAAACACCGATGATATATCTGATGTTCTTGTCGGAGACGAAGACTTAATGAGCTCTGATATTCTTAGTATCTCACTAAAGGGTGATTTTGCTGGATTTGTAGGTGAAAATAATGGGCATATTAGTGCCTGTTATGCTAGGGATATAAAGATTATCAATACATTAGATGTCGCCACTGACTGTAGTACCGCAGGTTTTGTATATAATAACAGTGGTACAGTATTAGGTTCATATGTTAAAGGTTCGGATACTTTGATATCTGGAAGTCTAAAAGCGGATAAAGGATTGTTAAGTTCTAATGGTTCTATTGGTGGGTTTGTGTTTGATAATAGCGGAAAGATACAAGATTGTTATTCAAATATCAAGATTCAATCTAATGCGCGTACGGCGGGGTTCGTATTTAGAAACAATGCATCAGGTAGTGTGTCTAATGCGTATAGTGCTTCCATTATAGAAAAGAGTTCAGCTTTGCATATGCCGTTTATTGGTGTTGATGAGAGCTCTACAATACAATGTGTGGATTCTAGTGCTATATCCAATGTTTATTATTACACGGAGAATAGTAGTGAGTTTGAAGCGAGTGCCGTAGAAGAGCTTGCGGTACCTATCTTAAAGGCGAATTTTGCTAGTGAATCTAGTTTTGCGGGCTTTGCGTTTAGTGAAACAGGAAAGTATGATGCGGTTTGGGTAATGACTGACACTGGGAATGGTTTAATGCCTGAATTATACGATGCAAACTGCTTTACATATTCACAAAGGGAGTTGTTTACAGATGAGAAGACTCAAGCTATAAGTTACGATTATTCGACAAAGTCTATGAGGTTAGGTGAAATATTAAATCCATATCTGGTAGATTCTGCGTATGAGTATAATAGCGTGATAAGAGAGTCGTTAAATGGTGGTGTTACAACGATAGATTCGGTGAATATTAGGATGATAAATAATGTGGACTTTGAGTCAAGCACATCCACAATGGACGCTTATAGCAAAGATTATGAAGCAAGAAATATCAAGTTAGACGGTAATGGGTTTACTATTAACAATCTTGTTATTACCGCCGATGCTAGTGAAAAAGTTGAGTCGATAGGTTTATTTAAGAGGATATATTCGGAGGAAGTGTCTTCATCTACAGCGCAAACCTATCAATCAACTATCAAGAGTGTAAATATAAATATTAAAGAAGGTAACGCTGTTGGTGTTAACTATGTCGGTTCTTTGGCGGGTATAATAGAAGATAGTAATATATTTAACGTAAATGTTTCATCAATGCTTGGTTCTACTGCTGTGGTACTTAAGGGTAAAAATATTGTTGGCGGTCTAGCGGGTGTGATTCGTGGCGATTGTAAAGTGTTTAATATTACATCTTCTGTCGCTGTGGAGGCAAGCTTTAGAGAGAGCGCCGGTGATGAATTGCCGAACTACTATATCGCTGAAGATAAAGACACTTCAAATATATCTCATGCTGGTGCTGTTGCTGGTGTAATAGATGTAATTGAACCGAACTCTGATATTAGCACTGTATATATGATACAAAATTCTAACGTCCAAAACATAACTGTTAGCGATAATGTGACTGTAAATGCTGAATATGCAGGTGGATTATTTGGTTATGTTGGTTCTAATACTCATATGTTTAATGTGGCTTTTGAAGTATTGTCTGAAGGCGCGCAAATATTGCATTCAGATTATGCCATAGGTGGTATAGCCGGCATTAACTTTGGTAAGATTTCTCAAGCCAAGTTAGAACACGTAAGAGCGGAGCAGGACGCAATTGATGAGACTATAAATGCTTATTACAAGGATAATAGTGGTGCGATTAACCGAGGCAAACAAGATTTATTCACTGGGAATGTTGTGTATGGTGGCGGTATTGTTGGTGTAAATATGGGCGGTAGAATAGAGTACGCTTACAATAGAGTGGATATCATTGCTGAGGAGATACAAGAAACCACTACATCGACTCGTGAACAGTATTTAGGTGGTATCATTGGAATTACTTATGGTGGCAAAATGATGCAGATTTATGCATCTGGTACGGTT
Source organism: uncultured Lachnospiraceae bacterium (assembly GCA_964393975.1). Classification (GTDB taxonomy): domain Bacteria; phylum Bacillota; class Clostridia; order Christensenellales; family UBA1242; genus CALVNN01. Next base: position 27,899 of record CAYMVO010000007.1, read on the forward strand.
AATTCCAAGACAAACGACCGTTCTTATGTCGGTGGCTTGGTGGGTAGGGTAGATGACTTTAATATTAATTTGACTGGTGACATCAATACCCCTACTGAAGAAGTGATTTATACTAAGTTTACTATTGCCGATGTGTATGCTTTAAACCTATGGGAAGATTACTCAAATGTTACTAGAAAGAATGGCGTTTTTGCGGGTAAAATTGCGGGATATAGCAACTCTGATATTATTGATGAATGGGTTAAAACTGATGATTATGGAAATGGAATACATAGAATTGGAATACATAGAATTGCATATATGCAAGAAGTTGAAGAAGAGAGTGATGATAGCGAGGGGGTGCAACTCCCTGACACTATGAAACTAGTGGGTGATGGGCTTAAGGCACCTTCAACCAAGGATGCTTATATTGAAAACGCATCGGATAATATGTACTTGAAGCTATATAAAAATATGTTTGATCAGACACCACTTGAAATTTCAAAAGTGAACACTTTTTTCAACAAATTAAATGATGAGTTTTGGATTAAATATCCTGACAGGTTATACCCTATATTTACTGCTGGTATTAAGAGTGATATTGTTACAATAAGTGAAGCTTCCGATTTTATCGCCAAAGCTGAGAAGACGCCATATAAGACATTTATAATTGTGAAAGACCTTGATTTTAGGGATGTCGATAAGACTGGCTCTTTAGTGAACGCTTTGTTTACTGGAAAGATTGAATCGGGTATTGCAGATCCTAATAATAGCGAATTGATGAAACCTGTAAACTTTTTCAATATAACTTTAAGTGTTGATGCAAATACTACAAGTGTAGCGTTTATTTCTCAAATGCGTAAAGCAAACATTAAGGATGTAAACTTTCATTTTAGAGCAGTAAAAGATACTGGTAGCGCAAGATCATTGACTTCAGTCGGTCTAATAACTACTAGCGATGAGGCAACTTCTTATAATAATGTAAATGTTATTATAGATAGTCGTGAATATGTAGTTGATGGTTATACTATTACGGATCACGGGAAAAAACTTGATGTTGAAAATAAAACTACTGAGACAGTAACTGCTGATGAGATTAGTAACGCGAAGCTAGTGCCTAAAAGTACTACTAAAGCGTATAGCGGTATATCAATCTCAGATTATTGTAGTGCTTTTGGTGTGTTTAGTGCGGTGAGTAAGGGTACTATCGTGGTTAATGGATGCAATGTAATTGGTTCGTTTGATATAAACAATATTACTGATAAGGTAACGCAACTGACCGCTGGTGGTATGTTTGGCAGTGTAGAATACTTGCGTATGTCGGGCTCTAAAATCGGTGTAAACGATTTAAACGAAGCGGATAGAATTGTTTGCGGAAGTCGTATAGAGACCAAATTTAAAGTGACAAACAAGATATCGACAAACAAAAACCAAATCAAATCAGTTTACCTAGGTGGTGTCGTTGGTGAGGTCAAGACTAAACTACTTGTGAATAATGTTGATATAGAGATATCAAATTTGATCGTTAGTGGTAAGGCTGACAATACGGCGCAAACTAATGCGTTTATTGGTGGATTAAGTGGTTCTGCTAAAGAAATGACACTTAATAATGTATATATGATGAATAAACCAAAAACTTCAAATACCGCGACCGTCGAAACTTCAAATACCGCGACCATCGAAGCTTCAGGCACGATAAATAGTTTGAGCCTGGGCGTCTTAAGTGGCGCTGTCAATGGCGCAAACATCTCAAATGTTACGGTTGGTTATGGTGATAAAGGCAGTGAATTAAATAACTACAAAATTAAAGTAAATCTTTCTAAGAGTGAAGAATCTTCATTAAAAATAAAAGAAGTCTTCATAGGTGGATTGTTTGGATCTGCTGAGAGGTTAAAGATAAATAGTTCTTCAAATGGCACTGTGCAAGTTTATGCTGATATCCAAGTGACTAATGGTATTCAAGTGACTAATGGTATTCAAGTGACTAATAAGTTGAGTGCTACAGATAACTATTGTGCTATCGGTGGAGCGGTGGGTAAACTGAGTAACTATTCTACAAATAGCGGTAGCGAATATGTGTTGAATAAAGTTGGTGTGATGGGGAGTATCAGTGCTGATGGACTACAAAACCCGTTGTATGTGGGTGGTGTGATAGGTGTCAATTTAAATACAATCAATGCCGATGCTTTAGGTTCTAGCACGACTTATGCGAACGATACTAAACTAAAAAACTCTTTTGCTATTATTAATATGGATATTGAGTCAGATAGTGAGAAAAAGATTTATGCTGGTGGCATTATAGGCAGTTCGGATAAATCAAATGGTACAAATACACAAGCAAGTCAGTTTGATATATCTAAATGTATTACCGCTGGATATATAAATCTTGTAAACGCTCATAAGATTATGTCTGCGGGTGGTATTGCTGGTTCACATAATGGCAATATTGAAAATTGTATGATTGCTACTACTATATTTGGTAAATCTAGATTAAATGGTAAAGAGGCTAATGCAAATGTATCTATCGGCACCATTATAGGAGATCTATTCAGTGATAATACTGGATCTAGACTTCGTGATTATAGTACGATTTATGCGGTAAGTGGATTGACTCTATCTACAAACATTTACTCAAACGCTATGTATAGCGATGCCACTACTGCTGATAGTACGGCTATTTACGATATTACTTATGATAGTTTCTTAAAGAATAATAAAAATTGGGGTATAACTAGTTTTGGTGAGGGAAATACAGAAAATGATTTCCTGACTACTCCATTTAATTTGGCGAAGAGTTTAGGTGAAGGTAATGTGTTATATCCAATAGAGGTTTCTAATGTCACTGACTTAGAAAAAGCTATTAAGAATGATAATGATAATGATAAAATCAATTACTATATACAAACTCAAAATATAACAACTACAACGCTTGTGCAAAATACTAATAATTTTAAGGGTGTGTATAATGGCAATGATAAAGTCATTGAGCTTAAATTATCTTCTGCTAGTGGGAATTGTTCTTTGTTTGGTACTATAACAAACTTAGGTGCTGTAAGTAAACTTATGATAAATAATAATATTACTATCGATAATAATAATATTACTATCGATTCAAGTAGTGAACGAGGTCAGAGTTTCGCCTCTATTGCTTACGAAAATAATGGAACAATATTTAATGTGTATAGCGTAGGCACGATTGATTCGACAAAATGCACTCAAGCCCTAAATGTATCATCTATGGTAAATGTCAACTTGGGTGTAATCAATACTGTTATGTCTGATACAGATTTTATCCGTAAAGATACTACAGGTACTGTAAATTATGGTGTTTTAGCGAATGAACTAAATAGCGGAATTATTTACAATGCTATTGTACTAGGTAGTATAGAGTCATACGGGGTGAATACTGATGGTAATGTGACTAGTAAGAGGTCTGGCTATGTCACCGCTGGTATAGTAAGTACGGGTAGCGATAGTAAAGGTCTAGTAAAATCTATATTAGTAGAAACCAATAAGTTCTTTGTGGATAATGGTTCTAGTATAACTATGTTTGGTGGTAGTAAAAATATTGTTAATAAAGCAATTTATGTAGATAAATTTTCGAATAACATTGATGATGTAGTCTTTTCTTCTAATAAGAATATGGAAATCAAATATTCCAATAACTTATTAATCAGTAATGCTAGCAATGTGTATTTGCATGACGCAAGCATAAATGAGACTTCTAATACAAACTACGGTTACCCATACTTTAGAAAGTTTACTAATTTTACGATATCTAATAAAGCATATATAAATTTTGATGAACACAGAATCAACAATATGTCAAACTTCTATTTTAAGCTAAATAAAGCAATAAATGGTAGTGGAGATAATGATATATATCTCATAGTTAATAATTTGAGACAAATAGATTCTTCAAAACAGTTTGGTTCTTATGCGTTTAATAATGCTATTTTAGATGGTGGCAATAATACAATTTTAGAGTTAAATCTTACGAAAGTTAGTACATCGGTAAAACCTATGTTTGCTTCTATGACTAATTCACTTGTTAGAAACCTAGATGTAAATTTCACTATAGATGGAAAAAAATATTATACAAATCTTATTGCTGATACAATAAATGGTGGTAGAAGTATGTATATAAATTCTAATACCTGCACTACGGCATTGTATAATGTGGAGTTGTATAATTTTGGGTACAGTGGCTATTTAAAAAATAAAAATAAAGATATTTCTAGTGTAGCTAGGTTGGCGCAGTCAACAATGTTGTATGGCGTAAAAAATCATTATCGTATATTGTCTATGATTTATAGTTCTATGGAATATATGACAGCAGGATTAGTATGTACATTAAACAATGTTAGGATGGATAGTTGTGAAAATCATGCCAATGTTAATGTCGTTATGGGCCGTTCAGCAGGTGAGGATGGCGCTAATGTAGGCGGATTAATATACGTAGCTAATAATTCTACAATTACGAATTGCGTTAATTCTGGCATTGTAACAGCTGGTAATGGCAAAGGCGCAAATGGTCAAGACAGTTATGGTGCAGGTAAGGATGGCGGTGATGGTGGTAGCGCCGGTGGAATCGCTTATTGTGTCAAATATAGCACTGTAGCCGGTTGTGAAAATAGTGGCACTGTTAATGGTGGTAGCGGTGGTGATGGCACTGACGGTAAGGATGGTAGTAATTCTAAATCCCTTGGTAAGGAGAAAGTCGGTAGTGTCTTCGGGCGATGGATTGAGTCATTTCTATTTAGGGCACAGCCCGCGACGAAGGGTATGTCAGGAGGCGATGGTGGTGATGCTGGGTACACTGGCGGAATAGTGGCGATTGCTCAAAATAATAGCACTTTGACATCTAATGATAATGGCGGTACTGTCCGCGGTGGTAATGGTGGTAATGGTGGTAATGGTGGTAGCGGTGGTAATGGCGTTAACGCTGATGGATCTTATGTTAGTTATGTTGTTTTCGATAAAGATGTTTATCAGTACAAATCTAGCTCTGGCGCGGTTGGAGGCGACGGTGGTCGAGGAGGAAGAGCTAAAGAAAGAACTGGTGCAATCGTAGGGAAGTTAGCAAGTTCATCGGTTAATGGTAACACATCTAAAGGAACTATAGTTAAGTCGAAAACAGGTGCTGGCGGTAATGGTGGTGCTGGCGGTAATGGTGGCAATGGAATAAATAAAGAAGAATGGAATTGTCTACTTCAAGATTACGGATACGATGGCGCACGAAGCGGATACAGAGGGGTAAATGACTCCGATACAACGTGGAAGTGTAATCATGGTGGCGCGAGAGCATCGGAGTATGGCAAAGGCGGTACTGGTGGTGAAGTATGCGCCGGTGTAGGAGCGAAAGAGGTAGCCATAAATAATTACTACTAATCAATGAAGATTTAAAAACAAACTAAAACTTTTGAATGGGTAGGATAAATATATCCTAAAACTTCAACAGTTTTAGGTAAACATCTAGCAAAAGGTGTTTACCTAAGGCTGTCAATAGTCTTAAAAAATAATTATTACATACATTTTAATTTAGGAGAAATTTTACAATGAGAAAAAGATTTACTTGGGCGATTTGTGCTGTTTTGTTTGTAATAGTGGGCATAGGATTCACCGGATGTACAAACACAAATAAAAATTTTGCTTTTAAGTTATCCACTAATGAGATAAGTCTTGTTATGGGGGAGGCGGATGAAAGTGGTGAAATAAACACTGCTTATGTAACCGCACTTTTGGAGAACGGGAGTAGTGACACTTCGCTATTATTTAGAATAGAAAATGAGGGCGTGATTGCGTGTGAAAAGGTGTCGCAAAATAGTAGTCGAGCGAAGTTTAAGGTGACAGCTCTAAACCCTGGGACGGCGAGGTTGGTTGTGTTTAGTGCAGAGAGTAGTACAGCAGTCGATACCTTAGTGGTAAATGTCTACAAACATATAGAGAGTGTTGAGTTTGTAGATGACTTTGCTATGTATATTGTGAGAGGTCAAAACAAAAACATAAATTTTGATAAAGACCTTAACATTTTACCACTGGAGGCTTCAAAGGGTGATTTGAGGTTTAGTATAGTAGGTGAAGATAACGGGGTAGTTATAGGTGAGACGACTGGTATAATAGATGCTACAAACGCTACTAGCGGTGAAGTCACTATTATGGTTAGTAGCGTGTCCAATCCCGAGCAAAAATCTACCGCCAAAGTATATATTGTGGAACCTATGAAATCTAGCGATATTACCATAACTCAGTCGGGTGTTATCGAGGGGGATATTATAGTTGGTGGGGAGTCTTTGGTGGATGAGCTTACTTTAGTCAAGACCAAAGAAAATTATGCTATGACGACTCTAAATTGCTTTATCGATGGGCAAAGCTTAGATGATGTGACTATAAGTGCTAGTGTAATAGGTACAGCGGTGAATCTGCAAAGAGTCGCGAGTAATTCATTTGCGGTCAAGGCGCTAGAACTAGGTACTAGTGTAGTAAGACTTAGTATCGTGCAGAAGGGCGCTATCGGTTATTTGGAACCTGTTATAGTGGATGTTGCTTTTCAAGTGATAGATTCTCCTAGTCAAATCAACTTGAACGGTGTAAAATTAGATGAGCAAGCAACTTTAAATGTGTATAATAATTATGAAGAGACTTATTTGGGTGCTAGTATGAGATTGACTTTGAGTCCTACTAGTGTTTTAGAATCACATTCTGATATAAGAATTTCTCTTGTTAATAATGTAGGTATTACTCAGTTAAGATTTTATGACAGTAAATATAGACTTTTGGCTATGTCGAGCGAAGGTATCCTAATAAAAGCAGGTGATACTATTTATATTCGTGCTGATAATGTAGATTCGAATACTGAATATTCACTTTATGTAATAGCTGAAGACTCAAAGAATTACGGTGATGAAGATACTTGGGTGGATGCTATTATTAAATTAAATATTTTGGAAGGTATCTTAGATATGTCTTTTGATACCACTCCTGTATGTATTAAAAAAGGTCAAAGTGTGGAATTAAATGTCGGTATTGAACCTATAACGGCTGACACTACTACTTTAACAAATTCAGGTAGCAATGAATATTATAGTGTGCAAAAAAATTCGAACACCTCATTTGTTTTGACGGGGTTGGAGACTGGTGATTCTTATTTTACAGTATACAGAGGTAATGGTAGCCCAATCACTACATTAGTTAGAGTATATGAACCTTTGACCGAGATGAGCTTAGAGGTGGATGAGGTATATAACAATGTCAATATAGGTCAAAAAGATTATTCAAACGGTGAACTTTCTAAAGTGTATGTTGCGGTTAACTCCACTATTGATTTGTATGTTAATTATAATAATGGCGCAACAATTCAAAGTATAAATTATTTAGTTGAAGGTAAAACGGCTACTGTAAAAGATGGTAGAATTACAATGACTAAAGAGGGCGAGTCTACGATAAAGGTGGTTATATCGGGTTACGATCCTGATAATGATGGGCAGATTTATTCTATTGAAAAGAAAATTAGTGTGGTAGGTTATAGACCTATATCATCTATTTCGCTCAATATACTGAATGGTGTTAGATATAATTATGAGACTGTTGGGTTTTACAATCAAACTGAATTAAGTCAATACAATTTACAGGCTTTAGTGTATCCACAAAACGCGACTTATGCGAGTGAGGTGCAATGGAGCATCGCCGATAAGAGCGATGATGGTGTATTGAGTGGTAGTCTTAGTTCTTATGTAGGGGCAAATACAATATTTACGGCAGGACCTTTTGAGTCTTTGACTGATATTGTTGTTATTACCGCTAGCGTTACTGAATTTGGTCGTACATTTAACCAAACTTGTACAATAGAAGTGCGAAATGCTACTATGATAGACTCAATTATACTAAATAATGTTGCTAACGACTTGATTAGTTTTGATAGTAGGAAAGGTTTAGGTACTGAAGATAACGCGTTTACTGTATCTGCATCCGCTTATCCTATAAGTGCTTTAAATAGAAAATTACGTTATTCATACATCCCTGATAGCGGTGATAGTTTGGGAAATGTTAGTCCAGTATTTAGTGTGGATGCAACAGGTAAGATTATACCATTAAGATCGGGTAGTGCGGTGCTTAGAATATCTGCTGAAGATAGTTTTATAAATAGCACTGAAGCAAATATGTTTATAGAGGTGCCTGTAAAAGTAAATGATGGTAAGAGCCTAGAGAATGCGTTTTACATTAGTACACCTAAAGAATTAGTAAATATTGGTGCTAATGCTTATTCAATGTCACTTTACTATGTGTTGACAGCAGATATTGACCTCAAAGATTATAATTGGACACCACTTGGCGCGTCTAATAAAATTGCGTTTACTGGTTATTTATCTGGTAATTTTAAATATAGTTTTAAGAGAATGAATACGAATGGTGAGGAAGAAACCGTTACACGTTCCAACTATTATAAGATAAACAATTTAACTATTGACACTGCTTTAAGGCAAAATGTCGAGAGTTATTATGGACTTTTCTATAAAATAAGTAGTAATGATTATATGGGGTATACTAAATATAGTGACGCTCCCGAAGCGGGTACTGTGCGTGATTTGACAATAGATGTGAAGAGTATAAATATAGATTGTTCCAATATTGAGCAGTTGGTTAATGACGCAGAGTTTAATGTGTATGTTGGTGCTTTGGCGGGTTCGTACACCGTGCATAACAGTCTTAAAGATAAATTAATCGATGACAAAGTTTGGGATGATGAAGATTTGAATGATGGTACACCAATGGAGTTTGGTATAATAAATGTTAGCATAATCAATAATTCGTTTATTTATTCTACTGGTAAGAATAACGGTTATATAGGCGGTTTGGTTGGTTACAATAGCGGTTTGATTATATATACTAATAAGTCAATAGGGTTTAGTGGTAAAACTATTATTGTAAATGATAAAACTAATTTCCTTATTCAAGGCACTTCACAACTCACTGAATACAACCCTAAATACACATTAGGTGGTTTAGTTGGGGAAAATACTGGTGTTATCAAGGGTGTTTATAGTAATGAAATCAATCCAAATTCTTCTAGCGAATATTTAACGCTTTTTGAAAGTGAAGGAGTGACTGTTACTAGCGATATTTGTGGTAATATTGGATTAGTTAGTTATAGTGAAAATATAAAATCTACTCGTAGTATTGTCGGTGGTGTTGTCGGTACTAGCAGGGGTATACTAGAAGGTCTCGCTAGCGAAAACACCGTAAACGGGCGTAATAATGTTGGTGGTTTGGTCGGTAAGAACTATGGAACTATTAAAAACTGCTTATCCGCTAGCAAAGTAAAAGGCGTGGAAAATGTCGGCGGTTTGGCTGGTTATAGCGAGGGTACTATTGAGCGTTGTGCGTATGAAATATATGAAACGAATACCACATCTACATCTGATTATGGTTTAAAAGGAACTACTAATGTTGGTGGTTTGGTTGGGTATTTAGCTTCTAAGGATATAAAATATTCTTACGCCTTGTCTTATGTGGCTGTTTCTAGTTGCTACGATTTGATTGCTAATGATAATAGTACCGCTATCGGTGGTTTTGTAGGATATGCACAAGGAGCTAACATTTATATGTGTTATTCAAACCTTGTTATGAATGTTAGCGGTGTAAAGACGGATTATGTAGCAGGTGTTTTAGTTGGTAACGGCTCAAACTATAATGTGAATTGGTGCAATACGACTGGTGGGTTGTATGGAAAGGTAAGTGGTGGCTTTGCTAATAATGGAACAGTGACAAATAGTTATTATAGTACTAGTACCGGAAAGACTTATTATAAAGGCAATGGTTCAACTGGCATAAACCTTTCTGACTTAGGTGATTACGAAAAATACTTTATTAGTTCGGGTGAAAATTTTGGTGAATTGAGATATGTAGAAACTTCTACAGATGAGAGTCTAAGCAAGTATACATTAGTACCTAGAATCCCAAAAGAAATAACAACGACTATCAATACGGAAAATAATTTTTGGAAATTTGAATATAAATATGAAAAGGGATTAGTGAATGTATTAGTGCTACAATATTATGATGCGTTGAGTAGCGACGAGAATGCGAAAGCTTATAATAGCAACTTTTATGCTCTCGATGAGTGCTTTAAGATTAAACTCACTCCCAACGAGGGACGAACTACTAGGATAAAGGTCATTAGTGGTAGTGAAAATGTCGTAAAAGTCGTTATGAGGACAGTGGATGGAGCGCAAAAAGCGTATTTAAATGTATTAAGTACAGGATATGTTAGCTTAACTCTTGCTAACAAAGTAAAAGAGAGTATCAGTTCGTCTAATCATATTTATAATGTCAACTCTATAAGTGAATTTAAGCTATATCCTTCATTAAATACTGATAAAAACGCCGAAACACTTAATACAAGCAAACTTTTGAGGCTTAAAAAAGATGTAAATCAATCTATAGTGCCTATGTTTAGAGGCTATACTCTAGATGGTGTAGAGACCAAAGTAGATGAAAATATTGGTGTAAGATATACGTTTAATAAGGATAATACTAATTATATTTATGATGTTGTTGGCGCTGTTATAGATGATAATTATATTTATATAGATGATGAGTTTCAAACAATTTTAACTGCTTTAGCAAAGACTGATGAAAGTATTAATATAACTGCAACACCTTATGTATACATTAAAAACATTGCTGGTACAGTCTTAAGCAAAGATAATAGGCTATTTCTTGAGAGTATGGAGTTCACTTTTGACTTGCAGGTGTATTTGGGCGCTACAAACATTGAGTTTGAAGGGAGTGTGGAGGCTGAATTGTACTCAGGTACTTCTACAGAGGTATCGGTTATCGTTAAGACAGACAATTATGATGATAGTGTAATCCTTACAGTAACCGATAGTGACAAACAAATTGTATACAAAGCAAATAGCAACAAAGAAAATGCGAATTTAGATAACCATTATTTTGAATCGGCAGATCTAAAACCTACTATTTATTACTTACTTGCTGGTGATGGCGAGTGGAAGGAAAATTTAGAAGATAGTGATAAGAATAAGGTAACTGCTAAAAAGTTTGTTTACAAAGTAGGTTTGACTTTTGATAATAAATTTATAAGCGAGGATACTAAATTTAACTTTGAATTTAACGTTACTACAGACAGTAATTTAAAGGTAAATTATCCTATTACATTTATGCCAGAAAGCATTCACGATATGTATGTAGTGACTTATGGCTATGGCGAAGTAGATTATTTGACGGGTAAATATAACCCTAGCGAGCAGGAGACTCAAATAATTGTACCTGGGGTGGAAGGGTTACTAGCTATAGATATCAATCCTATTTATAGTGATTATGATACAATTATTATACAAAGCAAAGATATTAGCTTTGATCAATTATTAAAGAAAAATTATTCTAATAGTAATGAATATCCTTATGTTGTGCCTAATGATAGATTTTATTTGGTAGACGGCATTACTCTTGCTAAACAATATTACGATAATAACAATAACTTAGTGCGAGGTTCTAATGGTAAATACTATGCTAGTATGTACTTAAAGACCACTGCGGAAGATGGCGACCAGTTTGAGGTAAAAGTTTCAGCGGTTAAGGTTGTAGATGGCGTGCAAAAAGTGTTAAAACAGTCGATTTTGACACTAACTGTGCAGATTCCTCCTGGTATTAGTATTGGTATAGAAAATCAAACTGGGACAAAAGAATTATATGTGCCTTATGGTACTAGCAACAAAATCAATGTAGCAACAAAAGATTATGATGCTGATAATATAAAATGGAATATTGTAAATACTATTGATAATAATGTTTATGAAGACGCAGTAGTAGTCAAGGGTGAAGATGGATATTATTTAAATATTTTGCAAAGCGCAGAGACCGGTGATGAAATCAAGATTACTGCGGAAGCCAGCAAGAAAAATGCGAGAACAGCAACCGATAGCATTACACTAACGGTCGTAGATTATTTGATACAAGATATTGGTTTTGAAGGCGTAAAAAATGATGAACTTAGAGAGGTGTTTGGTGGAGAATATCCATTGAAATTGTCTTTTGAAAATTCTAAATTCTATTACGATACTACAAACCCTGAGGTGGAACAACTAATTAGAAGTCAACTTGAAGCACTTAGTAGTACAGACTACAATACGTGGTATGCGTATAGGTCTGGTAAAAACAAACGAGATGTGGCTATTGCTAAATACTATCAAAACACATATTACACAGCATTTACAAATTCTGAGGATTCAAAAGAGTTGTATGTAAAAGGTCTTTACTATGATAATCTTGTGAGCGATCAAAAGAGAATCAGCGCGACGATTATGTATTATTTTGATAAGGTTACAAAGAAATATGTATTTGCTAAACAAAATATGGAAAATATAAGGGGTGATGAATATCGCACAGATGATAAAATTTATGATTTATATAACGCAACTACTATAATAAATAGTAAAACATATAAAATTTTGAATAAAATATTTGATTTATCATTCTATTTGAGCAGTAGTAGAACGAATGCTATTCCTATTTATAATGCGAATGATTTTATGAATATGGAGTCTGACTGCACATATATCTTGATGAGTAATATCACATTGGAAAATTTTTCACCTATCGAGGCAAGCATTAATGGCTTAAACGGTAATAACTATACTGTTACTATAAAGAGTTACGCAAATGACGCTGAAGATCATTCTGGCAGTAAAAATATAGGTTTGTTTGAAGAAATAAATGAAAATTGCATTATTGAAAACCTTAAGATTGTGATTGATGCGAGTAGGCTATATATCAATGCCGAAGGGTACAGCGAGGTAAATTTTGGTGTGCTTGCAGGCGTTAACGAAGGTAAGATTTATAATTGTCAAATATCTAGTACAAATGATATAGAGTCAAGTTCTGCGATGCTTAGCACGGTTATTGATGGCGAAGAAGTTAATATGGGATATCAATATAGTAAAAATATGGTGCCTATTTCAAAAGCCAGTGAAGCATCTAGTGGAGCTAAGATAAGTGCTAACGCTACGGGTATTATTGTGCAAACATCATTAAATCAAATAGATGAGACATTTGTGACTAGTGTTGTGGGCGGTTTGGTTGGTCGTAATGATGGTTACATAGTTAATTGTTCGACGGATGTCACACTAAATGGTTATGGTACTATGGGTGGTATGGTTGGTATCAACAATGCTACTATAGCTAGCAGTAAAGTGCTAGGTGTATTAAACAGCTATACTGTGGTAAATGACTTAAGCAATATTGGTGGTTTTGTCGGTGTAAATAATGGGAAGATTAATCTTTGCTACGCTGATGGTGAGTACAATATTCGTACTGAGAATGGCAGTACTACGGCTATAGAAATTAACGCCTCTTGTTATGCGGGTGGCTTTGTCGGTGTAAACTCTCAAAGTGCGAGCATAAATAATGCTTTTGCAAATCTTAAGATTGTTTCGCAATCAACCACTGCAGGTTTTGTTTATGATAATAGAGGTACAATATCAAATGCTTATTCTACTTCTATTGTTCGTGAAAATTCTCTAAAGGCTATGGCATTTGTCGGTGTGGATGATTTGAATAATATTAACAATTCAGGCACATTAGATTATTGTTATTTCTTGAAAGGTAACTATACTAATCAGACTTTGCAACCTGTAAATATGATTGATAAGGCAACAGCTTTTAGTGAAACAGGAACATTTACAAATTTTGCGTTTGGTTTTGATACTGGTGGTTCATTAAAGGATGATAACGAGAATGCAGTTTGGAGTATAAAAGATGGTAAACCTACTATTAATAGTGCAAATAGAGTCGTTAAAGGATACAAGACTCTAATAAGCCAAGATGATAGTTCTGGACAAACAGTTTATCATTATAGTGCATTAAAAGGTGCTAACCTAGGTAGTAAGGAGCATCCTTATGTAATCTACAGTGCTGAGGACTTTAACAACTTTATTCTAGAGGTTGGCGGTAATGCAAATTCTAAGTATTATGTGCTTGCAAGTGATATTACGTTTAATGATACTACTTTAATGGCGAATACCTATAATACAAATTTCCAAGGTGTGTTTGAGGGTAATGGTTTGTCTATAAACAACTTGAGACTAAGCACAGAGTATAGAGAGGGTGGTAATTCTAACGATATGGGATTGTTCGCTAGCATTAAGGGTACTAGTGAAGATCACGCAGTAGTTAAAAATTTAGATATCAGTTTGGGTGAAGTGTACGGTACAATCATTAAGAAAACTGGTGTGTTGGCTGGTACAATTGAGTATGCTGATATTAGCAATATCAATATTGATAACTATGGCGGAACTACTATAATCGTTCAAGGTAGAAACTTGGCGGGTGGTCTAGCAGGTATGATAAAAGATAGTGTTGTATCAGATATTTATATAAATGTAGGCGCCAATGCGGGTTATAGACTAGAACAACCAAACTTGTACAATGCAGATGCAAATACTGATAATGTCGGTGATGTGGGATACGCAGGCGCTCTTGCGGGCATTATTACAGGTAAATCTTATGTCAAGGGCGTTACTATCGGCGACAAGGTTAAAGTGATTGGCGAGTTTGCGGGTGGTGCGGTTGGTCTTGTTGATACAAATGTAAAATGCGAGTACGCTAACCTTGTTGTTGGTGATGACAACTCAATCAAATTCACAACTCTAGCAGGTGGCTTGTTCGCTGAGAACAGAGGTACTATAGATGGCGCTTATGTGACCTATTCTGACGAACTCTTAGCGACTGAGGTTGAGGGCGAGCTGATAGAAGGGGCAAATAACTCACTATTTGTACCTACAATCACGATGAACGAAATGATTTTATCAAAAGGAATCACTATTGGTGGTTTGGTGGCATTCAACAACGGCGGTAAGATTTACAATAGTTATACTAACATCGCTATTGTCGGTAAAGTCTTGGTCGCTGGTGGCTTGGTAGGGCGTTCTACAAGTGGTGAAATCGCTTCTTGCTACTCTTCAAGTCCTATTGATGTAGGTATTACAGGTATCAATGCGGGCGAGAGTGAATCTACTATGGCGTATAGCATTATAGGCGGGTTGGTTGGTTCGATTACTAATAGCGTTTATGATATGTTCAACAATAAAGAAAGTATCAATTTGTTAAGATATCAACAAAACTATAATTCAGAAAACAATCAAGGCGATCTAGGTGTAAATTGCGAAACGCTAGAATTGAACAACGTAATGGCTGTCAATAATTGGCTAGTAAGTAGATGCTATTATGATCTTGCGTCAAAGTCTGAGAATAGTTTCAATCTAAACTTTATACAAGGCTCTTTGATTGGTGTGTTAAATAACACTAACAATGTTACAACAACTTTTGATGCGTACAATTATTACAATAAGGGTATTTACCAAACATCTAGTGCTAAAGCGGATGATGAGGTCTATAACCTTAACGAGACAGGTGTTGTAGGTGGATTTAGCATTGGTGATGGGCAAGTCAAATACGAAAAAGATTACTTTGAGAAAGCACTTAAAGTGAAGAGTGGAAACATTGTGGGTACGGAAACAAGTACTTATACTGCTACCACACTTGCTAAGCCTATGGATAGAGTGCTTATGACTACTCTAGGTAAGCGTGTTGAGGATGCAGAGACTAAAGAAGTTACTTACGTTCCTTATGATGAGAATGGTTTGCTAGTTGGCGAGAGAGATTATATTAGTGCGATGTTCTTGTATACCAAGTTTGAGTTTAAAGATAGTGATACCAAATATTTATCAATCGTAGGTGTGCCTAATAAAGTATTAAAGCTTGAAAATTTGACTACCTTGAATGATAGCAACCAAATGCAAGTAAGTAACGATAGACACCTCCGTAGAATTCGTGATTTGGTAAACAAAGCGACTTTTGAAAATAAAGAGTATAAAGTTACCGTTGCTGGTAGTACATATACCAAAGCAGATAAATTGAACTTTGTTATGACTAATGATATCGCACTTAATGAGGAAAACTTTACTCCTATCGGTGAGAGTGAGAATCATCCATTTGTAGGTATATTTGATGGTGCAGGTTATAGCATAAGTGGACTAGTAAGTAGTGGTCATAAGTATTTAGGTTTGTTTGGCTATGTCTTAGACAGTACTATTACCGATCTAGGTCTTGCGAATAACTGCGTGCTTGATGCAACAGCAAATGGTGCTACTACCTATATGGGTATGATAGCATATGCAGAAGGTGCTTGCGACTTTAGTAGGTTGTATACCTATGCAACCTACAATATTAATAAAGCGGGTGTCACTGCAGGTGCCTTGATAGGTGAAGTAAATTCAAATAGTGTGGTTAGCATCGTAAATAGTTTCACAAACTTTATGCTAAGTCAAAATGTTACAGGAACTACTATGGCTGGATTGGTCGGAGTGGTTAAAGCAAATCTGCTTGTTTACAATGTGTACACTGTAGGTGATTTGACTTATGATATTACATTAACCGATAATGTGTATTGTGGGTTCTTTAAAAAAGTAAATAAGAAAACAAAACTATACAATTCTTGGACAAATATAGAAGTAAAGCGAGCTCTCAAAGGTAGTGTTACTGTTTACGCCGTAAGCACAAGCACTGATATCATTGGTAATAGCGTATATTATCGTATATTTTGTAGTGGTGATGATACTGCTGTTATGAAAAAGAAAGTAATTACAGGTTTAGCGGAAAATCAATCTGTAGTTGGGACTTATAAGAGTTGGCAATTTTACATCACTCCAAGCAACTGGGATGCTCACTATAATTGGGATTTTGAAGATACTTGGATACTCAGAGATGAGTTTAAAGAATATCCTGTATTGACTCATGATAATACACACAATTCAAATCTTTATGATGGTATAGGTAGATATGATCCTTATACTGGGTGGTATTATATTGAGAAAGCGGAACACGTTCAAAATCTTGCTAAGTATGTAAACGATGGCACGGTTAGAAGTGGTGCAAGTGGTTTGACATTTGTTGTGTTTAATGATTTGGATGTTACACTCAGCGAACCTATCGGTAACTATGCGAACGCATTTAGAGGTACATTCAATGGCTTTGGACATAAGATAAGTGTTACTTGGAAAAGTGAAAAGGTTACAGGTGAGACCACTACGGCGTACGGTTTCTTTGGTCGTTTGGAAAACGCTATCGTTACTAACCTAGAAGTAGAATATAAAAATTCTTTAACCTTAACAATGAAAAATACCGCTACAGGATACTTAGGTGGACTCGCTGGTATTGCCCGTTATGGTAAGATTGATAGAGTGATTGTAACTAACACAAGCACTAACACAAGCACTAACACAAGCACTAACACAAGCACTAATACCAACCCTAAACTCTTAAAACTTGTTGGTGCTGGTACGGTAAGTTATCTCGGTGGCTTGGTGGGACAAGTGGATAATGAGATTATTACTCGCTGTTATGTGGATGTAAATATTGCGAGTGAGAGTATAGTGAGCGAAGGTGCTATGCGTTACGTACGTATCGGTGGCTTAGTAGGTTACACAAAAGCACAAAATACTATCATTGAGAATAATATTGTATTTATTGATATGAATAATAATACAGCTATTAGTGGTGACGAGGTCGCGACCGGTCTATTATTTGGTATCGTTGTGATGGTTGATTACTTGTCAAGCGTTGATTACAATTACTGTGTACCAAGCACAAATAGTAAAAATTACAACACTATTGGCAAAGGTACTATAAGTGATAATAATAAAACCACTGAGGCTACTAAATCCTATAAAGATTTGGCGTGGGATCTTGACTATGCTTGGGGCGAACGGGATGATGAAAATAAAACATACAATTATAGTAATGTTGGTGTTAGGAGTATAGACTTTGAAAAGTATAAACTTAATGCTTATGAAGTGAAAAATGGGAAAACTGAAACTAATGGTATAGTCATAAATACTGCATCCCCATCTGTTAGTTATGAAGGAAATATTAATGCTAAACCTATATACAAAATAGTATTTAATAAAATAGTATTTAATAATAAGGTAGTTGATGAGGGGATAGAGCAAAAGAATGGTGACCAATCGACCTACTATAGTTATCTAGCAATAGAAAAAACTATTGAAAAATTAAACGGTGTTACTTATGCTAAGTCCACTTTGGGTGATAGTTTGATAGTTATTAGTGTCGACACAGAAGAGCAAAAAATATCTATCCCTGATGAGGTAAAATTGTCATTTGGTACATTTGATACAGTTTCTCTAAATAGATACTCATTTACTAACGGAAAGATAAATAGTCTAGTGGAGAGTAAAGCAACTGAGATTAGTCTAGGTGCTAGTGTGAAAAGTATTGGTTCTTATACTTTTACTGGGTGTAAAAGTTTAACGAGTGTGACTTTTAATGATACGAATGGTTGGTTTGTGACATCTGACAGTGCAGGGACAAGTGGAACTAATGTTAATTTAAGCGATAGTACTCAAAATGTAAATTATTTAAAGGATACTTACGAGTCTTATTATTGGAAGAAAAGTGCGTAAAATGTACAGTAAAAAATAGGCATTTCGCCTATTTTTTGTTTGTACATTTATTGATGTGTTGTTTAAATGATTATTTTGGTTTAATCTTTTTTGGTAAAAATGTCTTTGTAAGATTTTAGTCGGTTATATCGGTTTATTGATTTTTGTTTTAAGTCGGATAGAAGTTCGGGGTGTGATTTTGCGGTGAGTTTATAGCGGTTTTGTGAGAGTAAGAAATCTTCAAACAAATCAAAGTTTGGTGTGCTATCTAAGATGAGAGACTGTTCTTTGCCGTTGTATCTGAATAGGTTGAAGTAACCACAATTTACTGCTTTTTTCATAAACTCATTGCTTTTTGACATATCTATGCCGTGGTTAATGCAAGGAGCATAAGCGATTATTAGGCTAACGCCATCAAACTTTTCCGCTTCTAGAAAAGCGTTTATACATTGGTTCATATTGCCGAGTGATACCTGCGCTACATAAACATCGTTATATTGCATAGCCATTTCGGCGAGTGGTTTTTTGTCGGTACGCTTGCCGTTAAAAGCGAATTTTGCATTAGCACCTAGTGGGGTGCTTTTGCTTTTTTGTCCGCCTGTGTTGCTGTAGACTTCGCTATCTAGCACTAAAATATTAATATTTATATTTATGCTAAGGATGTGGTCTAGTCCGCTAAATCCAATATCGTATGCCCAGCCGTCGCCACCGATTATCCAAACGGAATCATCAGAGTTGTTTACTAGTCTAGCGAGTTTTACGCCGAGACCAAATTCTGCATTGTCCTCAAAAAGACTGTTTGCCCACGCTGGTCCGTTACCTTTACTGTCTACAACATAAGGACACGTAGGACATGAACCGCCATATATACTACTACACCCTGTGGCGTTGGCTATTATCATCTTATCACCAAATAGCGAGGTGAGTAGCCTAATATAAGGTGTTTCACCACATCCTGCGCAAGCACCGCTAAACTCAAAATATGGTTTAAGCACCGATGCTCCTTTGACAGTGTTTATTGGGTAAACTTTTTCATTTTTACCTAGGCTAAGTGAGTAATTATAGTTCGTATCATCTAGTTTGCTAATTGGTGTCATAACTAGTGCTTTATCCTTTACGGGACAGACGTTCGCACACACACCACAGCCTGTACAATCTTTAGGGTTGATTTCTATTCTAAATATTAAAGATTTATCTTTCATTTCATTTAGATAGTCGTATTTTTTAGGTGTGTTTTTGATTTTGATTTTATTTTGAACGACTGGTCTTATACAAGCGTGCGGGCAACTCAATGCGCACATCCCGCATTGTATACAATTCTCTTTTTTCCAAAAAGGTAGAGCGGTTGTTATTCCTCGTTTTTCTAGGTGGCTAGTTCCAGTCTTTGCTTTACCATCCATTTCAAAAGCACTTACAGGTAAAGTATTCCCTTTTAGAGTGTTTATCGGTTCTATAAATTCTCTATAGTATGAGTCTTGACATTGTTTTATTTCGTATCCAATATTCTCATTTAAGGTAGAAACATCTATTTGTGTTATCTCTCCGCCACGCTCTATTGCGTTGTAGTTGTTTTGTAGTATCTCATCACCTTTTTGTGCGTAAGACTTGGTCGCTTGTTCTTTCAAGTAAGTCTTTGCATTCTCATAATTTATAAAATCACAAAGTTTGAAAAAAGCTGATTGCATAACTGTGTTGATTTTATTCCTTAAACCACATTCAAAAGCGATTTTGCTTGCGTTTATTATGTATAGTGAAATGTTTTTATCTTTTAGTGTGCTTATAAATTTTTTAGGTAATTTTTTGTTTAATTCTTTTTCGGTATATGGGCTATTCAATAAAAAAGTGCCATTTTGCTTGATTTTTTCTAGCATATCATATCTGTATACAAAATTAAAATTGTGACATGCTATAAAATCACAACAATTAGTTAGTTCTGAAGGGATATCTTTTTCACTGACTTTTAGATGACTGATAGTGAGACTACCACTTTTTTTGCTGTCATACTCAAAATACCCTTGCACTTTGTAGTCGGTGTGATCACCTATTATTTTTATACTGCTTTTGTTTGCACTGACCGTGCCATCGCTACCTAGTCCATAAAAACGATATTCTTTGTAATAATAATCTTTAATGTGGTTATGTGAGGTAAGAGGAAGAGACGTGTTTGTAATATCGTCATTTATACCTATAGTAAAATCATCTTTTCCTATATTCATATTTTGTAGTACACTAATCGCCATATCTACTGTAAAATCTTTTCCGCCTAACCCATAAACACCGCTCAGTATTGTTAAATCAGTACATAAATGCACTTCTTTTGTCAATTCGCCTTTTGATGTTTTGTCTAAATACCTTTCTAGAACAGTTATAGTTTTTACAGCCTTAGGTAAACTATCTAAAAAATGTGTTTTAGAAAAAGGTTTTAATAATCTAACACTTATAACGCCATAATCATTTGTATCTTTGTTTAATATATCTACCGCTTCCTTTAACACTGAACTACCGCTACCCATTATGACTACAATTTTGCTTGCGGTGGGTGAGCCAAAGTAATCAAACAATTTATACGACCTTTTTGTAAGGCTTGCAAACCTATCCATTTGTGATTGCACTAGGTTTGGAAGGTCGTTGTATACATTCATTCCATTTACGCGATTTTGGAAATAAACATCTGCATTTTGAGCTGAACCATATAATTTGGGATTAGTAGGTGTTAACGCTCTTGATTTAAAGTTTTTGATATCCTCAATGTTGATTAGTTTTTTTATTGTCTCATCATCAATTAGTTCAATTTTTTGTATCTCATGTGATGTTCTAAACCCATCAAAAAAGTGTACAAATGGTATTGAACTAGCAAAACTAGATAAAAAACTTATCAGTGCAAAATCTTGACACGCTTGCACGCTATCGGCGCATAGATATGCAAATCCTGAACCGAGCGTCGCCATAATGTCCGAATGGTCACCAAAAATGTTTAGTGCGTGCGTTGCTAGACTACGAGATGCGACATTTATCACGCAAGGTAAATATTCGCCCGCAATCTTGTACATATCGGGTATCATTAGTAATAGTCCTTGACTAGAAGTGAATGTGGTGGCTATTCCTCCGCCGAGAAGAGCGCCGTGTAAGGCTCCTGCTACCCCTCCTTCGCTTTGCATTTGGACTACCTTTACTGTTTCGCCATAAATATTTTTTTCACATTTTGCTTGCAATTCATCCATAAGTTCCGCCATAGGTGATGATGGTGTAATAGGATAAATACACGCTATTTCATTAAGTTTATACGCTATTAAAGCAGTGGCTGTGTTACCATCAATAGTTTTTTTCATAAAAATCCTTTTGAAATTTATATTTTTTGTACCATTATACAATTTTTTATTGATTTATGCAAATTATTTGGTATAATATTTAAGTGAATTAAGGGAGTTTTTTGTAAATGATAAGAGTTAAGTTAATAATTCAATATGATGGGGCTAATTATAATGGGTGGCAAAGGCAAAAGCACGAACATAATACTATTCAAGAAATAATTGAAAACGCTATTTACGAAGCGTTACACGAACGGGTTACTCTTGAGGCTAGTGGTCGCACTGATGCGGGTGTTAGTGCCTTTGCGCAAGTCGCTCATTTTGACACGGTCACTAGACTCCCTATAGATAGACTTCCTTATATGTTAAAGTTTAGACTCCCGAGTGATATTTCGGTGTTAAGTGCGGTGGTCATACCTAATGAATTTCATAGTAGATTTGACGCGAAAAGAAAGACATATCTCTATAGAATGTACACTAGCGATTTACCGTTACCGTTGTATAAAAATCGTATGCATATCAATCACGCTTTAGATATTGAGGCTATGCGTGAGGCGTGTAAAGAGTTTGTTGGAGTGCATGATTTTACATCTTTTACTCGTGCCGAAAGCGTGAAAGATGATTGCAAAAGGACGATTTTTGATTGTAGATTAGAGGTGAAAGATAATTTTATAGATGTTTTTGTTACGGGGAGTGGATTTTTGCATAATATGGTTAGAATTATCGTTGGCACGCTTTTGGCGGTCGGTGAAGGGAAAATACCACCAAAACAAATTCAAGATATTTTAAAAGCAAAGGATAGGACAAAGGCGTTTATGACCTTACCGCCGTACTATCTATATTTATGTAAGGTTGAATATTAATATTACGAGGTTTAAAAATGAAAGTTTCAAAAATAGGATTGATTTCCAAAAAATTAGAAAATATAAACGAACAGTTTCCAGTACAAGATATGCTTATCCAAACGGGACAAATCAGTCAGTTTGGTAGTGGTGTGTATGCGTATGGGCATATACCATATTTGGTGGAGAAAAATATAAGACAGGTTATAAGCGACACTTTGACCAAATTTGGTGCGTGTGAGGTGCTTTTGCCTCTTCTCCAGCCTGAATATATGTGGATAGAGTCGGGGAGATTACAAAAGTATGTTGATGATAAAGTTATGTTTAGAGTGCTCAGTAAGAATGGTAACTTTTGTATGGCTCCTACGGCAGAAGAGGCTGTTGTGGCGTTTGTAAAAGATAGACTTAATAGTCACAAGCAATTACCTTTTACATTTTTTCAAATAGGGACAAAATTTAGAGACGAAATCAGGTGTCGTGGGTTTATGCTTCGTGGAAAAGAATTCCAAATGTTAGATGCGTATAGTTTTGGTCGTGATAATAACGATTTAGAGGCTGAATACGAAAATATCAAATTGGCATACGCTGAAATATTCAAAACGCTAGGGCTCAAAGTGCAACCAGTGGGTGCTGACAATGGTGGTATGGGTGGTAGTAAATCAGAAGAGTATATGTGTATTTCCAGCGTAGGTGAGGATAATGTGCTTTTTGATGAGATTAGCGGTAAGGCGTTTAACTCGGAGCTTTTAGATAGAGAAGATGCAGAGGAATACTTAAAAACGACTTATGGTATTAGTGATATATCAAATTTAAAAGCTCAAAAGGCAGTTGAACTAGGACACGTTTTTCAGTTGGGTGATAAGTATTCTAGTACTATGGGGTTGACTTTTACTGATAAAGATGGTAAGGAGCAACTAGTCCAGATGGGATGCTATGGCATTGGTGTGAGTCGTACTCTCGCTATGTTGTATGAGAATAGTTTGATTGATAAAGAGTCAAAGTCGTTTGAGGGTATCTCATTACCTTTAAGCGTCGCACCTTATGTGCTTTATATAGTGGTCAAGACCGATGATGTCGAGATTTTATCTAAAGCAACCGATATATATGATAAATTGGATGCGAGTGGTGTGAAGGTATTATTTGATGATAGAAATGAGATTAGCATTGGCGCTAAAGTAAAAGATTGTTTGGTTACTGGTACTCCTTACGTTGCGATTTTTGGCAATTCGTTAAAAAATGGCAACATAGAAGTTGAAAATACTCGTACAAAAGAAAAATTTGCTTTTGATGAAAATAGCTTTATTGAGACTATGATAAAACTGCAGTCCTTAAAAGCAAGCAAATCTTTAGAGGAAATAGTTAAATGATTTTTTGGCGAACTTAAGAAAAAGGTTTACTTTTTTAGTTTTTAGTGTATAATGATAATAGCATCAAAATATCTAGAGGTTGTTACAACTGGGCCTGAAAGTGTTGGGTGCAAGTCTCAGCTAGCCTACGGGCTATGGTCAAAAAGTAAGGCGTCGGGCTGGTACTCTAGATGTTTTGGTGTTTTTTTGTTGAAAGTATCAATTAAATATTGTATAATTAGGTTGAAAGACATATTAGAGGTTGATAAAGATGAAAGAAAAATGGGCTCGTATTTATGATCACATTGCGTTTAATAAAGGGTGTACACTAAAAGATTGTAATAAAAGAGTGCTTTTTGATATGGCGTTGCGCTCGCTTTATGGTCATATAGATCATATTCGTTTTACAAAATTGGCGGTGCAAATCATCAATGCTGGGGAAGGTCAATTCGTGTGCAACTTGGCTAAGTTTTTGCGTAAAGAGACTAGTATTGAAAATATTCCAAGCGTGCTTGTTTGCCTGCTTGCGAGAACTGATATGGGGCGTAAGTATGTGAAGGAAGCGGGTGAAGTGGTAGTAAAAAGACCTTACGATGTCATAAGAATAGTAACTCTATATGTAAAATCTTTTGAATTAGAGTTGCCAGCGGAATTGAAAAAGGTTTTGCAGGACAAAGTGAGACAATTTTCAGAGTTTGAGTTTATGTATGATAACAAAAAATTTTATTACGGCTTTACTCTGCAAGAAGTTTTTAAAATCTTAGATGTTTCACCAAAAAGTAAAAGACAAAAGGTTTTGTTTGATAAGATACTGAAAGGTTCTTTAAAGAGTGTCGCAAAATGGAATAACCCTTTCTCATTAAAAAATTTAACGGGTGAGACTTGGGTAAAGAAATTGAATAGACCGATTGATTATTTGACTGTAGTGAAAAACATTGAGAATATTATGGAAAAAAGTCCTAAAAGTGAGTCTGATTTGATTGATATGCTTTTGTTTGATTCGTCTATGCTAAACAGTAAGACTTCGCCTGTGGATTTGTATTTGGCGTACAATAAATTGAAAGACAATGAGAAGTATAAAGATATACTGACTATTTTGTCTCGTAACGTTGAAATCTGCGTTGATAATATGAAGCGGTTCAAAGGTAGGACTTTGATTGCATTAGGTGGTGGTTGGTGGAAAGAGAAAGTTAAGGATAATAGCAATACAAGTTGTGGAACAATTGCTAGAATTTTGAGTGTAGTGTTTAGTAAGATTTGTCAAAATAGTACTTTTGTAACATTTGAAGACGATGCGGTAGAAAGTAAATTTGATGATAACTATTTTAAAAATGCTGACGATTTGCATTTGCCTAAATTTTGGGATCAATTATCTCCGTTTAATTTTTTGAATGAGACAAGAAAACATTTCAATCGTGTGATTATTATCTCTACAGATAGTTACAGATTTAGAGATTTTAATGGGCTTAAACATTGCTTGCAAAATTTAAGAAAAAATGGTATTACTATTCCGCCAGATAAATATATACATGTTCTTAATATCAAAAATTATGGCGAACCGAATGTTAATTCAGTTGGAAAAGTTGATCTTTTTTCGGGGTGGCATACTTGCTTTTTTGAATGGATGAAGCTTTTTGAGATGGATTTTGATGATATCTTTGATAAACTAAGAGGTGCTAACAATGAATAAAAAAGATTGTATTTTATAAAAGGTACTTATCCTTATAAGGTAACTATCAAAAATCAAGATAAATCGCAAGAAATAATTTTTGATAGTGAAGAAAAATTTGTTTTTGATATAGATAAATTGTTTAAATTATCTGAATTAGGGGATACCGTTAGGTTGTATTTTGACCAAGGTAAGTGTCGGGTAATTTGTTTTGATAATTTCTTTACAAAAAGCGGGTTTTGTGGAACATTAAACCTAAAAGATTTTAGTAGCATACGCTTTTATGAATTTAATGAAGAAACTGATACGGAGGCTTTTAATGATTTGTTTGAAAAATATTTAAATTCTGATAATGAAAAGATAAAACAAGTATTTAATGATAAGTGTTTTTTATTTGTTTTGGTTTACTTCAAAGTTTCTAGACTTTAAATTGATTGTGAGTTTTAGTGAGTTATAGCACACAAAACATTTTTAACACTTATCAAAGTTAGTGCTAAAGGAGGTGTTTGTATGATAAAATTAGTAAATATAAATTTGAGTTTTGGGATAAAGACATTGTTTAAAGATGTCAATATTCAAATAAACAATACCGACAAGATTGGTATTATTGGTGAAAATGGGACAGGGAAAACGACTCTATTAAAAATCATATCAAAGGATATTGTCCCAGAGAGTGGAAGCGTGGTCAATACGGAGAGATTAAGTTTTGTAAAACAAAGCACAGATATAAATATTTTTGATATTTATGAAAAATTTAGTGATGCAGACTATATTTCTCAGTTTTACAAACAATTAAAAATGTTAAATTTTGAAAATGACAGTTTATTAGATAGTGGCAATTTGGAACCCTTGAGTTGTGGCGAAAAAATGAAGATATCAATAGCAGATGCGTTGTCAAGTGAACCTACAACAATTATCTTAGACGAACCGACTAATCACTTGGATAGAACAGGTAAGAAGGTCTTAATTAAAGCGATAAATGATTTTGATGGTGGAGTTATTATTGTTAGTCACGATATAGATTTTTTAAATAAAACAGTTAATAAAATTTTTGAAGTAAAAAATGGCAATATTAATGAATATTGTGGCAATTATAATGACTATTTAGAACAAAAAGCGATTGAGAAAAGTGAGGTGCAAAAGAATTATGAAAAAACCATTAAAGAACAAAAGAGGATAAAAGAACAAATAGATTTTTATAATAAAATAGCGCATATTGCTGATAAGGGCGTTAATAAACAAGGGGGTTCACCATCGGATAATAGACATATGGCCGCGAGAGGACGTGCTAATAGATCTGCGGGGAAGTTGAGTAGATTTGCTAGCGCAAAAATTGCTCGACTAGAAGATGAATTGAATAAAGACATTGAAGCGCCTGAAAAGGATAAAAAAATAAAATACAAATTGCAAAAGACAGATATACCAACAGATATTGCAGTGTTTGCTAAAAATTTAACATTTTCGTATGATGATAAAGTGATTTTTGATAATTGCAATTTTGTTATTAATTCTGGCGACAAGGTTGGCATTGTTGGCGATAATGGAGTAGGAAAAACGACTCTAGTAAATTTAATATTAAAAAACTTAACCCCTCAAAGTGGTGAGCTATTTACTCCAAAAAACTTGAAAATTGTTACAATGTATCAAGATGTTTATGATTTACCAGAAGATAAAACTGTAAATGAATTAAGTCTTGATAAAGATAAAAATTATAGAACGGATTTTTTAACTAATCTTATTAGTATGGGGCTTGACAAAAAAATTTTAGATACTAAGATAAAATTTTTAAGTTCTGGTGAAAAAATGAGAATAAAATTATCTCAAGTGATTTTAAGTGATGCTAATATGATTATCCTAGACGAACCAACAAATCATCTAGATATAAAAAATAAAGAATATTTGGAAAAGGTGTTAAGTGATTATATTGGAACAGTAGTTATTATTAGTCACGATGAAAATTTCATTGATAATGTAACAAATAAAAAATTGGTTATATCAAACCATAAAATAATGCAAGCAGATTAAATATTTTAAGATTTAAAAGATTGATATAATAGATATTTTGAGTGACTAACCATGTTTAATGGCTAGGCGCTTTTGTGTCGTTATCGACACCCGCGCAAAGATACCTGCAAAAGCGGTTCGGTTGTGGACGTACGGCTTGATGTGCTTATCTAATAAAATGTATCCTTTTATATGCCGTTA
>CAYMVO010000008.1:0-53542 GCA_964393975.1 uncultured Lachnospiraceae bacterium
GTTTGTTTTTTTGTGCTCTTTATTAAAAGATTGATATATGGTGGGGACAAGCTAACGCTATCGCACCTATGATATTGTACCGCAACCGTGCTACTTTGTAGTACTTTGCGCTGGTTTCGATATATAAAAATTTGTTATCAAATTTTTATGACTTAGGATGATATTATTTGATAATGATATTGTAAAATTGGTCGTAAGTGTTGAATTTGATTTGGTTGTGTGGTATAATCAACTTATGGATAATATTGAAGAATTGAAAAATTTTGCACGAGAAAAAGGGTTTCCTATCATAAAGGATACCGGCTTGAATAAGCTACTTGAGGTCGTGAGATCTGCTAATCCTAAGCGCATTTTAGAGATTGGTACGGCGGTCGGGTATTCGGGTAGTTTGATGCTGTTTAATAGCGAGGCGATATTAGACACGTTGGAGAAAAATGTGGAATCTGCTCATCTTGCTGAGGCGAATTTTAAAGATTTGGGACTTTATGAGAGGGTGCGAGTGCTTATTGGTGATGCTGATAAGCTAATAGATACACTTAGGTCTCAAAAATACGATTTGATTTTTTTAGACGGTCCAAAAGGTCAGTATATAAATTACTATGATAGATTGATAAATATGCTTGGTAGTGGTGGGGTATTAGTCGCTGACAATGTGCTATTTAGAGGTTATGTGAGAGGTGGGAATGAGCCGAGACGGTATAGGAGCTTGGTAAGGCATTTGAGAGAATTTAATGATGCTATTATGAATGACGCTAGAGTCGATACTATCATTTATGATGTAGGGGATGGCGTGAGCGTTAGTAGAAAAAAGGAGGATAGAATATGTTAGAATTGTTAGCCCCTGCGGGTGATATGGAAAAATTAAAAATTGCTTTTAAATTTGGTGCGGATGCTTGCTATTTTGCGGGTAAGAGGTGGGGGCTTAGGGCGTTTAGTAATAATTTTGAAGCGGATGAAATGGAGGAGTGTGTAAATTATGCACATTCAATAGGTAAAAAATGCTACATTACAGTCAATGTGATAGCGCATAATAAAGATTTTGAAGGATTAAAAGAATATTTGCAATATTTAGAAAAGATTGGTGTTGATGCGGTGATTGTTGCAGATGTTGGAATTGCTAGTTTTGTAAAGAAATATACAAATTTACAATTGCATATTAGTACACAAGCAAATATTACAAATGTTTATAGCGCAAAATTTTTTGAAGATTTTGGCGCGAATAGATTGATTTTGGCGCGAGAGCTTAGTCTTAAAGAAATTGAAGAAATAAGAAACGTCTTAAGACCTGAGACCGAACTTGAGACTTTTGTACACGGAGCAATGTGTATCAGTTATTCGGGTAGATGCCTATTAAGTAATTATTTTGCGGGGCGTGATAGTAATGCGGGTGCGTGTGTGCAGGCGTGCAGGTGGGAGTATGCGATCGCTGAAAAAAATCAACAAGGTCAATATTACCCGATTGAAGAAGATAAGAGAGGAACGTATATATTAAATAGTAAAGACCTTTGTATGATAAAACATTTACCTGAACTCGCGAAAGCGGGCGTGTCTTCATTTAAGATTGAAGGACGTATGAAGTCTCAGTACTATGTTGCGACGATTGTCAATGCGTATAGGCGAGTGCTTGATGCGTTAGAGATAGGCGAAGAGGTCACAGCTGAGTTGTATGATGAAGTGTTTAAGGCTAGTCATAGAAATTATACAACGGGTTTTTATTATCCAAATGAAAACAAGGAAAATCTGGAGACGAGTTTGCCGGTGCAAACTAGTGAGTTTATGGGGATAGTCACTGAGGATAGTGACGGTGAGTATGTAATGGTTGAACAACGAAACAAGTTTAGCGTCGGTGATGAATTGGAGATACTATCTAATGATGATAATTTTAATAAAAAATTTACCATTACTGAAATCATTGATAGTAAAGGTGAATTGGTTGAGTCCGCTAAAAATGTGCAGGAAATTGTAAAGATAAAATGTCCATACAAATTATCAAAACTAGATATTTTAAGAAAAGATACAAAAAATTAATAATATAACAATTTAAAAGAATAAAAGTATTTTACTAAAAAACAATTTAGTTGGTTGATAAAATGTTTAATTGTTAATGGTTTTTAGTGTAAAACTTTAAAATTGAGAGCGGTAAAAATTGATATACATGTTAAAAAAATCAATAATTAAATTTTTCAAATTTATTTTAGATAGGTGTATTGACTTTTTAGTACTAAAATATTATAATAAAAATGATTATGTGATTAATCACTTGTTTTTATAAATATTATATACTAATTAGCATATAGATTGTTTAAAGATATATATAAATGTTTTTTATAGGAGGTAGATTATGTGGGAAGAAATCGCTAGTTTGTTCACTGAAATGGGTTTTGCGAGTGGTATACTTTTGACCTTGGGTATCATTTTTGCAGTAATTGAGTTTTTTACTCCTGGGCTAGGTATTTCTGGTGCTGTCAGTGCTATTTGTGTAGTGTGCGGTATAGTAGCTCGTATGGTGGAAGGGGGAACGTTTAAGCAGTTGTTTATAATGATTTTCCTAGTACTTGTTGTGTTTACAATATTGTTTTTACTCACGGTTAGGTCAGCAAAATATGGTATGTTGTCAAAATCACCTTTTGTCGAGACTGGCACGGCGGTTAGTCAAGATTTTAGAGATGAAGATAAAAATCCTCTGCAGGAATTGATTGGTAAAGTTGGTTATGCTAAATCGGCTTTGAGACCTGTTGGAATGGTTAGCGTGGATGATAAGACTTACGAGGCACTTGCTAATGTTGGTTTTTTGAGTGCTGATACAAAGGTCGAAGTCGTTAGAGTAGAAGGCAATAAAATTATAGTCAAAGCATTAGAAGATGAAAACAAACAAAAAGAAGAGATAAAGGAGTAAAAATATGTTGAATTTATTATTTGCAAACACGGGTACTATAATATTATTTATTGTGCTTGCGATTTTATTGGTTTTGTTGGCAGTATTTTTCAGTTTGGTACCTATTGGCCACTGGTTTAAAGCGTTGGTGTCTGGTTCGTATGTTAGTATGAGTCGATTGATTGGTATGAAACTAAGAAAATTACCTGTGGCGAAGATTGTTGACGCTTATATTATGGCGAAAAAAGCAGGTATCGTTATTGATATAAACGAGATTGAGACGCACGAAATGGCTGGTGGTGATATTAACAAAGTAATCAATGCCTTGATTAGTGCGCATAGTGCGCGTATTGCTCTAAGTAACGAGGATGCAAAAGCTATTGACCTTGCTGGGCGTGATATTTTAGAGTCTGTAAAAGATAGCGTTGATCCTAAGGTTATTGAGATTCCACCAATTAGCGCGATCGCAAAAGATGGTATCGAGCTTAAGGTTAAGGCGTTAGTTACGGTGAGAATGAATATCGGGCGTTTGGTCGGTGGCGCAGGTGAGGAGACCGTTGCTGCTCGTGTGGGACAAGGTATTGTTACGACAGTTGGTTCCGCAGAATCTTATGTGGATGTGCTTGAAAACCCTGATAAGATTTCTGAGACTGTGAAAAAGGAAAATGATTTGGAGGCGGGCACTGCGTTTGAAGTATTATCGCTAGATATTGCTGATATTGATGTCGGTCGTAACGTAGGCGCGCAACTACTTATCGACAAAGCTGACGCTGATAAAAATATTGCACAAGCAAAGGCGGAGGAGCGTAAATCTATGGCTATTGCGCTTGAGCAAGAAATGAAAGCTAAGACTCAAGAAATGAAGGCGGTCGTTCTCGCAGCTGAGGCGGAGGTGCCTAAGGCGATGGCGGATGCGTTTAGAAAAGGTAATCTTGGTATTATGGATTACTACAGAATGCAAAACGTGGTTGCGGATACGAATATGAGAAACACTATTGCTGGCACGGATGATCCTAACACCAAAAACTAATAGGTAGGTGAGGAAATGATGTGGATATTTATTGGTGTAATTGTTGTGGCTGTTGGCGGATATTTTGCTTATTATTTTTGGGATAAAAAGAAAAAAGCGAAAAAACAAGACTTGACAGTGGAGATTGCAAGACCTGTTGTTAAGAGTGAACCTAAGCCCATAAAGGTCGAAAAGAAAGATGAATCTGTTAAGACCGAGCATACCGTTCAAGTGGCTGAGGAAAAAGTCTCTTTTAGACGCGATTTTAATACCGTACAAACAAAAGAGGAAAATCCTTACACTAAAGCGATTAAGGAAATGTCGCCAGAAATGAAAGCAATTGTATTTGCAGATATATTTAATAGAAAACATTTTTAAAATGAAAAGAGGTTTTAGTGAAGTGAATCCTATATGTGGTCACTCTAAATAAAAAGGGGATAGGAAGAAATTTTAGGTTTTTTCCTATTTTTTAATCTTTTTGTGGCGGATTTTAAATACTTAATAGATAACGCTATAATAACAAGGGATATTACAATTATGAATGAGTAGGTTTATTGTTTAAGATTTAAAATTGTTAAGCGGTGCAAAAATTTGCGAGGAATTTAAAAAAGTTGTTGACATTTTCTGTGAATATTGTTATAATTACACTACGATGATTAATGTCTATGTTTAATTAGGCGTTTTTTGTTTTTTAACATAATTCGTAAAAAGGATGTTTTTTATGTTATGCAATCAAATTAGTCATCTTCTAAGCAGTTACAGTGGCAAAGTCGTTGGTAAAAAGGCGGTTTTGAAGGCTGTCGCATCGGGCAAGATTAAGTGTGTCATTTTGGCTGATGATGTTGACGTGGATATACTCAATGAGGTTGCTACGTTTTGCAAGGATAGAGGTGTGAAGATTTATCAAGTAGAGTCTAAGCGCGACCTTGGCAAAGCTGTAGGGATTGACGTTGCGTGTGTTTGTGTCGGATTGTTTTGATTTTGAATTTTCTTTTGTATTGGGTTGAAAAAGAAATTCGCTAAAATTTTTAATTAGGAGGAGAGGTATGCCTACAATTAACCAATTAGTAAAGCGTGGTAGAAAGTCAGAAGTAGAGAAGTCTAAGGCTCCTATAATGAATGGTTGCCCTCAGAAGAGAGGTGTGTGCCTAAGTGTGTCTACTACTTCACCTAAGAAGCCTAACTCAGCACTTCGTAAGATTGCCCGTGTTAGGACTTCTAACAAGCAAGAATGTACAGCGTATATTCCTGGTATAGGTCACAATTTACAAGAGCACAGTATGGTATTGATTCGTGGCGGTAGGGTGAGAGATTTGCCTGGTGTTCGTTATCATATCATTCGTGGTACATTAGATACCGCTGGTGTTGCAAAGCGTAAACAAAGTAGAAGTAAATACGGTGCTAAGAAAGCGTAATTACTAAATTATGAAATCAATAAAAATTTTTAAAAGGAGATACTTATGGCTCGTAGAAATGCAGCGGTTAAAAAAGATGTATTACCAGATTCAGTATATGGTTCTAAGGTAGTTACAAAACTTATTAACCAAGTTATGAAAGACGGCAAGAAAGGTCTAGCAGAGAGACTTGTATATTCGGCTTTTGACAAGGCTAGCGAAAAGCTTAGCGTTCCAGTGATGGATTTGTTTAATCAAGCTGTTGAAAACGCTTCTCCACTACTAGAGACTAAGGCTAGAAGAGTAGGTGGTGCAAACTATCAAGTACCTATTGAGGTTAGACCTGACCGTAGACAGACATTGGCAATCAGATGGATTGTTGATAACGCTAGAACTAGAACTGGTGAGCGTAATATGGATGAGAAACTAGCAGCAGAGTTAGTTGATGCATACAATAACGCTGGCGGTGCTGTCAAGAAAAAGAATGAAAAACATAAGATGGCTGAGGCAAATAAAGCATTTGCACACTATCGTTGGTAATCTATTAATTAAAGGAGAATTATATGCCAAGAATTAGTCCTTTGGACACTTATAGAAACATTGGTATTATGGCGCACATTGATGCAGGTAAGACCACTACTAGTGAGCGTATTTTGTATTATACAGGTAAAGTTCACAAGATCGGTGAAGTGCATGATGGTGCCGCTACTATGGACTGGATGGTGCAGGAGCAAGAGCGTGGTATTACTATCACTAGTGCTTGTACCACTTGTCAATGGAAAAATCACCGTATCAACATTATTGACACCCCGGGACACGTTGACTTTACCGCAGAAGTTGAGCGTAGCTTAAAGGTGCTTGATGGTGCTGTTGCTGTTTATTGTGCAAGAAGTGGTGTTCAACCTCAATCAGAAAAGGTATGGCGTCAAGCGACAAAATATGGTGTTCCTCGTATCGCATTTGTAAACAAAATGGATAGAGACGACGCCAACTTCTTCAGAGTTGTAAAGATGATGAAAGAAAGATTGAATGCTAACGCAGTTCCTATTCAAATACCTATTGGTTCAGCTGATACCTTTAGAGGTATTGTTGACCTATTCGAAATGCACGCTATTATCTATCACGAGGATGATGGTATGCAATATGAAGTCACTGATATTCCTGAGGAATTGAAGGCAGAGGCTCAAGAGTGGCACGACAAAATGGTGGAGGCTGTTGCTGAGACCGATGATGCGCTTTTAGAGAAATATTTTAATGGTGAAGAGATTAGCGTTGCTGAGCTCAAGTCCGCAATGAGAAAAGCAACTATCGCTATGAAGATGAACCCTGTTTGTTGTGGTTCTGCTTTCAAAAATAAAGGCGTTCAAAGTTTGCTAGATGCAATCGTTGATTTCCTACCTTCACCTTTGGATATTCCTGCTATCAAGGGTGTTGCTATGGATCAGACTACACCTTTGGAGCGTCGACCTAGTGATGATGAACCTTTCTCAGCGCTTGCTTTTAAAGTGATGAGTGATAAGTTTGTTGGTGAATTAACATTTATCCGTGTGTATAGTGGAAAGCTTACTGCTGGTTCCTATGTGCTTAACTCTAATAAGAATAAGAAAGAGAGAATCGGTCGTTTGATCCAAATGCACGCTAACAACCGTAACGAAATTGATGAGATTTATGCGGGTGATATTTGCGCTGTTGTTGGTCTAAAAGATTCTACAACAGGTGACACACTTTGCGATGAAAAACAACCTATCATTTTGAGCGGTATTGACTTTGCTGAGCCAGTTATCAAGATTGCTATAGAGCCTAAAACTAAAGCAATGCAAGAAAAAATGATTTTGGCTCTTATAAAACTTGCAAAAGAGGATCCTACATTTAAGACTTATACCGATAATGAAACAGGTCAAACAATTATTGCCGGTATGGGCGAATTACACCTAGATATTATTGTTGATAGATTGAGACGTGAGTTTGGTGTAGAAGCTAATGTTGGTAGTCCACAAGTTGCATACAAAGAGACTTTCAGAAAGAAAGTTACTAGCGAAGGTAAATACATCCGTCAATCAGGTGGTAAAGGTCAATACGGTCACTGCGTGGTTGAATTGGAGCCTTTGGAGCCAGGAAGTGGTTTTGTATTTGAGGATAAGACAGTCGGTGGTAGCATTCCTAAGGAATATATCCCTGCCGTTGAAAAAGGTTTGATTGAGTCTAAACAAAATGGTGTTTTAGCGGGTTATGAGACTGTAGACTTTAAAGCTACTGTTATCGATGGTTCATACCATGATGTCGATTCAAGTGAAATGGCGTTTAAGATTGCCGCTTCAATGGCATTCAAAGATGGTGTAAAGTCTGGTAATCCAGTTATTCTAGAACCTATTATGATGGTTGAAATAGAAGTTCCAAATGAAAACGATTACGTTGGTAACGTAATGAGTGGTATTAGCCAAAGACGTGGTATACCTGTAGGTAATGAGAGCGTTGGCAGTACTGCTGTAATTAGAGCGGAAATCCCTCTAGCTGAAATGTTCGGTTATATTACCGATTTGCGTGGTGCAACTCAAGGTCGTGGTGACTTTACAATGGTACCAGACCACTACGCAGAAGTTCCTAAATTTGTCGCTGAAAAGATAATAGGCGAAAGGAACAAAAAAGATTAAACTAATTTGATATATTTTAAATACTATTAGACAAGAAATTTTAATAAAATGATTGCGAAATCATTTTCAATATGTTATAATGTTCTTGTTTAAATAAAACATAATTTTTAAGGAGATTTTTATAAATGGCTAAATCAAAATTTGACAGAAGTAAAGTCCATGTAAACATTGGTACTATTGGCCACGTTGACCATGGTAAGACTACTCTAACTGCTGCTATTACATCAGTTCTTGCATCAAAAGGTATGGCTGCTGCTATGGCTTATGACAAGATTGATAATACTCCAGAAGAGAGAGAAAGAGGTATCACTATTAACACTACTCACGTTGAGTATCAG
This sequence comes from uncultured Lachnospiraceae bacterium, assembly GCA_964393975.1. Lineage (GTDB taxonomy): Bacteria > Bacillota > Clostridia > Christensenellales > UBA1242 > CALVNN01. Next base: position 8,268 of record CAYMVO010000008.1, read on the forward strand.
ACTGACAAGCGTCACTACGCTCACGTTGACTGCCCAGGGCACGCTGACTATGTAAAGAATATGATTACTGGTGCTGCTCAAATGGACGGCGCTATACTAGTAGTTGCTGCTACTGATGGTCCAATGCCTCAGACTCGTGAACACATTCTTCTTGCTCGTCAAGTAGGTGTTCCATACATTGTTGTATTTATGAACAAGATGGATCAAGCTGATCCTGAGTTGGCTGACCTAGTAGAAATGGAAATCCGTGAGTTGTTAAATCAATACGGGTTCCCAGGAGACGACACTCCAATTATCAGAGGTTCTGCTGTTAAGGCTTTGGAGGCTGCTCAAGCAGGTAACTATGATGATCCAGCTTGCAAGTGTATCTTTGAATTGATGGATGCGGTTGATTCTTATATCCCTGATCCTGTACGTGCAGTTGACAAGCCATTCTTGATGCCTGTTGAGGACGTATTCACAATTACTGGTCGTGGTACTGTTGCTACTGGTAGAGTAGAGCGTGGTGTATTAAAAGTTGGTGACAACGTTGAAATTATTGGTCTTGGTAAGAAGAGCAGTACTACAGTTACTGGTGTAGAAATGTTCCGTAAGCTTCTAGACGAAGCTCAAGCTGGTGATAATATTGGTGCTTTACTTCGTGGCGTGACTCGTCAAGATGTTGAAAGAGGACAAGTATTAGCTAAACCAGGTAGTATCCACCCACATACTAAGTTTACTGCAGAAGTATACGTTTTGAAGAAAGAAGAGGGTGGTCGTTGGACTCCATTCTTTGACGGATATCGTCCACAATTCTACTTTAGAACTACCGACGTTACTGGTACTATCAAATTACCTGAGGGCGTAGAAATGATTATGCCTGGTGATAATATCACTATGACTATCACACTTATCAGTGATATTGCTATCGAGCAAGGATTGCGTTTCGCTATCCGTGAAGGTGGTAGAACTGTAGGTTCAGGTATCGTTGCTACTATTATTGAATAATTTTAGTTTATAGGATAGCACGATTTATTTACGAAAGATCATAGACAATAGTCTATGGTCTTTTTTGCATATTATGTATTAGGTGGATAGACTAAATGCAAACATCCGATTGCCATATAGTCAAAAAAGTTTATGTGTCGATACTAGCGCAAAGCCTTATGCAATAAAGCGGTGTGGTCTAATAAATGTACTATAAACAAAGTAAAGGTATTTATAAATATTTTAATAAATAGTCGAAAAAGACATATAGTTTTCTAATTAGATATCTCTAAAACTAATTTTGTAAAAACTATATGTCTAATACCATAATACATTTAATTTAATTCAATTTTGAGTCTTCGCCTAATATATGATTTACACCCTTTAGCATAATGTCATTTATGTTTTTATTTGATAGAGAATAGTAAATGATTTTACCATCTCGGCGATATTTTGCCATACCTAATGTACGTAGTAGTTTTAATTGATGACTCACTGTAGTTTGGTTGATGTTTAGCAATTTTGATATATCGGTGACACACATTTCACTCATACTGAGGGCGGATAATATTTTTATGCGAGTAGGATCACTGTATGCTTGAAAATAACTAGCGAGCAGTACCAGCACATCTTGACTCGGCATAAATTCTTTGATAGCTTGTTGTTTAGATTGTTCTAACAAAATACTATTCATATAAATCTCCTTAATGTTTGTATTTGTTTATTAATGTACATATTTTAATATATAAATAAATTTGTAACAATTAAAAATATTGTCGCATAATAAATTATTAAGTGATATATTATTATAAATTGGAGGTTATCTATGAACATACAATGGGCTATAATTTTAGCGATTATTTTATCAGTGATAGCAACGGCGACAAATGTTGATTTGGCTAACAACACCACTATTTTATTAATACTCTTGCTAGCGATAGCTGGATTTAGCACTGGTAATAGTAATTGTTGTTGTGGTAACAATAGACTAGGTACAAATACAATATTTATCTAATAAAAAGACCTTGAGACAGTCTCTCAAGGTTTTTTATAAAAAGTCGCGAACTTATTCTTGTAGCGGTTTAGTATCGGGTGGCTCGCTGTTATCTAATAAATAGTCATTATTTAGAGCGTTTTCCTTTAATTGCTCCTCTTCTTTAGCTTTCACATTATCCGCTATTATTACGCTGATTATTGCGGAAATAGGAGGGGCAAAAGCCATTCCAAACATACCAAACATTCCACCGCCGATAACCATTGCCACCACCATAATGAGCATATTTGTTTTTATCTTTTTACCTATAATGTAAGGCGTAACAAAAGTCGTCAAGAATGTAAATACCAAAATCACCACAACAAGCATAGTAATTGCTTGGTCTACCGAACCATAAATCATAGTTATGAGGGTAGTAGGTATCAAACTTATGATAAAACCAATATAAGGAATTACATTGAGGATGCTTATAATAAATGCTAGTTCAAATGCGTACCTTACATCTAAGAGTGCTAGCGTGATACCGATACCAACAGTCAATACACCCGCTTCTAAGACTTTACCGACTAAATAATCTAGTAAAATCTTATCCGATTTTTGCGTTACTGAGAATAGGCGTTTTGCTTTTTCGGGCTTAGTGTTTAATCGTATTACTTTTTTAGTGTACTCACGAACTTTTTCTTTATCTTTGAGGTACAAAAACGCTATCAATATACCTAGTAAGAATTGCCCTATAAAAGTAAATGTAGACGCACTTATTTCAATGATTTTCGGTAAAAAGTTAGCCACCGTTTCACCTAAATTTGCCGTAAATCCGTCAATAAGACTAGATATCGTATCACCGCCGTCTGGAATAAATTTGTTCACAAAGTCGGTCAACTGTGTCTTTATTTGATAAATGTATTGCTCTCTATTATTAAATAGTTCAGTACCTATTTCAATCACTCTTGGTACAATCATATTTATTATGATAAAGATTACTAAAAATAATAGTATAAATGAGACTACTATACTGATAGCTCTTTTTATAGCAAACGGATTTTTTGTATCATTAAAGTAGTTTTTTAAAAACTTTTGCTCAATGCAATCCATTAAATGCTTTAGTATAAATATTATAAATAGTGCTATAACTATAGGTGTAAGCGAATTTAAAAACCCTGATAGTAACCCGAATAAAAAATCGCCCGCAAGAGCGCTTATGATGAGCGCACTAACTAATGCTATAAATAATGGTATTACCCAATATTTATGTGTATGATATCTCTTTTGGTTGTTATCCACGAATAAATATTCCTTTTTATAAGTATTAAGACTAGCGATTAAGCTAGCGTTTGATATGGTAAACGATATGATTAGCATATTGTACTAAATTTTTAAATAAATACTTTTACGCTAAAGTAACATTTTAAAACATATAGATATTATAACACAATTTTACTAAAATAACAACTTTGTGATTGCATATTTTGTAAAATTGTAGTATACTTATGCTAATAATCTAACTAAACATAAGGAGTAACGTATGTACAAATTTGTTTTATCTACCGATAGCTGTTGTGATGAATTAAAATCTGCACTTGCTACTGATGATATAGAATATATTGCTATGCCATTTATCACCGGAGAGGAGAACTATGACAACTTTTCAAATTGGGAAGAGTACAAGCATTTTTACGATGAAATGAGACGTGGTGTTGCGCCTACTACAGCATCGCTAAGTGTTGGCGAGCTAGAGGAGTATTTTGAAAATCTTGTCCAAAAATACAATATGGATATTTTGCACTTGGCATTATCTAGCGGTTTGTCTGTAAATTATGAAAACACTTGCAAAGCGAGTAAAATAGTTATGGATAGACACCCCGAAATAAATATCTTTGTCCCAGATGCAAAAGCGGTCACGCAAGGGCAAAACTTGTTACTACAAATCGCTAAAGATTGGCGAAATCAAGGCAAATCCGCAAAAGCGACCTACGACTATATTATGGATACTGCACCTTATGTACATCATTGGTTTTATATCACCGACCTCTTTCATTTAAAAAGAGGTGGTCGTATATCTACTGCACAAGCAGCATTAGGTAGTCTAGTCAAGGCTAGGATAATTTGTACCGTGCTAGACAATGGCAAGTTGGGCGTCTATTCAAAGACTATGGGCACTAAAAAAGCTATCAAAAGTTTGTCAGAGTTAGTGTTAAATTATGGTACAGATTTAAATAATCAAACATTGTATATATGCCACTCAGACGATGAACATAGTGCCGAGATACTAAAGCAATTTATTATCAAAGAAATCCCTCGTGCGAAAATAATTATCAACAATATCGGTCCCGTTATCGGTTCACACACTGGTCCCGAGACCGTGGGCGTGGTGTTTTTAGGTAAACATCGTATCGCAAAATTAAAATCAGATAAATGATTAAAATCCGCCTAGCGCGGTTTTTTTGTCACTACATTCGCTTGCTTAGGATGATATAGGGTGGTGTCTTATTTATTTAAAATTTTAGAAAGTTTTTTATAAAATTTAGTTGAAAATTAGCGAGAAGTTTTATATAATTAAATAAATATTATAAAGGAGGATACATAATGAAAAAGAGTGTTTTAAATACCACATCTGTGATTTTCGCTATACTAGCATTTGTGTCACTATTTATGCCTATATTTGGAACAAAATCTTCTACTAATAGTTTGTTTGGTGAGAATGGCGCTAGTCTATTCAAACTAACTGCTTTGAGTGACTCCGCTCTATCAGTTATCTTTATGATAATAGGTATAGTCGCTTTGGTTGCTTGCGTAGTGCTAATTGTTTGCGTATTTATGGGTAAGAATAAAAGTATTGCAAATGTAAAGAGTATTATTTCTATAGTGTTAATTGTTTTGGCTATCGTTATGATTATTTTAGGTATTGTGTATGTAGGACAATTAAAAGATGCTTCCATTTTAGGTATTGTTAGCTATTCATTCCTATCTGGTGCAATTACTTTAATCGCTTGTACATTGATAGCCGGCGTAAGTGGTCTATTGAGTAAATATGCTAAATAGTAAAAATATCCGTATTGATACGGATTTTTTTATTGTGGGTATGTTTTTATAGTGTAGAGTGTTAGACCGCTTGCGGACGGATACGACGTGTCACATCATCTGTAACACCGATATAAAACTTACGATTTGATTTATTTGTTAAAATGTATACATAGTATATTTTCCCATATTTGTATATTATCATATATACAAGAAAACACCTTTGCAAAGAGGGGAGATTATTCTATAAAAAAACAAACCGCTATACGCGTATCGTATAACGATTTGTAAAAATGTTATTAACCTATTCATTTCAGCGTTTATTGTCGCACCCGTATCGTATCGCACCCGTGCTACTTTATAGCACTCTGCGCTGGTCTCGACTACGCTCAATATGACATAGTGTGTTTCATTTTTTTATCGACTCACTCTATCAGTTGATTTCGCCTTTACTCGACCTGTTTACTAGAAGAAACTAGCCACGTTTGTAGGTGTAGCGCTAGAGATAGTCACTCCGGTCAAGTTTGCTGATTGTACTGCCTCAAAGCTCATAGATAGTGTAAATGATGCACCGTTCCATTGAGTCATACCAGTTGGTTGATACAAGTCAGTAGGTACTTTGTTGTAATCACCGCCCATTGCAAATACATATAGATCTTGGTAACCAGCGAGCTTACTAGCGACATCATTTCTACCTGTTTCGTATTGAGTGATCGCCGTACTTAGAGCTTCCTCTGCGGTGGTTAATGCGGCCTTATTATCTGCATTAGGGGTTGCCTTGAAGGTGCTCCTTGCTGTATTTAGCTTTGTATAAGCGGAGTCCACTGCACTCTTCAAAGCTTTCAATGTAGTAGTGGTCGAGTTAACCTTTCCTGTCGTCGTGTAGGTATTTTCAAACCAATTCACCAAAGCGTCTCTGCCGGCTTTAGTGTCGAGGTCATAAGCCCCACTAGTACTGGTACTGATCACTCCAGCAGTAGACACATTAACCTTGCCAGTAACAGTCCCTTTCATCTCAACGTTTTTGATGGTAGGAGCAGAGCTAACTTCCTCTGCCGTACTTGATCCTGCATCGAAGTAGTTGCATAGGTAGAAGTATCCGTTGTCTACATTGTCGCTAGTAGCATCATAGTAGTACCAGCGGTAGTTCTTCGCATAACCAGTGCCAACAGTCTTATCTGTAGCAGTCAATGTATACGTTTTATCGACTATATTGAATGTAGACACGTATATGTTTCCGCTAGAGTCCACTGCCTGAGTCTGGAATGCTAGACCATCTTTATTGTCAGAAATATCGTTTCCGTTAGCGTCTTTCGCAGTGAACTGTTTCCCATTCAATGCGTTTGTATAAGCAGTGACGTCGGCAGTGTCCATACCGTTAGTTTGAGCGGCAGCCACAGTGAAATTGTAGTTTGCTCTTAGAATATAACTTTGTGAGAACAAGTCTTTTGCGACTACGACGTTACTAGCGAGTACTCCATCACCTGGCAACAAGTCAGTAACGCTAGTATTTATAGTAGTCTTACCAGCGTCTATTTGAATCTTACCAAAGGTAAAGCTTGTACTAGTAGTCGCTTTATCGGTAAACAATGCAAATGTTAGAGGAGTAGCGATAGCAACTGCTAAAAGTCCAGCACTAAAAACTAGTAAGCCATTAACTTTTTTCTTAGTTCTTTCTTGTTTCATTTTTTTCTCCTTGAATAGAATATTTTTATTGTATTAACGAATCCATACAATCACTAACAAACACATTATAAACGATTTTTGATAATGTGTCAAATGATTTTCAATGATTTTTATAGATTTTTTAATTTATTTTAGTTTGCAACAAAAGTAATAATTTATACATAAAAAACTACACTTCGTATAAAGTCTTTATATCTTTATCTATAAAAACATTACAATGTTGTGTCGTACCCGTAATTGTATCACAACCGCATTATTGCATAATGCTCTATTGTTGCTCTCGGTGACGGCACTTTCCGTGGTCGCTTAGACTGACATAGGGCGGTCATTTACCGAGACAAAATTTTGAAAAGATAGCGTCTAAGACTTCTTCGGTGATGACTTTACCGGTTATTTCGCCCATATTATTCCATGCGTCTTTTAAATGCACACTTATACAATCAAGACTGACAATATCAATGTTGTCTAGCGCTAAGGCTAATTTATGTAGTGCTGATTGTAGGCAGGCGAGGTGTCTAGTATTTGTGATAAATAAGGCGTTGGCGTCAAAATCATTTACGCATAGCGACTTTATTAGTCTTTTGAGGTCATTTAGAGCGGTTTGGTCGTGTGCCGATGTTTCTATAATGTGAGCGGTAGGTAATAGCGAAGATATTTTATCAAACATATCAAATTGCTTTATATCAGACTTGTTGAGAGCGACTATGATGGGTTTGCTTTCTTTTGCGCAAATACTAATTATCCGCTCGTCCTCTGCATCTAGAGGTGTTGCGCTATCTAGCACTAGTAGGAGCAAATGCGCTTCATTTATGGCGCGGATAGACCTTTCTATACCTATTTTTTCCACGGTGTCGTTACTATCGTGGATGCCGGCTGTGTCGGTTAAGTTTACCCTTATACTGTCAAACACATAACTTTCTCGCAATATATCTCGTGTGGTACCTGCTATATCCGTGACAATGGCGCGGTCGTAGGCGAGTAACCCGTTTAAAAGGCTAGACTTGCCAACATTAGGCTTTCCTACTATCGCGACATTGATACCGCTACTAATGATACTACCTGTCTTGCTAGTGTCAATGAGGGCGGAGATATCTTTTGCTACTAGAGAGATCTTATTTTTTATGCTTTCGGTGGTCTCGTACTCAATATCCTCGTCTGGGTAATCTAGCGCCACATCGATCTCGGCTAAGATATCGGTGAGGGCTGATTGGATATTTTCGGTCTTGTCCTTTAGGGTGCCTATGAGAAGATTGTAACCTGCTTTGAGCTCTGCCTCTGATTGCGCGTTTATGAGGTCAATAGTACCCTCGAGGGAGTCAAGACTGGTCTTGCCATTTAAAAACGCACGCTTTGAAAACTCGCCTGCCTCCGCTAGTCTTGCGCCACTCATAATAAGTGCCTCTAGTACGGCGTGGGATAACGCCATACCGCCGTGCAAATGAAACTCTACCACATCCTCACCCGTGAAACTATTTGGCGCCTTGAAATAGATGACTAATCCTTTGTCGTGAATGTTGCCTGCGGTGACCTCGCATAGGTACATATATCGGGGTACAAAAACCTTGTCTTTTGTGAGTAGTTTTTTGCTAATGTCTAGCGCATTTTCTCCGCTGACTCTTATTATACTGATGCCGGCGGTGGTGTTGCCAGTCGCTAGCGCTACAATCGTATCCATACAAACCTCCTAAAATGTATAGATATATTGTACCTTTTTATAATAAAATAGTCAATAAAAAAATAATTTTGCATTAGATATTGACATTAGGTGCGAGATTTGATAAAATTGTATTAAATAAAAAATGAGGTAGGGATAGTATGACGAGACCTGTATTGACCAAGGCTGTATTAAAGGGGTATCTAGATAAAAATAGTGAGTACACATTGGAGGAGCGTGAGGAGGTGAAGCGTTATTTGGTGGCGCGCGTTGAGTGTCGTCGGGCTGAAATAGCGTTGAAGAGTGATCTAAAAAAGACTCTTGCTCCGTATTTGAATGAAGACTTTTACGCACTAATTGGCGTGGTGGAAAAGCAGTTGAGCGAGGGGTTTTACAATATGAATATCAATGAGGTAAAGCATCATAAGCACGTGCCAAAGAGTAATTATATGGATTATTTGAGCGTGGAGGAGCTCACGGGGCTCAAGTATCTTAGATGTGCTATGATTAAAGATTTGCGTGATATAAGAGATTATGATGCGGGATTAGATAAACTTTGCTATAGTGCGACGAGGATAGGTAAAGGGGTGCGCAAGTGGTTTATTGAAAAGTATGGCGTCACACCTGAGGATATGCCTGCGGAAAAGTTGAGTTATACTTGTTGTGTTAGTAAGAGTAAAAAGCTTGAAAAAGTGATAAACGAGCTCACTGAAAAACCACGTGAAGTACAAAAAGTAGAGGCGGTAGAGAAAGTGGAAAAGGCGCAAAAAGTAGCAAATACTGATTGTGTTAGTGGGCTAACGCAAGAGGATTATGATGAGATAGAGGCTATCTTGGCGGAGAGTGTTCTTCCTAGACGTAAATCAAATCAAAGACAAACTACATTGGATGAGTTTACTATATAGTTTTTGAAGACTGTAGACGGATGTCTATGGTTTTTTTACAAGAGGATAATATCTTAACCGCATTGTGACACCACCGAACCGCTATCGCGTTTCTCTCTGTTGGTCTTAGTGACGGGCACAAAAGTGCCTACTTAAGATGATATAGTGAGGTGTCTTGACGGGGATAAAAAAGGGGATAGATTGGTTTTTTCGCATAATGTGGACTTAGATGAATATATTTAAATAATAATATTCAATATTAATAGCGTGCGCTATTTTTTTAAGGAGGCGTTATGGAAGAAAAAATCGTACAAAAAATTGGTGGGCATACACTCAATTTGAAAGGAAATCAACTCTTTATATCTGGTGTGGTAAAGGTAAAAAATGTAAATGAAAATGGCTTTGCGTGTGCTCTTAGCGGGCGTATGCTCTTAGCGAGCGGGAGCGGGATACATATATTGAGTCTTGATGTGGAAAAGGGCGAGGTAATGCTAGAGGGCAATTTTAACGGGTTTAAGTACACGGCGGGCGGGGGCACTAGGCAAAATCTTATTAAAAGGATATTTGGATAAATGCTGTATCAAGAAAATCAATTTTTGATATTTTTATTTACATTTTTAGTTGGTGGCGGGGCGTGTGTTTTGTGGGGGATGTTGAATCTATGCTTTTCTAGGATAAAATCAAAAATCATTTTGGGTATCAAAGATGCCGTGTGTATGATTTTGATAGGAGCATTGATGTTTGTTAGCATTTTGTTTTTTAATTATGGTGAAGTGCGGGCTTATATAGTGGTGGGGTATTTTTTGGGATTTTACCTTGTTATGAAAACATATAAATTTATACTTGCAAAATTCTCTTTAAAGTTGTATAATTTTAATAATAAAAAATAAAAGGGGATTTGACAATGACGGAAAAGAAAGCGAAAAGAAATATTATTCTTATAACGATATTGGCTGTGTTTTTAGTATTTACGCTCATTGTCATTTTGGTTTTTCAGTATGCTAGTTTTTGGGAGCTCAAGACAAAGGAATACAATTTGCAAGAGCAGTTAAAACAATTACAGACCGAACACGCTTTTTATGAGAAGGAATACGAGTATAAAAGTAGTGATGAGTATATTGAAGATTATGCGAGAGAAGTGCTAGGGTGGGGCAAGGAAGGTAGTAAATATTACAAATAAAAATCCATTAGGATGTAAATCTTAATGGCTTTTTTGTTGTTAGACTAGTCCTAAGATTAAAATCACTGCGACTAGTAAAATTAGATATATGCTAAAGTATATGAGGTTTGCTTTGCGGATGAGTCTTAGCATCCATTTTATCGCAATAAATCCAAATATAAACGCGAATAACATACCAACAAGCGTAGGGAGGAGATTGAAAGTCGTGCTGTCAAATTGAAAAAATAATTCATACACTGCTGATGCTATGATGATAGGAATACTCATTAAAAAACTAAATTCAGCGACCTCATCTTTTTTACTACCCATTATGAGACCTGTGGCGATTGTTGTACCCGAACGACTGACACCTGGTAAGGTAGCGAGTCCTTGTGCGATGCCGAGAACGATGGCGTTTGTGTTTGAAATAGGAGCATCGTTTTTGTATTTTTTTGCAATGTATTCGCTAATGGCTAGTATGATTGCAGTCAGTACAAAACCTATTAAAAAGAAATTACCGCTAAAGGTGCTCTCAATAAAAGTTTTAAAAAGGAGTACTATTATGACGGTTGGGATTGTCGCAAGATATAGTTTTATGGCGAGCGGTGAAAAGGGGTGTTTTATTAGTGATAAAATAGTTTTTCTAAAAATTATTATTACCGCTATTAGACTACCTAGGTGCATTGCTATGTCAAACGATATGTTTTCACCTGTCATACCAAATAGTCTTTGCAGTAATACCAAATGCCCGCTAGATGATATCGGTAAAAATTCCGTGAGACCTTGGACTGTGCCCATAATAATTGCTTCAATTATACTCATATACACCTCTTTGTGGTTATTATATGTGGACAAGTGTGTAATTATGTAATTTGACTTGACAAAAGAGGGTGGTGAATGTATAATAAATATATTTGTTTTTTGAGGTAATGTGAAATGAAATTAGGTGTAGTTGGTTTGCCGAATGTTGGCAAAAGTACTTTATTTAACGCAATCACTAAGGCGGGAGCACAATGTGCAAATTATCCTTTTTGTACGATTGAACCGAATGTGGGAATGGTATTCGTTCCGGATAAGAGACTAGATGTTTTGACCGAAATGTACAATGCGCAAAAGACCACGCCTGCTGTGATTGAGTTTGTGGATATAGCGGGGCTTGTGAAGGGCGCGAGTCATGGCGAGGGGCTCGGAAATAAGTTTTTGAGTCATATTCGTGAGGTGGACGCGATTGTCCACGTGGTGAGGTGTTATAATGATAGTAAGGTTATTCACGTGGAGGGGACTGTTGATGCTGTTCGTGATGTGGAAATTATCAATTTGGAATTGATACTGGCTGACCTTGAGAGCGTGCAAAAGAGGCTAGAAAAAGCAACTAAATTATTTAAAAGTGGTAACAAGGCGGAAGAGGCGAATGTGGCTCTTCTCACTAGACTAGAAAAACATTTATCCGATGGGAAGCTTGCTCGTACTTTACTACTTAATGATGAGGAAAGAAAGCTTTTGAGGGAGTATTTTTTGCTAACGAGTAAACCTGTTCTTTATGTCGCAAACACCGATGATGACGGCGAGAATGAGGAGGTGGTTGCTTTGAGAGAGTATGTGAAGGGCGAGGATGCGAAAGTCGTCGTTTTGTGTGCTAAGACTGAGGAGGAGTTGAGCGCGCTTGACGAGGAGGATAGAAAGCTTTTTCAAGAGGAATTAGGTATCGAGATTAGCGGACTAGATAAGTTAATCACTGCAGGATATTCGCTTTTAGGACTTATTAGTTATTTGACTGCGGGTGAGAAAGAGGTCCGCGCGTGGACTATTAAGCAGGGCACAAAAGCACCTCAGGCGGCGGGTGTGATACATACTGATTTTGAAAAAGGGTTTATCCGTGCCGAAGTCGTGTCTTATGATGACTTAGTGGAAGCGGGTAGTCTCGTCAAAGCAAAGGAAAAAGGTAAAGTCCGTAGCGAAGGGAAAGATTACGTCGTTAAAGATGGCGATGTAATGCTATTTAGATTTAATGTTTAGAAAAAGAGTGTTGCTAATAATGAATGCAACACCCTTTTTTAGTGTTTGTTTCTTTTTTACCACTGTTTTTTAGGGGTTTCAAGTGGTTTTACATTTTTATGAGCGAGTTTTTGGGCGAAAGTCACACTTTTATGAGTGAGTTTTGCTTTTGCAGGCTTTGAATAATACTTTTATTGTCACATATTATTCTTAAATATAGCGTTGAAATTTAAAATAAAGGTGTATTATCGTTGACAAATAGCGGGGTGTGTTGTATAATATTAATCGTATCAAAAGCGGTGAATTAAGTGTGGCAACTTAAGGAGCTTTTGGCGTTTTCTCAAAGCGTAGTTTGGGTTGTAGCAAGGCGTGAGAGCGGGATTGCTTTTGCGTGAAGTAGGGTGGAACAGCGAATTTACCTCGCCCCTACCATTTTAGGGTAAAAACTAAAATAGAAGAGGTATTAATTATGGTTAAGAATTTGGACACTATTGTAAATCTTTGCAAAAGTAGAGGTATTATTTTTGCGGGATCTGAGATTTATGGCGGTATGGGTAATACTTGGGATTATGGTCCCGTCGGCGTTGAAATCAAAAACAATATCAAGCGAATGTGGTGGAAGAGGTTTGTGCAAGAAAACGACAACTCTTTTGGTGTGGATGCTGCTATCCTTATGAACCCTCGCGTTTGGGAGGCGAGTGGTCACGTGGCTAGTTTTAATGATCCACTAGTTGACTGTAAGGTGTGTAAAAAGAGACTTAGAGCGGATAACTTGGTGGATGATTTTGCGGAAAAGCACAAAATTCAAGGTGTCATTGCTGACCTTATGAGCAATAGCGAAATGGATGATTTTATTGCGGAGCACAAGGTAAAATGTCCTAACTGCGGGAATGCTGATTTTACGAAAATTAGACAATTTGGTCTTATGTTTGAGACTAGTCGTGGTGTGACTGAGGAAAATCAAAACAAGATTTATCTAAGACCTGAGACCGCACAAGGCGAATTTGTCAATTATTTAAATATACAGCGCAGTAGTAGGGCAAAATTACCTTTTGGTATCGCACAAATAGGTAAGGCATTTAGAAACGAGATCACACCGGGTAATTTTACTTTTAGAAGTATTGAGTTCGAACAAATGGAACATCAACTATTTTGCAAACCTGAAGATGGTGAAAAGTTTTTTAATGAATATAAAGCAAAAGCAAAACAATTTTTGCTGGACCTTGGTATCAAAGAGGAAAATTTGAGGTTTCACGACCACGATAAACTCGCTCATTATGCCCTTGCCGCCACCGATATTGAGTATAGATATCCTATGGGGTTTAAGGAGTTGAATGGTATTCATAATAGAAGCGCCTATGACTTGACTCAGCATGAGAAGTTTAGCGGTAAGAGTATGCTTTATACCGATGCGCAAACGGGTGAGACTTGCACGCCAAATGTTATTGAAAATAGTATCGGTGCGGATAGACTGGCACTAGCAGTTTTGTGCGAGGCATACGATGAGGAGATTTTGGAAAACGGCGAGACTCGTGTGGTGTTGCATTTGCATCCTAGCATCAGTGCGTATAAGGTGGCGGTGCTACCTTTGCAAAAAAATTTGAGCGAAAAGGCGACTGAAATATTAGCGAAACTCAAAAAATACTTTATGTGTGTATATGATGAGGCGGGCAGTATTGGTAAACGTTATAGGAGACAAGACGAGATTGGTACACCTTTTTGTGTGACAATTGATTTTGATACACTTGATGACGATACTGTTACTATTAGGGAACGTGATACAATGGCGCAAATTCGTATAAAGGTTTGCGACTTGGTAGATTATATACAAAAAGCAATTCAATTTTAAGGAGATTATAATATGTTGTTGATTATTAGTGGAAGTAGTGGCGTAGGTAAAAATACTATTATTGAGGAATTGAAAAGAAGATACCCAGAATTTAAACATTTTGCTAGTTATACCACACGTGGAATGCGTGACGGCGAGGTGGAAGGTGTCAATTATTATTATGTAGACCGTGATGAGTTTATGGATAGGGTAGAGCGTGGTGATATTTGTGAGTATGAGCAAGCGCATGGGAATTTTTATGGTTGTTCGCTAGACGCTATTAGACGCAACCATAGAGATGATGCAGTGCTGATTAAAGACCTTGGTGTTGAAGGTGCTGTGAATGTAAAGAAATTATTAAAAGATGAGATGCCTGTATTTACGATATTTTTGACCGTTGACAAAGAGGAATTAAGGCGTAGGCTTGAGGGACGAGGCGAAAAACAGATTGATTTGAGACTCTCTCGCTATGATTACGAACAAAAATTTACTCCTTTTTATGATATGGTAATCAATAATGACGATATGGAAAAGACTATCTCAACAATAGTTGAAGCGATTGGTAAGAATAAGGAGAAAATAAATGAAAGAAAAGATATTGATAACTTCGGCCCTACCTTATATTAATAATGTTCCTCATATTGGGCATATAATAGGATCGCACCTTCCTGCAGATATTTTTGCTAGATTTAATAGGACATTTGGTAACGAAGTCGTTTTTGTGGGTGGTGCAGATGAGCATGGTACTCCTGCGGTCGTTCTTTCCAAGCAAACAGGTGTGCCGGTAAAGAAAATAGTTGACACTCTTAAGGAAGAGCACAAAAAAGTTTATAAAAAGCTAAATATTAGTTATGATAATTTTAGTGGGACTAGTATACCTCTTCATACTGAGATTACTCAAGATTTCTTTGATAAAATGAATAAAAATGGTTTTGTGCACACTGAGACTGTGGAGCAGTACTATTGTGAGCACTGTGAGATGTTTTTACCTGATAGGTTTTTGCGCGGGACTTGTCCAAAATGCGGGTTTGACGATTGCGATGCGGACCAGTGCGAGAAATGTTATTCGGTGATTAATGCGTACGAACTCGTTGAACCGCATTGTTATAATTGTGGCAACAAGCCTATTATAAAACAATCTACGCACCTTTTCTTTGATATGCCAAAGACCACAAAAGGCATTGATGAGTACTTGGAGTCTAAAAAAGATGTGTTCAAACCTTATGTGTCCAGTGAGGCAAAAAGGTGGATTGCTGAGGGGCTAAAAAACCGTTGTATTACTCGTGATATGGAGTGGGGCGTCCCTGTGAATTACGAGGGGATGGATGATAAAGTTTTCTATGTTTGGTTTGAGGCGCTACTTGGATATGTGAGCTTTACAAAACAATATGATGAAAATTTTTATGAGGAAGTCTGGAAGAAAAAGAATGGTAAAATATATCATTTTATGGGTAAAGACAATATTCCTTTTCACGCAGTGTTTTTT
This sequence comes from uncultured Lachnospiraceae bacterium, assembly GCA_964393975.1. GTDB lineage: Bacteria > Bacillota > Clostridia > Christensenellales > UBA1242 > CALVNN01. The sequence continues at coordinate 23,938 of CAYMVO010000008.1, forward strand.
CCTTCAATGTTGGTCGCAAATGGCGAGCATAATTTTCCATATAATGTAGTGGGGTATAACTTTTTAAACTACGAGGGCAAAAAGTTTAGTAAGAGTAAGCGTATAGGTGTTTTTTGTACTCCGCTACTAACTTCTGATTTGGAGGTTGATGCGCTTCGAGGGTACTTAGTAAATATTTTACCTGAGACTAAAGACAGCGATTGGAAGTGGGATGAGTTTAAAAACTTTGTAAATAGCGAACTCGTAGGCAAATTTGGTAATTTCTTTAATAGAACTATAAATCTATTAAATAAAAATTTTCCTATCTTAGATATTGATATTGATAGTATCAAGAGTGATATTGGTCTAGATGATATGGATAAAGATATTTTAAGTAAACTTGAAAGCGAATCAAAGAAAATTACCGGTTTGTATCAAGATTTGCGTTTGCGTGATGCGTTTAGGAGCGTGATGTTGTTTAGTATAGATGCAAACACTTATTTAGAACATAAAGCCCCTTGGAAACTAGTTAAAGATGAAGCGACTATTGATGAGGCGAAAAAAGTTTTGTATATTTGTCTAAATATTGCTAGGACACTTGCCATACTCGCTAGTCCTGTTATCCCTGAAAAGGCACAGGATATATGGGGACAACTAAATTTTAAAGGTAGAGTTGATGCGCCTAACAACTGGGATTTGGTAGGTAAAGTGGATGTGGAAATCAATCACAAAGTGAACGAACCTAAACCATTATTTAGAAGAATAGATGATGATTATTTGGAAGAATTAAAAGCGCATTTTTCCGAACCTTACGAATTAAAATTTGATTAATGAAAAAAGATTGCAAATATAGCGAGCAATCTTTTTTTGTTTAATGTAAAAAACTCCTACGATAATAAAAGAGATATTGTTGGGCGTAACCGCTAAAATCGCCATATTTATTTACTAGATTTTGTGAGATTTGTTTGCGGTTTGTGAGTGGAGTGCTGGTAAAAGATTCATTATATATTTTATTTATCCAAGTATCCACTGGGAAAACGTCTAGTCTATGTATACCAAATAGCAGTATACAATCTGCTACTTTTTCACCGACACCCTTTAGGGATAGTAGATATTTTTTTGCGTTTTTTGTGTCTAACGACTCTAGTTTATTGAGGTCAAAGTCACCATTTTTTATTTTTGCTATTGTGTCTACTAAATATTTCGCACGATACCCCGTCCCCGCTTTTTTAAAAAAATCTATATCCGCACTTGCGAGTCTATCAATAGTAGGGAAAGCGTAGTAGTCGTTTATTTTTTCACCCAAGCGACTAGTTATGTATTCAATAGATTTTTGTATACGAGGAATGTTGTTGTTTGCGGAGATTATAAATGAGATAATCGTTTCTAGTAAATCATTTTTTAATATGCGGATACCTTTGCCGTATTGTATTGCTTTTTGCAAGATTTCTTCTTTGCTAAGAGTGCTCTTTATGAGGGAATAGTCCGTGCTTAAATCAAAAAAATCTACAAAATATCTTGCATCATCGGAGATCACTTCATATCCTGCATTTATCTTTCTTATCACCGCTTTGTGATCTTTACTAAAAACAATATATCCACTTCCGACTTTTTTGTATCTAAATATTTGCCCGCACTCAAGTATGTGCATAGGTATAAAATCATCTGCGTCATTTATAAAAATTTTATCATCTTTTATTGTGTACATAAATTTATTATAAATAACAAATGGTAAAAAGTCAATTATTTACAAAGTGAAAGTATGAGGTTTACTAATTCTTTTTTTGCGTTAGGTAGTTTTGATTTACTCATATTAAACCTCATCTTATCACCATTTTCTATGAGCGATAATATGTTTTTTAGTAAAATATCAGGCGTCATTTCTTCTTGCCTGAGTTCTAGCGCATAACCTTTGTGTACAAAATATTTGGAGTTTTGTTGTTGATCACCCCTCGAGCCAAACGTTAAAGGTATTAGTAGCATAGGAATGTTGAGAGACCTTAGTTCTGTGATGACATTCGCCCCCGCGCGACTAACTGCAAAATCTGTGCGTGTGTAAATCTCATTCATATTTTCGCAATACTCAAACACATTGTAGTTGGTCGGTAGTTTTATTTTAGGCGAGTTACCCTTGCCGACTATGTGAATAACATTGATTTTTTCGCATAATTTGTCCGCTATCTCAAAAGCAGTCTCATTAAGTACTTTTGCCCCTAGTGAACCACCTATTATGAGCAGTGTTTTTGGTTTTGGTAATCGTAGGTCATAAGTATTAGTGTGCTTTTTAAAATCTCTTAAAGGAGTCGATGTGTACCTACCTTTTTTGTATTTTACTGCAGTGTCTTCAAAATTTGTGCATAGACAAGTGCATTTTGGATAAATAAGTTTATTTGCGAGTCCCATGGTGAGATCGCTTTCGTGTAAAATGATAGGTACATTTTTACTCGCTAGGCATACTGGTACCGACACGTATCCGCCTTTACTAAATATTATGTCAGGGTTGAGATCTCGTAAGATTTTCCTTGTTTTTCTTATTGAGGAAAATAGCTTGAATGGTATCATAAGGTTGCGTGGCGTTAATGACCGCACTAGTTTTACCGTTGGCACCGCTATATATTCTATTCCTAAATTTGATGTGAGATCTTGTTCCATTCCATTTTCGCTACCTATGTAAACGATTTTATCAAAATGTTCCTTTAATAATGGTATAAGTGCAATGTTTGGAATTATATGACCAGCAGTGCCACCACCTGTCAATACTATAGTTTTACCCATTTTAAATACCGCCTTTAATATGTTTTTAGTATTTTATGTAAAATTATAAAAAATTATTAGATAAATTATTAAATGATAGACGATAAAAAAAGTAACACTACCGTTTATAATAGATTTTTTTAAAAAGACGTATTTTCTAAGCACGTATAATTTGCGTGTTATTTTAAGTGGGAAACGCTAAAAAGTAGGCGATTTAAGTTGACAATTTGATATAGGTTTGTTATAATACACATATTATATTTTTAGGAGTTTACATAAAATTATGGATTACAAGTTAAATAAAGAACAGTCTACAGTTAATATTACTGTTACCGCTACTAGTGAGGAGTGGGAAAAGCAATTAGAGAGTGCCTACGAGCGTACAAAAGGAAAGTATGAGGTACAAGGATTTAGAAAAGGTAAAGCACCTAGAAAGCAAATAGAGATGGCTTATGGTTCAAATGTTTTCTTTGAGGAGGCACTTGAGAATTTTTGTGCAGAGAGTTATTCTGAGATCTTGAGCAAGGAGACAGACATCCAGCCGGTAGCTTATCCTAGAATGTCACTTCAAAAGCAAGACGCAGACGGGCTAGAGGTGTTATTTAGCGTGGATGTTATGCCTGAGGTGGAGCTCGGCGCTTACACTGGTAGAGAAGTTGAGAAAGTTGAGGTCGAATTGAGTGATGAGGAGATTGAGCACGAAGTTGAGCACGAGATAGAGCACCATAGAGAATATTCCGCTACGCAAGAAAATGTTACAGGTCGTGCGGTTGAAAACGGCGATATTGCAAACATTGATTTTGAAGGGTTTGTAGACGGTGAGGCTTTTGATGGTGGCAAGGCTGAGGGTTATGATCTAGAGATCGGCTCAAAGACATTTATAGAGGGGTTTGAGGACCAAGTAATTGGTATGAATATTGGTGACAAGAGAGATATCAATGTTACCTTCCCTGAGGAGTACCATAGTGAAAAGTTAAATGGCAAGCCTGCAGTGTTTAAGGTAAAGCTCAACTCTATTGCCAAGAAAGTTTTACCAGAGTTGACTGATGAATGGGCTAGTGATGTTAGTGAGTTTGAGACTTTGGCGGAGTTTAAAGAGTCTTTGAGGGCAGAGATTATTGCTAGATTAGAGAAAGACGCAAGGATAAAAGAGGAAGAGGAGCTTGTCAAAGCAATCATAAAAGATTCCAAGATGGATATTCCTCATTCAATGATTGACAATGAAATAGAGTCTATGATACAAATGTACAATCAAAGACTTGCATATCAAGGTGCTACGCTAGAGCAATATTTAGAGTTTACCGGTAGCAATATGGATGCGTTTAGAGAGCAATGTCACGCGACCGCACACGCAAATGTTGAGGCTAGACTAGTCTTGCAGGCAATCATTGCAAAAGAAAATATCGACGCCACCGATGCTGATATTGATGCCAGACTAGCTGAGGTTAGCAAAGAGTATGGAAAGAGCGTAGACGAGCTAAAGAAAGATATGGACGCGCACGCTATGGAGCATATAAAAGGTGAAATCATTTCCGACAAAGTATTCGCGTTTTTAAGAGAAAACAACAAATTTATTGATAAAAAATCAAAATAATCAGATGTAATTAATATCTATAGGGATATATTAATTTGGGAGGTAAAAATATGTTGGTGCCTATGGTTGTAGATCAGACTAATACGGGAGAGAGGAGCTACGATATATATTCAAGACTTTTAGAGGATAGGATAGTGTTTTTAAATGGCGAGGTTACTACTGAGTCAGCAAACCTTGTGATAGCACAATTAATTTATTTAGAGGCGAAAAATCCAAACAAGGACATATCATTATATATAAATAGTCCGGGTGGTGAGATTGCTAGCGGGCTTGCTATTTATGATACTATTAGATATTTAAAGTGTGATGTTAGTACTATTTGTACGGGAATGGCGGCGAGTATGGGAGCGTTACTTCTTTGTGCCGGCACAAAGGGCAAAAGATACGCTTTGCCAAATTCGGAGATTATGATACACCAAGCTTTAGGTGGTGTATCTCATGCACAAAACACCGATTTTCAAATCTATGCAAAAAGGCTTGAAAGGGATAGAGTGAGGACAGCGAAAATAATTGCTGATTGTACAGGTAAAGATTACGATAGAGTCTATAAGGATACGGATAGAGATTTTTGGCTCCTTGCTGAGGAAGCAAAAGAATATGGCTTGATAGATAAAGTCTTATATGAAAGAAATGAAAAGGACAATTTAAATGGCGAAAGGAAATAATATGTTTTGCAGTTTTTGTGGAAGAAGTAAGAGTGAAGTAGACAAATTGATAGCTAGTCCTGATGGCGAGAGTTTTATTTGTGATGAATGTTTAGCTATTTGCACAGAGATGGTAAGAGAAGAGAAAAAGAAAGCAGCAGGTGCTAAGCAAATTGAGTTACCCGCACCTAGCGAGATAAAGAGAAAGTTAGATGAGTATATTGTCGGACAAGATGAAGCAAAAAAGGTCTTGTCGGTGGCAGTGTACAACCATTACAAGAGAATCAATTACAATTTTAGTGCGCAAAAAGGTGATGAGATAGAGTTAGAAAAGAGTAATATTTTGATGATAGGACCTACTGGCTCAGGGAAAACTCTTCTCGCTAAGACTCTCGCAAAAATACTCGAGGTCCCTTTTGCGACCGCCGATGCTACCACTATTACTGAGGCGGGATATGTGGGTGATGATGTTGAGTCTATACTCACAAAGCTCATACAAAACGCTGATGGTGACATCAAAAAAGCCGAAAGAGGTATCATATATATAGATGAAATAGACAAGATTTGTAAAAAATCACAAAACACCTCTATCACTCGTGACGTATCCGGTGAAGGTGTGCAACAAGCACTTTTAAAGATTTTAGAGGGTACTATTGCTAGCGTGCCAGCACAAGGTGGTAGAAAACATCCACAAGCAGAATTACTACAAATAGACACTACAAACATTTTGTTTATTTGCGGTGGCGCGTTTGTAGGATTAGACAAAATCGTTGATAAAGACGCTAATATCAATTATATAGGGTTTAATAGCGAGTTTAAGAGCGAAAAGGACGTCAGTGAATTTATAAAGAGATTAAAGCCTGACGACCTTATAAAGGCGGGACTTATCCCTGAGTTTGTCGGTAGACTACCTGTGATTGTTGGTTTACATTCGCTAGATAAAAAAGCACTAATCAATATCTTGACAAACCCTAAAAACGCACTTATAAAGCAGTATTGCAAGATGTTTGATTTAGATGGCGTGGAGCTAGAGTTTACGGATAAATCTATTGAGGCGGTCAGTGATAAGGCGTTGAGGTTAAATACAGGCGCTCGAGGTCTTAGGACCATATTAGAGGAGAGTATGCTTCCTATTATGTATGACACACCTAGCAACAAAGCGATAAAGAAGATTGTTATAACGGATGATGTTATCAATAGTAATGCTTTACCTCAGATAGTACTAGAAAAAGATAATGTGCAAGCAGTCGCTTAAAAGATAATATATACGATCGTACCGCATCTATGTCGCATTTACAAACATGTATGCGGTATTTTTTTATGTTGCCCTGAGGCACGACAAAGCATAGCGACTCGTGTAATGACACTAGTGCAGAGACCGCTAGCAAATGGTCGAGTGTGATAGCAGTGTCACGGTTGTGGTCGGTTGCGGTCGTACGGTTGTGACTCTTTGCTGTGGATATAGTGGAGTGTATGTCTATAAACCCTATGTATATGTTTATTTGTGATGGCACAAGACGAGAGAACTGGTGATTTTTGGTGGATAAAAAATTTTTTGAAAAAATTATAAAAAACATTTGCATATTTTGTAGCAATAAGGTATAATCTAATTAAGATAATAAACAAAGGAATATGGTTAAGACCTTAGCAGAATGAGGAAAATCTACCACTAGACTAATGTTAGTCTTACAAAGGGCGAATACTTTACTCGTCGACGACGGTATCTAGTTGCACTCTAGATTGTATTTTAGCTAGTAAGGCACTAAGCAAACCTTTTAACGAATCCATTTGCTTTTTAAAAAAACATTATCTTGTGTAGTGTTCCTTATGAAAAAATCGGTTCTTGCCGTCGCTAGTGGCATGACCTTTGTGTGTTTGTCTATTATCTAATGTTATCACAAGGAGAAAATTATGAATAAAAGTCTAAAAAGAAGTAAGACATTATTTTTATCTATAGGATTAATTGTTTTATCTCTTATAATTATTACAGCTTCTTCGTTTGCTTATTTTACAGATAAAACTAGCAATAATAACACTTTATCATTTGGTAAGATAGATTTGAATAATACACCAACTGTGACATCAAATGTTTCACTTAATGATAAAGTGCCAGGTGACCAGATAGAGTGGGATATCAAGTTTCAAAAAGAGATAGCGAGCGAGGCTATGTATGTTAGAATAACTATGAAGTTCGTAGCACCTAATGACGCGAGCGAGACTATAAAGAGTTTGGTAAGTGCTTGGAATACTAGCGCGAGTAAGACAGCTAACTTTACCCCAGTAACTGATACTAATAAGGCTTATACATTGGTAGCTGGCTCTGGCGAGGGTGATGTGTACTACTTAGTTAATGAGACTGATACTGCGAACCTTTATAAGGTAGAAACAAACGACCAAATAGTTGTGAGTGGTACCTACACTATCCCTACTACTATAACTCAAACGATTGGCTCAGAAGATCGTACTGATGTATCACCATACATGGGAAGTATTAGCTTAGAGATAACTATCCAAGCTATCCAAGCAGATAATGTGAATGAAAAAGTGGAAACTACTAAGACCGCGTTTAACACATATTTCCCTACTGCTAAAGCATAAAGACGCAAACTACGTTTGATATAGATAGAGACAAATAAATATAAATCACGCGAATATAGGGTGGCTAAAGGTAGTCACCGGATAAAGAGTCGCGTGATTTTTCTATGCACATAGAGGACTTACACTGATATATTTGTGATGATGCCATTTTGGATGGTAAATGAAAAGGTCTTTGTGGTGAAGTAGTTATTTGTATCTCTATAGACGAGTGTCACGGCGTTGGTGGTGGCGTAATCTTTTGGGACGCTTATTTGTACAAAATCACCAAAAAATAATCGTAAGTGCCCTTTTTGCAGTGATTTTTTTAAGTTTTCATCTAGATAAGAGATCGCCTCTTTATAATCACCCACTAAAACATTTTGCAAGAAAGCGTATGGTATGACATATTCGTTTGTGTATCTTTTGGTGTCTTTTTTTGCGATATATGTTTCTTTGCGCTCTAGTGATATGGCGTCAAAAACATTTACTCGTATATGTTTAGCGTAGGTGTTTAGGTGGGTGATTATTTTTAGTTCATTATCCATTTTGATATAGTCGGCGTTAGAAAATTCTAATATCGTATCATTATTTATCAAGCAAATGTTTTTATGCGATTTGGTCGGAGAATATAAAATAGTAGTATTTTTTTGCGTGTCGGTGGAGGCAAAAGGATATGTGCTTTGTAAGGGTTTGGTGGAGATGATTTTAGAGTTCTCTATTATTTTGAGCGTGTTGTTTTCTACCAAAAGCAACTGATTTGTAGCAAGTGGGTTTGGTAGCGTCGAGGCGATGAGGGGTTTGTTTAGTAGTATGATTTCATAGGTGCTATTTTGGTGGTTTATTATATTCGCTAATTTGTTTGGGAGTAAGGTGTTTGCTTTTATTGTAAATTTGGTAGTAAAATCATTATTTTTGCATTGATTATCATTTATTGTGTTTACTGTGATGTAAAAGCAGTCTATCGCATCTAATGTTACATTTATCTTTTTATTGTCATCATATACATATTTTTTGTCATTATTGATAGTGATTACGGCGGGGTTTATGCAAGATATTATGAGATGAAGTTTCATATTTTCTCCTTTTGAAATAATGTATGATTGTATGGTAGTATAAATTACAAATAATTGAATATATTATTTAACTTTGGGAATAATTTATCTAATTAAATTATAAAGGTGATTATATGAATAAATATGATAGAATAAAACAATTATTTACATTAGTAAAAGAAGGTGGTAGTCTTGCAAGCATATTTAAAAAATTATCATTAAAGTGGGGATTGAGTGAAAATAGTATTAGAAACTTTTACTACACAGAATACAAAAATTTAATGGATAAAGATTATGCTAATAAAGTCGGTGTGAGTATTGAGGGGATCAAAAAACTAACATTTAATACATTTGCCACCGATGATAAGGAGTCTTTGATAAAAAGCGTACTCGAAGCATCCGCCAATGGAGAGTCGGTCAGAGCGACTTGTTTGAGACTTAGTGGCGGTGACGCTAATAAAATGATAAGATTACAAAATAAGTATCGCAGTACTATGAAGAATGAACCTGAGTTTGTGCAAGAGGTTGTGAAAAAATACAATATTAAAACCACTGATAACAAAGAAAATGTTTTGACTATTAGGCGCAAAGCAAGACTTAGTGATAGCGACATCAATAGTTTATTTATGGGACTCGTTAGACTAATAAAAAATAATAGTATTAGCGAAGTGAGTGAGGTACTCAAAAAGGAATGTAATATTGCACATAAAAACTTAAATGAAACAAGAGCGGAACTGAAACTAGTGGTGCATAAATTAGAAGAAGAAAAACGCAAAAATAAAAAACTTCAAAGCGAAATAGATGTTCTTATGGACAACTCAAAAATGGAAGAGTTTAGAAAATATCTAAGCGCATTAAAAATAAATGTGAAAAATGAAAATCAAGACTAATTTATCCTTTTTTAGCAAATCGTTATATAATATAAAGCGGTTTGTTTTTTGTTTGGGTTTTCTAAGAGAATATGATTTTAATAGCATAGGAGTCTACTTAACGCTGTCGCACCCGAACCGCTTTTGCGTTTCTTTGCGCTGGTATCGACACATAAAAAATTCTGCGACTTTTTTGGGCTCAATAGACATTGTTTAGAGCTGTTTTATAGGGGTGAAAATTTTTGTTTTATATATTGAAACGCTTGCATATATATGTTATAATGTATTTAATTAACGATATTAGGGGTGTTGTATGGAAAAATTAGCGTTTATGTATGATTTTGATGAAACATTAAGTCCTTGTGAGGAGCAGTATAAAGATCTTTTGAAATTTTTAGGGCAAGACGGTGATGTGTTTTGGGAACGTAACATTGAAGAGTGTTTAGCGGAAAATATGGATATGGTGCTCGGGTATACTAAAAATTATATAGACGTCGCGAAAAGAAACGGTAGACCGCTCACGAAACCGCTACTCAATAGTATGGGAAAGAACATAAAGTTTTTTAATGGTGTTGAGGGGTGGTTTGATAGGATAAACGAGTACGGAAAGAGTAAAGGATTTATCATTGAACATTATTTGATTAGCTGTGGTATCAAGGAGATTATTGAGGGCTCTAAGATTGCGAGTAAGTTAAATAGGATATTTGCAAATTGTTATGCTTATAATGAACGAGGCGAGGCGTATTGGTTGTCGCAAATCGTGAATTATACTCTAAAGACGCAATACATTTTTAGGGTAAAGAAAAATTTATTAGATGATTTGACCGATATTAAAAAGATAAATGACAAGCAAAAAAAGGAAGAGCAATTACCTATTAATAATATGTTTTACTTTGGCGATGGTGATACCGATATACCGTGTATGATTTTGGTAAAGGAAAATGGCGGTCATAGTATAGCAGTGTATAATAAGGAGTTACCAAAAAAGCGAGAGAGTGCGCTAAAGATTTTGGCGGATGGTAGAGTCAATGCGTCACTTGAGGCTGATTATAGCGAGGGCTCTGAGATAGATTTGTATGTAAAAAGCGTGATAGATAAATTGGCAAAACAATCAAAAAGAAATAAATAAATAATAAAAAGTAAAATTGGTAAATTATTTTAATTGAATTTACCTTTTTTTTATGATAAAATACCTTTAAGGTTGGTGCGAAGGATGAAGTCAAAAATTTTTTATGGTAACTATCAATATGGTGTAAATAAAGCACTTTTTAATGAAGTGAAAAATAATTATGATATATTTAAAAAACATATAATCATTGTTCCCGAAAAATACACGCTTAGTGCGGAGACTATGCTACTAGATACGTTAGAGAAAAAAGCTACTTTTAAGTGTGAGGTTTTTTCTATAAATAGACTAGCGATGTTTTTGGGTTTGAGTCAAGATGTTAGCAAGCAAGAAGGGATATTGATTGTTTATAGACTCATATATGAAAATGATGACAAATTGACTTTTTTTAAGCTGAATGAGGGGAGGTTAGGTTTTGCTGAGGAGATTTACGAATCAATAATGCAGTTTAAAAGTAGTTTGGTAAGCCCTAATGAATTGAGTACTAAAGATACTGGATTATTAAAGGCAAAATTAAATGATATCCGCGTGATTTATGAGGCTTATGAAAAGTATTTAAATGATAACAATCTTAGTGACGGAAGTCATAAAATCAATGCTTTAGTGAGGGAAATAAAGACTAATAAATATTTTGATGAAAGCGCTATTTATTTTGTTGGGTTTGATAGTATGACTGCGCTAAACCTAAGTATTTTACACGAGTTTAAGTTGCGTAGGCTACCACTATTTTTGGGGGCGGTGAAATGTGAGAATACACCAAATGAGCATATCTACCTCAATGATGTTTATGAGGTCTATAAAAATTTGCTTTTAGATATTGATTTTGATGAAGTCTTTGTACCAGATGACTTAAACCCAACGTTTAAGCATTTATTAAATACTTGTTTTGCGTATACACCTAATAGCGTGAATATAGGGGATGAGATCACCCTTTTACAGTGTAGCGATTCCAAAGCTGAAGTGATGAGATTAAAACGGGAAATACATACATTGCAAATGCAAGGCGTGAGACTTGCCGATATAAATGTTTTGGTTAGTGATATGGAAAAATATTCCGACCTTATCAAAAAGAATTTGACTGATATTGCGTGCTTTTTTGATACTACCGCTAGACTGGATAATAGCGAGATTGCGAGGTTTTTGCTCGCTATACTTGAGGGCGTTTTGTATGGTCTTGATTATGATGATTGGTTTAAAATAGTAAACAATTATTATATAGGACTAGATGAGGAGCAGATCTTGAAGCTTAACAATTATATTTATACATTTAGACCTAATGGCATAAAGTGGCTAAAAGAGTTTGAGTGTTTGCAATTTGATAGATTAAATGATGTGATTTTGCGAATAAAAAATTGCGCGTGTGCGGAAGATTATATAGATGTCTTAAAGTTTATTATGATCCAATTTGAGATGGAAGAAAAGACTTTGAGTCTTGTAAATCTAAAAGAAGATTTATTGGTGCAAAAGGTACTTAAAAAATCTTATCAAGTAATAGTATCTATGTTGGATGTTTTGCAAAAGGTTTGCTATGGATTAAAAGTCTCTCTTAGTGACTTTATTCGTATCTTTAAAAATAGTTTAAAACAAGCTAACGTGAGTCTTGTGCCACTTAGTACGGATGCGGTGTATATTGGTGATATGTCTTCATATTTTAGCAAGAAGAAGGTTATGATAGTTTTGGGTGCCTCGTTAGGTAACCTTCCTAGTCAAAAGAGTGATTGTGGAGTGCTGACCGATAGGGAATTGGATAATATAGATAGCAGATATAAGATTGAGCCTAAAATCAGTGATTTAAATAGTCTTTCTAGACTCAAACTTCTTCAAAATCTTGTCTTGTGTGATAAATTAATCGTGATGTATCCTAATCTAAGTGGTGATAATGTTAGTAAACCAAGTAGCGTTATGGACAGTCTGTCGTCGTGTTTCGTAAAAGGAGGGGAGCGTTTGTGTATTATAAATGACGATGTGGAAGATTTAGATTTATCACCTAAGGCATTGGCGGAAAGTTTGGATGATATGGATGGCGTTTTGGAGTATTATTTAAATGATGCAAACACCAAATATAAATCAACACTAGAGTGTTTTTTAAATGAAAAAGAAGTGAAGCTCCCCAAAAGCGTAGCACGGGTGGATACTATAAAAGAAGAATGTTTTTTTGGAAAAGGGTACACGAGTATAAGCGAAATAACGGAGTATTTTGGATGCCCATATAAGCATTTTTTAAATCGTGGACTAAGATTAAAAGTGCGGGAACCTATTGAGCTTAGGAGTATTGATATTGGTAACATCTTGCATAAAATCGCCGAAGTTTTTTGTAAGTATGGTGGAGACAAACGTGGTGTGTTAAAAAAGGTATTATCAAGTGAAGAATATAGTGACGTGCTAAAAAGGACAAGTCCTATAGTGTTAAAGGGGTTAAAGAATGAAGCTATTAGATTAATGACCGCTATAGAAAATTATATGGAAAATAGTGATTTTGTGCCGACTTATTTTGAATACGCTTTTCAAAATAAAGAACTAACTCTTAGTACAAAATATGGTGATATGAAAGTCGTAGGTAAGGTAGATAGAGTGGATGTTTCGGGAGATAGGTTTTTGATAATAGATTACAAAACTAGTAATAAGACTCTTGATGGCAAGGGGGTGTATTATGGTGGTAAGTTGCAATTGCCTTTTTACTCATATTATTATGCAAAATTATTTGGTAAACGCCCTGCTGGTTTTGCGTATTTTCCTATTGTGGATAGTTTTGAGACTGATAAAAAGATGAATTACAGGATGAATGGCGTGTTTATTAATGATGCCGATGTGCTTAGTAGATTGGATAGAAAACTAAGTTTGACTGAAACAAATGAGAGTAAATATTTTAATATTAATGTGAAGGCATACAAGAATGGCAAAATTACATTTAGTAGTTGTATGGATGACGCTGTTTTAAATGCTTTGTGTGAGTATGCGTACAAAGCGTGCGTGAAAGCGGTGGAAGAGATGAAAGAAGGGTGTATAGCGGTGAGTCCTAATATTGACGATAATGTGTGTGACTATTGTGAGTTTAAGGGGATTTGTAAACGCGATTTAGCGGTCAAAGAGCGAGGTGAGAGTAGTGTTAGTTTTGCTGAGATTTGCGATAACCTAAAAGGAGGTAAAAATGAGCTTTAATCCGACAGAAAATCAAGAGAAAGTTTTAAATACTGAAGGTGTTAATCAAATAGTTTCGGCGTCTGCCGGTAGTGGCAAAACGACCGTTATGGTAGAACTTATAATAAAAAGAATAATGCAAAAAAAGTTAGATTTGGATAAGGTGCTACTAATCACGTTTACTAATTCCGCAACTAATGATATGAAACTAAAATTAGCAAGTAAATTACAAGATGCAATAAAACAAAATCCTAGTACATATCTAAAAAAACAATTTGATAAAATATCCACTTGCAAGATCTCTACAATCGATAAGTTTTGCCAAGATATAGTAAAACAATATTTTTATGTGGTTGATATTTCTCCTAATTTTAATGTATTAACAAAAGAGGATATGAAACTTATTAGAGATAAAGCGTTTGATAAGGTGATGAAAAAGCATATTGAAGATAATAACACCGATGTGTTAAATTTAGCATTAATGCTTTTGCAAAGGCGTAGTCAAGATGCTTTAAAAGAATTAGTTTATAATGCTTATGATTTTATGCGTGTGCAAGGGGATGAAAAAGAGTTTGCTAAGAACGCTATGGGGTTATTTACATTACCAATAGAGGATAATAAAGTTTTTAAATATTATGAGTGCGAGTTTGAAAAAACGACAAAGAGTTTATGTGATAGACTTACCAAAATAAAAGACTCTCTTTTTGGTGCTAATAGGGATATTGATGCGTTTATTGATGAGGTGGTAACGAAAGCTGGTTCATATAGGAGCGTACTTGAGATTGATAGTGTGTGTTTAGGATTTTCAGTGCCGAATTTTAAAGATTTTAAAGAAGAAAAAGCAAAGATAAAATCGGCGGTTGATGACTATAAAGAAGATGTGAAATCGTATGCGGAAGATTTGGGGATATTAGGATATAATAATTACAATATGGAAGATGTGATTAAGTCGGTCGGTGGTATGGTGGAGACTCTTATCAGTTTTACTTTTGAGTTTGAGAAAGAATATATAAATCTAAAGCGTGAAAACAATTCGTATGAGTTTAATGACATAGAACATTTTGCAATGCAAATATTGGAGAACGAAGATATTGTTGATGCTGTGTCGCAGGGTATAGATCAAATATTTGTGGATGAATATCAGGATGTGAATGAATTGCAAGATGCTATTGTGGGTAAAGTGGCGCGTAAGGATAATTTGTTTATGGTGGGGGATATGAAACAAAGTATCTATGGGTTTAGGTTGTGTGCACCTTACATATTTATAAATAAATTTTACTTATACCTCAATGGCGGTGGCGGACAGGCGCATATTTTGAATGAAAATTTTAGATCTAATCCTAAAATATTGGGGTTTGTAAATGATATATTTAATATCGCAATGACTAGAGATAATGGCGGTATTGATTATGTTAATGATGGCGCGTTTAATATTACTAGTAGTGAGTCTAATGAAGTTTTATGTCCTATTAATATTCACCTTATAGATAAAAACAAAGAGGAAAATGTTTCGCTTGCTAGTGTGTATAGCGTAAGAGATACCCATAGAGATAAAAGCAAACAAGCGTTTGAACAAGAGGGGGATGAGATACTTAGCATTATATATAATCTACTCGGCAGTGAAATATATGATAAAGAAACTAAATCATTGAGAAAAACAAGATATAAGGATATTGCTATTTTGTTTAGAAATAGGGGAAAGTTGTATAATTATCTTTTAACAAAGTTGAGTCGATTAGGTGTGCCTACTAGTATTGATTTTAAGGTGAATATATTTGACTCTTTTATTGCAAGATTTTTGAATAGTGTTTTAAAGTTGGTCTTATGCGTTAACGATGATATTAGTTTGGCGACCGTTATGAAATTTGATGGCTTTGGATTTAATGAAGAGGAACTTTTGGAGATTAGAAAAGCTTCTAATAGTGAGTTTTTTTATGAGGCGGTATTAAATTATAATGGCGATTTGAGACCTCGTATTAATGCTATGTTGGTGTTTATAAGTGAATTGAAAAATAAATCTATATATTCAAAAGTTACAGATTTGCTAGAAGAGATTTCCAAAAAGGTTGATATAAAAAAAGTGCTTTTGTCTAAGCCTTTTGGAATGAATTTATTAGCATCGTATGAGCGTTTTATGTCTTATGTGGGTGGATTAAAGTACAATGATAACTTGGTCGATTATCTTTTATATGTTCAAAAACTCAATGAGGATAAATCCGCTGATGTGACTTTGGGCGGGGGTGATGCAGTGACAATGATGACCATTCATAGCAGTAAAGGATTGGAGTTTCCGATTGTTATTTTGGCGGATGCGGGTGAGCAGTTTAGAAACACTATCAAGCGTAGTCCAATAGTTTATCATAGAGAGGGTGTAGGAACATATTTTTATGATTTGGGCAATAATTTTAAAATGCCGACTCCTATGTATAATTATCTTGCAAGGTTAAAGCGTATTGATGAGGTGAATGAGGAACTTAGATTGCTTTATGTTGCACTCACTAGACCTAAGAACATTTTATATATTACCGCTTGCGTCAATATGGAGACTATTGGTGAGAAGCGAAGCAAAAACAATTATATTGGATATATTTTAAATGGAGTGGATGATTTAAAGTTTAACACTTTTATGACACAAGGTTTATATCAAGATAAAGATATGAGGATAGTGATGGGGGTAGGAAAAGAAGTCGCCGAGGTTGAAAAAACTACTCAAAAAGTTAATTTTGCAGTGCTTAAAGCGCTAGATGAGAGGATTGCGTTTAAATATACGCATCCTAGCAATATTAGTTATAAGTTGTCAGTGACGGAATTGTCTAGTCAGGAGTCCCCTCATACATATACATCACAAGTAAACAAATTAGTGGTTAGTGAAGATGAAATGGAACTGAGTGGTTTGGGCACTTTGTATCATAAAGTTTTGGAATTAGTTGATTACATGAATGTGAAAAGCGTGGATGATTTAGCGGATAAAATAAAATCTTTACCTTTAGATAAAAATCAAATTGATATGATAGATGTTAATAGTGTTTATTCAATAAAAAAATGTTTAAGCGTTTTTGGGGATGGTTTATCATTGGAAAAAGAAAAAAGATTTTTGTTTAAAGCGCCGTATAGTGAGTTTGTCGGTTCTTCTAATGTCTCAGATGAGGTTTTAGTCCAAGGTGTAGTTGATCTAATAGTCACTGATAAAAATGGTGATAAATATATAGTTGACTATAAATTGACATATATTGATGATGAAACAACTCTTAAAAATAGATATTATAAACAACTAGAAATCTACTCAAAGAGTTTGATGACTGCCACTGGTGAAGTGGTTAAAGGTGCATATTTGTATCTTATTAGGCAATGCAAACTTGTAAAACTGTTTTAGTTTTAAAGAGATAATTGCGCTAAGTAAAAAAAATTTACAATTATTTACAAAAATTTTTATAAAACGTTTGTAACTTTGTATTTATTGTGTTATACTAACGATAGAATTTAATGCTTTTGAAAGGAGTAAGTTTTTATGATAAATGCTACCAATATATTTTCTGGTGTTTTAGATTTGTTTAAAAATCTTGGTAACTTTTTCGTAGATAAAGTGGGTTCGACTTATCAACCTAGTGCAGTTTTATTTTTTATTGCTTTGGGTGCGTTCTTTATTTATGTTATTATTACAATTATCAGAACGAGTTATTCGTACGAGTCTAGATTGATAAAGTCTATAGATCAGTTAAATATGTATTTTTACAAAAATCCGCAGATAACTGAGGATAATTTGATTGAATTTAACAATAAAATGAAACAGGTGCCTAAGGCTGTTAGGGTTCAATGGCAACTTTATATGCTCAATAGGGATAAACCTGCTAGCGAGTATTTGACTCTAGAAAACTGTGTGGAAAGACCTATGAAAACCACAACTTATAAACATAGTGTGAAGACGATAAACATTATTTTTGATATTTTTATTGTGTTTTTGTTCATTGTCTCTTTTGCTGGGTTGGTTTTCTTGATGGGTGACGGACAGCTTGGTATTGCGTTCTATTATGCTTTTGTGATGCCGTTTTTGATTTTTGTGTTTAAATCTATATTTATGATATTTTTAAATGTAAGATTTGATGCGACGGTTGCCGATTTGTATAACAACTTCAATGTTTTTCAACGCGGTTTAGATAAGGCTACCACCACACTCCCTGCTTATATTGATTATGAAGTGTTATTTACTAAGAAAGAAATCAAGGCGAGTATTCCTATTCTTCAAGATTACATTGAAAAGCGTGAAAGAATGGAGAAGGAAGAGCTTGCACGAGCGAAAGATGCGAGAGTGGAGCACGAAAAGTACGACTTTAGTAGCGTTGGTTTTGATGCGTCTATTTTGTTGGATCGTATTGCTAAAGAGTGCGAGATTTTCATTAATAATAAGAAAAGATTGAGCTTTGAAGTAGGTCAAGTAGAAGAGGAAATTCGTATATTAAAGATTAACTTTGAAGAGAAAAGCAAAGACAATTTAAAACAACAACAACTTTGTCGTGAAAATCTTGAAAGGTTACGCTTGAGCGCTGAAAATAGTATTGGTAGGGTTACCGCAAATACTATTAGAAAGCAACAAGAAATAGAACTCAAACGACAGGAAGACTTAGAGACTGAAATGCGTAAAATGCAGGAAGAGTTTGATAAACAACTTGCGGAGTTGAATGCGAAAGTTACTAACTTGGAAGATGAGCAAGTCAATAAAAAGAAAAATATTGAGTTTGCAGTTATTTCTGAATTCAAAACTTATGCAGATAAGATTTATGCAAAACTTGAAGAGGAAGCAAAGAAAAATCAAGAAAATGAGTATAATAAAATTGTGGAAGCAAAAAACTCTATTGCTGAGGAATTAAAAGGTGCTTATTTGATTATTGAGAATAAAAATCGTGAGATTGAAGAGTTGAACGATGCTTTGCGCGATAAAGATGCCGAACTTCAAAGTAAGGAACAAGAACTTTTGGTTAAATCTGAAGCTATTGAGCGCATTACTGGTGAAATTAGCGAAAAGGCACAAGAATTAGTAAGGACTAGAAACGCAAAAATTAATAATAAAGATGTGAAAGAACCAGAGCCTATATATGATGAGAACGGTGGCTATTATGATGATGAGGGGTATTATAGATTTAGAGATGGTGGTTATTATACTCCTGATGGTAAGTATTTTGATAAAGATGGTAATTATATCCCTACTGATACTGAAGAGTATGTAGATGATAATATTGAGCCTCAATATGATGAAAATGGTGGCTATTTTGATAAGGATGGTTACTATATATATAAAGATGGTAGTTACTATGATCCAGATGGCACATATTATGATGTTAATGGCAATAAGGTTGTAAATCAAGAAACTGATGCGGAAAAAGATAATAAAGAGGAGACTGAACGTGTTAATAGCGCGCAGGCAAAATCTAAATCTAAGAGTGCGGCTACTAAAACTAAGAAGAGTACAGTAGCTAAATCTAAAGCTAAAACCACAAAATCAAAAAGCAAAGATAATAAATCTAAATCTAAGAGTGCGACTACCAAGTCTAAAAAAAGTGCTACTTCTAAGTCTAAGAGCGCAGATACTAAGTCTAAGAGCACTGCTGCTAAATCTAAGGCTGCTACTACTAAATCAAAGAGTACAGATACTAAGTCTAAGAGCGCGGGTGCTAAATCAAAGAGCGCGGGTGCTAAATCTAAGACTGTAAAGAGTAAAAATACTAAAGAATCTAAATCAACTACAAAAAGATCTTCAAAATCTAAGATCAAAAAAGATGAGTTGGAAAAAATAGATAATGAATTAGTAAAGGCTAATAAAGAGTTGATTGAAAACCACGAAGAGTTGAAATCTCAAGTAGATTCTACGGGAGACATTGAATAATTAAATTTTAAAAAGGATAAGGGGGTGATTGTGCCCTTTTGTTCTTTTGGAAGGGTGAAAATATGGTAATAATAGATAAAGATTGGACAATAGCTGATGTTTTGGAGTTTAATCCGGAATTGGAAGTTGTTTTGCGTGGGTTTGGAATGCATTGTTTTTCTTGTGCAATGGCTACTATGGAAACTTTAGAAGAGGCTAGTTACGTCCACGATATTGATTTGGACTTAATATTAAATGAGCTAAATAATTTTGGAAATAAATCCGACAAGAAAAAAGATGATATTTCAAAATTTATCGAGAATATTAAAGCAACAGCGGAAAATATTTATAATGAAGAAGATTTTGAGACTGAGTTAAGGTCAGGGCGTATTTTGACGATAAAATTAGGAGCTGATCCTAGTAGACCTGATTTACATTTAGGGCATTCCGTTGTGCTTAGACAACTCAAAAAATTTCAAGAATTGGGACATAAAGTTGTGTTTCTTGTAGGCGATTTCACTGGTATGATAGGCGATCCTACTGGGAAAAGTAAGACAAGACCTAGTTTGACTATAGAACAAACAAGGGCGAGTGGCGAGACTTATTACAAGCAAGTAACTAAGATTTTAGATCCAAAAAAGACTAGAATTGTTTATAACAGTGAATGGCTTAATGAGATGACATTTAAAGATGTGATTATGCTTGCTGGTAAGTACAGCTTGGCTAGATTGCTGGAACGAGATGATTTTAGCAAGAGATATAAGAATGGTTCGCCTATTGCTGTGCATGAATTACTGTATCCGCTTATCCAGGGATATGATTCTGTGTATCTTCATGCTGATTTGGAAATCGGTGGTACCGATCAAACCTTTAATATGTTGGTAGGGCGCGAACTTCAAAGAGATTATGGTCAAGAGCCACAGGTGGTTATCACATTTCCTCTTTTAGTAGGATTAGATGGTGTAAATAAAATGAGTAAGTCGTTAGATAATTACATTGGCTTAGATGAACCTAGCTTGGTGATGTATGAAAAGGCGATGAAGATACCGGATAATGTCTTAGAACAATATTTTAGACTCACCACTGATATAAGTGCTGAAGTTTATAAAAAAGTGATCGATGATGATGTTTGCGAGGCGCACAGATTATATGCTCGCGAGATTATTAAAATGTATCACGGTGCTGAGTTTATTAAAGACGCTGAAAAGCGTTATAACGAGATTGCTAATGGCGCTATTCCTGAAAGTGTTGATACTATCAAAGTGGAAGAGGACAAGTTAACAATTATTGATATGTTAGTAAAGGCGGGTTTTGCTAAATCCAATTCACAAGCAAGGCAATTGATTGATGGTAAAGGCGTGAAGGTTGATAATGAGGTAGTTGCTGATTACTATGTAGAGTTTGATATTTCTAAAGGACCAGTGTTAAGTAAAGGTAAAAATCACTTTATGAAATTTATCAAGTGACATTTTAAATAAGATGCTATATCTTAATAAATGAATTAATTTTAAATTTTATAAAAACCTCAAATTACTTTTTGTTAATTTGAGGTTTTTTGTTGTCTATGGGTGTTTATGTGTATTAATGTATATAATATTGCTTAAAATAATCATAATATTAATGTAAAATTAATTGCTAAATGTCTTAAATTGTGGTATTATGTAAGTAAAGATTTAATACATTTTATCATTTGGAGGAAGTATGAAAAATATCTACAAGTGGGTTGTGTCTCTATGTTTGATAACTGTTGCTGTGGTAGGTGTTTTTGCTGTTTCTAGTCTAAATAGCAAAATATCTCTAAGAGCGCAAATATCAGAAGTGAGTACGCCTTACAATAATAACATAAGGGGAATATCTGTTACCGCCAACAAGTTTGTGACAACAGACTTGAAAAATAGCCTTGAGACAATACCTAATGGCGGTTTTGTGATGCTTAATACATTGATGACTGATTATAGTAATCCTAAAAATGTTGCTATATTTGAAATAAAACCAGATGAGGTAAATGAAAACACATCGATTTTATTATCAAAAGTCAGTGTCAATGCTTATCTTAATGGTAGAGCTATTTCATTAGGCGATGCAGTTATTGAAGACCTTCAAGATGATGAAGAAATCCAAAGATTTGCTTTCAAAATCAGTGGTGATGCTGAATCTATTAGATATCAAACTGGTGAATATGTGACAGATTATGAGGGGTTATATGAGTTTTATTTCTTTTTAGATATAAAAAATAAAAACAACTCTATGGTGACACAATATCCTTTGACTGGTTTTTATAGTTATTCTTTCTATGTGTTTGAGGAGAAAAATTTTAATAAAGCATCTCAAGCGCCAGAAATTTCTGAATTAACTAAGACTAGTGATGTTGACGGATATACTGCTGTAAAATATTATAATTACAAATATAAAGATGGTAAATTAAGTTATCCAATGTTATCGTTTGATCCTGAAAGGTATGAAATCACTTTAGAGAGAAAACATAATGCATTATCTACTGCTTATAAATCTATATTTGTTTATACTGATAAAACGTGGCAACCTCAAAATGAAAAGACCAACTATGGTATACTTTATTTTGTAGAACAGACGACGGGTGAGCGTATTTCTTTCAAGTTAGAGAGAAGTACAGGTATCACTGGTACAGGACTATTTACATTTAATGAGGCAAATTACTATAATGAGAATAATGTTTTGCAGAATTTGGAAGGCACTACAAACTATAGCGAACCTTTGATGTATGATGTCGGTACATATACATACACCGCTAAATATCAATCATACATAACCATTTATGGCGAGCAAAGTGGTTCCTTTGTGGTACAAGAAGATCGTGGCAATATGACCTATGCTTATGAAAGAATTTATGTGTATGGTCAAATAGCATACTACGCAAATGTAAATGGTGATGATAGTTTTGATAATTTTAATTATGGCAAGACTGCAATACGTGATAACTCCGCTGAGAGTGCTGATGTTGAAACATTGAAGAAAGATTACGGAAATTTTGTTAGCACAAACCAAGCGCCTGTTTGGTTTGAATATGTCGGTTCAGTTGAAGATGAGTCAAAGGTTTATTACTGTTTAGATCCTTCAAAAAATAATGTATGGACAGAATCAGCTTATAGCAAGAACACTTACTTTTCTACTGCGGGTTATTACATTGTGGTGATTTATTATTCAAATGCGATAATTCCTGATGCGAATAAATCTTATCAAGTGTTTACATTTGCACTTACTAATACGACACCTAATGTTAAGGTGTTGACACAGGATAGTGAGGGAGGGTATACGAGGAGCCTTAATAGTGGTGGCTTTACACGATATAATGTGAAAATCCAAGTGGATAAACCAGGTCTTTTTGATAATGTTATTTCTACATCCTATTATAGAAGTGCATCTTTTGGTGATAATCTAAAAGATTATACATATTTTACTCCAGAACTAATGGATGGTAGTGCATCAACTAATGAGGATGATTTCTTTACATTTACTGAGGCAGGTAAGTATTATGTGAAAGTAAATTACGCAGGGCAGTCTTGTAGCTATTATGTGTTTACAATTGATAAAGATGACCTTGATGATTATGTTGTGTTTAGAGGTGTTTCACCTTTCAATATTTCTAGTAGTGGTGTAGATTTGCAGTATAGGTTGAATGATAATTATTATAGTGATGTTATGTCTACAAACAAGCCTTTCACTGTTTATGTTGATGAGAAACCAAGTCACTCGGTTGTTACGGGTACATTTTATACTTTTGATATCAATTATCAAAAAGAAATAAATCAAACAGAGATTTTGTCTAGTGCCGATGGGGAAATTTTATATAATTTTACTAATTATGTCGCAACGAATGCTAGTCCAAAGCAAAATTATTCCAATACTCGTTTAACTGGGGAAACTTCAGAGCTTATCAGTAGCGCTTATATCTTTAATACTCAAAAGCTATATGTGTTTGAGTTTACTGATGCTTCAGGTTATACCTACATGCATGCTCTACTTTTGGATGAATCTACTATAAATATTATTCAAACCGATAAAAATGGTATAAAACAAACAATTGATGAGTTTAATATAGTTAGTGACGAAACGCGTATGTACTGGGGTACGCATAAGAGTATTGTGTTCCCAAATGAGTATAGTACGGAAGTGACCGGTTCCATTGATGGTGTTTTAAATGAACAAGTTAAAAGAAATAAACAATATAGAATTGAACTTAGTAATGCTTATCCTGATGTGTTTAAAACTATGCTTGGGACATACCAAATGTTAATACCTATCACTGAAGTTGGGATAGTAGCGAGAACATTGGAAGATGATGTTTTGGGCGACACTTATTTAGATGATAATAAACAATTATTTATATATCCAGATTTGGATGAATATAGCAATATTAATAAAAAATATAAAGGTGAAAAATATTATTATATCACATTAGCTGATGCTAGCGGGAATACTCTAGAGTATAAGATTGAAATGAATATGGATAGATCTCGCGGTATGATGTTTACAACCAAAGATGTTGATAGTGGGTATAAAGATGCTAATTATAGATTGGCATTGGAGAAAGCAGGTAGTTTAGGGCAATTAATATTTGAATGGCAAGATAGTGAAGAAGATGTTTATGTTATTGATGAGATAAGTTATGAGTATTATCCTTTAGTTTACGATACTACATTAAGTACTTATCCTTATAGTAATGAGCCTTTGGTTCAAAAAACTATTTATGATAAAGAAAATAAAGATAGCACGGAGTGGTCGCTGATAGAAGGGACTAGCACATATTATTCAAGTATTTTATATATGGTGCCAGTGACCGAGAGTGTTTACGACGAACAATCGGGCAATATAAATTCGCAAACGCGCCTTATTAGCAAACCTGGTAAATATGTTATTACTAGAACTTATGCAGGTAGTGATGATGATTACGGTAATACTGGTGACAGTAGAGTAAGAAAATATATTTTTTATGCAGATAATAACCCTATTATTGGGACACCTGATTATAGTGATGAGGAAAATAAAAAAGATTTTGGTGAAAATATCAAGATTTATTTAGGTAAAGATGAGGTTTCTTTTGATGAGTTTTATAGGGAACCTATTTATAGTTCACCTTTCATACATTCTCAGGTGGGTGGTACTTATGAACTTGAATACGTTGATGTTGCTCTTATAACAAATCTTTTGCCTATAAAAATAAAAGTACCTCAATCAAAATATAGCTTTGTAAATGGGGCTATTGCATATTCTAGTTCGGTACCTAAGACTTTTAATTTGAAAGTAACAATTAGATATTATAAGGATAGTAATTTCGTAGAAGAGTATGTATATGAAAGTGTAGATGCTAATGGTTGGCTCGTGATTGATGATTTATTTAAAGAAGGTGTTTATGTTTTAAGTATTCAAGATAATGCAATCCCTCCTAATAAAGAGATCAGTCCTATTTTAGGTGCTGGAAATAAAGGAACAACTTTTGGCTTTGAGATTCAACATTCAAAACCTGAGGGCACTATTTTAACTGCTAAAGATTATACCAACACACAAGATAGTATTCATATGACTAGAGAAGTTGATGAAGAAGGTAATTATAAATATAATTGGTTGAGTACAACCAATATAAATAATACTAATTTGGTGGTTGAGAGAAGATTGAAGACTTCTTCTGGTAGCTACAGTAATTATGAAATTTACAATGAATATGATATACAAAATAGTGCGGTAGGTGCTGATTCTAGTGTTACTCAATACTCATTGTATCTGCCTGCATACGGGGTGGTAAGTAACACTATTTACACCTATCAATATAAAATATCGTATAACATTGGCGAAGATACAACGACATATAGTATTATTTCCCCAACAATGGATGATTTGAATGCTTATACAGAAATTGGTCAATCTGTCACTTCTACTACAAAGAGTTATATTTTATTTGCTTTTAGTGATCCTGCTGATGAATATTATGCTAAGATTGATGAAAATGATATAGTTATTACTAGGGCTAAGAAGCTGTCGAACGGAACATATTCAAGTGGTATAGAACTAGTAAATGGTATTGATTATGTGGTTGAGAAGCGTTGGAAGAGTCTTGATTCTTTGTATTACTCAATATCTTTAGAGGCGGATATTAGTGACGAAAATGGTATTAATAATGAGTATATTTATCAGATAAAATATCATTATGTAGGTGATAGAAATGTGTATATAGTAGCACAGGGAGATGATGTAAAAGATTTTTATAGTAATGAGATATCTTTAGTGGTAGACAGGACTCCACCTAGCTCGAATTTAAAGAAAATAGCAACTACCACCGTAAATATGACTGCTTTATCGAATAATGGTATTAATAATTATTTCAAATCGACCTCTCATAAAGCAGAAGATGGCATATATTATTTTGCAAATGTAGGTTTGTTTGATTTTGCAGTGGATACTAGTTTTACATTTACTAGACCTAATGTTAGTAAAACGCTTTTAAGTAAAGATCACGAAGCAAAGAGTATTTATTTTAGAAAATATGATAAGTACAACACCGCTGATTTAGGTCAAAAAGCGCTCCAATGTTTGGTCCCTGGCGATCCTGATTATTATAATGGAACGACCACGAGGTTGAGGTTTAATGCTTCAGATAGCGAAAATTGGGAAGAGTTTGGGTACGATTTGTCTATGTCATTCTATGATTATATGTATGAGAGATTTGCTGGTAATGCGTCAGGATATTATGAGATTGTAGAAATTGATGAGGCGGGGAACCATACGGTTTATACAATTATTGTAAATACTAATTCACCTTCTGTTGAAGCGAGTGTTAATAATTCTGCAGGATTAAACAGTATAAAAGAATTTACATATTTAAACACTGATATTGATTCTATTGACTCATTAACAATTAGTAATGTGTTAAGTCTTGATAAATGGTATACACTAACATTTAATAATAGTGTATATAATATTACCCCAGACACTGATTTAACGGCTATTTTAAACGAGATAAATCAAAGTTTTGTTAGGAACACTGCGCATGTGTTGAAAATTAGTAATCGTTTCGGTTCGGAGGTTGTGTTTAATATAAGAATTGGTGATGCTGAGGAAAAGATTTCGATTCTTAATGTGACAAAAGTTGACCAAGAAAATGATTTGTATAAGGTGTTTTTGAGTAATGATACAGATGTCATTAGGTTATTGTCTTTGGTTGTCTATAAATATGAGAATGGTGGGTTTAGAAAATTAGTTGATGAACTCGGGACTCCTGTGGATGCGTTTGGAACTCAATTAGAAGTTGTGGGTAAACAAGATAGAGTGTTTGAATTTACCAAGGGTATCTATAGGTTTGTGATGGAGGATAATTTTAGACAAGATAGAGATGCTTATAGCGAAGATATATCTATAGGTTTATTAGGTAATTTTGAGATGGATTTTGTTGATGATTATATAAGCAAAGATGGCATGAGATATACTTCGGGTGATGTTATTGTTTCCGCACCATTAGAAGCTTTTACGGTGGAAATAACAAAAGATGGAAAGGTAGTAAATTTGGATGATTATATTGATGCGTCTAACATATTGTCAATTACACTTAGTCCTGCTACATCTTCGAGTGATAGTGATATTGTGTCTGGTGCTAAAAATTCTTATAAAATCAAAGTTACCGATATTGTTACACAACAAGTTACTTCTCATGAATTTGTTATTTACAACATATTTCCGGCAGTAAATGCGGTTGATAGTTTAGGTCTGTCTATGAATGCCGTTATTAGTACTTCTAGGAATAACGTTAGTACATTTACTTCTAAAACTGTTATTTTAGAATGGGATATCCCTGATAATACTTTTGGTTATTCTGTGTCGCTTTTAAGATATGAGGACAACTCAGATGTTCCTACAGAAAATATTTCAATATCTAACAATACTGCTACGGCAAGAGATAAGGGGATATATGAGCTTAGATTTACAATAAATGAACTAAAGAGTTTTAGAAGTATTTACTTTATGATAAAAGATAGTACAATTTCTATGTATCAAGTCTACGAATCTTTACCTAATGGTAAACAAAATATTGTGTTACCTGCTGAAGAACTTTTAGATATTAGTGACGACACGTATGTTCAAGCAATCAAAAAATTTATCGGAACGACTGGAACTATGTATCCTTATACGGATGGTCGGTTATTGGTTAAAAATTATTTCTCTTGTTATAACTTTATTGTTGAAGTTGAAGGGGATAAAAATCTAAAGACAAACTTTAATGATTTAACCAATGAGATTATATATCAATATGATGAGATTACTATTCAAAACAACTTTGAGACGCAAATCATTGTTGTGTATGGTGTGAGTCCTTATAGTTATATTGAGGTGTTTGCTATAACGAAAGTTCCTTCAAATACTAAATTTTTAAGTGATTTAGGTTATACTTATACCAACGGAGAGAATAGTAGAACCGTAACAATACCTACCCAACAGTATTATTATTTAGCAATATATGACGCTCCTATTGTTTTGCATTGGACAAATTACTATGGTGTTTCTCAAAACAAGGTGTATATGAAGTATTATTATAATGACACATATATTGGCTCAACTTATGGTGATATTGATGGCGATACAAGTACTTTTAGTATATCACTTCCTGGTGAATATAAGTTTGAGTTTTACGATTTGGCGGGGAATAAGCAGACTTTTGGCTCTGGGAATATTGGATACTTAACAGTGCTTTTAAAGAGTGAGGTGGTTTATTATATTAATAACGATACACCGATTTATGGAGCAGTCTACAATAATGATGTTGTGCTAACTATTCCTGACAGAAACACTTATTCAACAAACACATTGAATGTAAGCATCTTGAGAAACGGTAAGGAGTACGCTCTAGAATCTAATAATGGTATATATACATTTACTGAGCAAGGCGTTTACGAAGTGAGACTCAATGCTTCAGTTCTTGAGGGCGAGAGCACTAAGGCGTTGAAGGAAGTTGTTACTACATTCTCTATAATAAAGTCAGATGAGGCAAGGTTCGCTTATGAATTTGCAAATATAAATGGTTACGTTATAACAAAAGTTGTAAAAAACAACGTTGATATTACAGAGGTTGTGAAAGGTAATAATAGTGCGATTTATTCATTATTGTTATCAGAAGATTCTTATGGCTCTGGCAGATATAGAATTTATGTCCAAGGGAACCCGATGAATGAATTATTAAAAGTGCAAAATTTTGACTTTTATGTATGGGTTAATAGTGAAATCCCTGTTATATCTTCTAGTATAGAGCATGGAGCGGTTTCAGTTGCTCCTATTGAGATAAAGTTTAATCCTAGCGTTATTTTGCAACAAATAGGTAATTCTAAAATTTATTTAAATAACACAGTTTTATTTGAAATAAATTCTAGCACTACTAATGAAACAAAAACTCTCAAAATTACTAATGCGGGTGACCATTATATAACATTAAAAACCGATGCGGGTAATACGGTATTGAGTTTTAAAGTTATAAAGAAAGATCCATTAAATACAATTTCAATTGTAATAATTGTTGTTGCTGTTATTTTGGTGATAATTGGTTCAATCATATTCTTTAGAATGAGGGTTAAGATGAGGATTAAATAATTCACATCTCGAAAAGCACTTAGAAAATGAAGTGACTCCTATTGGGAATGCTTCAAAACCTAAGTGTTTTTTTATGTGATTATTTAGTGTTTAATAGGTGCTTTATAAAGTGCTTAACCATTTTCGGCGCATAGAATGTTGTTATTGAGATAGTGCAGAGCAACGCTATGCGTTTCGGTTGCGGACGTACGGCTTGATGTGCTTATCTAATAAAATGTATCCTTTTATATACCGTTATGTATACTATTACATAGCGGTGTATTTTGTTATGCTTTCTAAGAGGATGTGTTTTTATAAAAGAGATATATACTCGCGTATCACTCTGCGCTGGTCTTGGCACATAAAAATTTGTTACCAAATTTTTATGGCTCAGGATAATATACTTAGGTGGATAATAAACGTAATATAA
>CAYMVO010000009.1:0-47172 GCA_964393975.1 uncultured Lachnospiraceae bacterium
CAAGTGTTTAATTCAAGTGAAAGCAAAGGCAACCAGTGGAGTACGAGTGAAATACGTACGTTTATGAATGGTACCCTAAAGAATGACTTGTTTACAACGGATGAGCAGGGCTACCTAACACCGCAAACCTTAAGGACGAGTTATTATAGTGGGGGAATGAAGACAGGTGATAATGCAGATACAAGTACCGGTGACAAACTCTTCCTCTTGAGCTGTACAGACAGTAGTAGTAAGAGTTATGGTACGACAGATAGCTTTATCCTACAACAAACATTGAAGGTAGGAACCGCAACAAATAATATGGACTGGGATACATCAGGTCAAAATATATTAAAGGCACAAGGTACAGGTCTAGCCATTGCTACAGGGTGTGATAACTCTTCTAACTACACCTATTGGTGGCTTCGTGCGGGCTACTATGCTTATGATTACAAAGCGTTCTACGTCGGCCGTTCTGGCATTGTCGACAACCTCATTGTCCTCCTCACGGGCGTCGGCGTCCGTCCTGCTTTCGTATTGAATATTGCGTGAAGTGAAATGTAGGACTGCCTTATGGAAGGAGATTAGACGCTAGAGAGATAACCTTTTAGGCAAATCGTTATACAATTATGTATAGCGGTTTGTTTTTTTGTGCTCTTTATTAAAAGATTGATATATGGTGGGGACAAGCTAATGCTACTGCACCCTATCACAACTGCGCCTTACCGCAAGCGGTCTTTGCGCTGGTGTCGACTATGCTCAACAAGACAAGGTGTGGTGTTTTTTATGGCTTTGTATTGTTTGTGTGCTTTAGCGGTTGTGTTTTTTGGTAAAATATGGTAATATTTGTAAAATGGTGCGGGAAAAATGAGGAGGGGATATGCTAAAGAAAGATGTTCGGGTGCTAAGTAATAGACCATTATTATTTGCATTTATTGGTCTTATGTCGGGTATCTTGATAGGGTATTCCTTTTTGTTTGACTTGGTGATGATGACTGTATTAATTATTTTAGGTGCGATACTGCTAATCTGTTTAGGAGTGTTCAAGAAATTTAGCGTATTTATTGCGGTGATATGTAGCGTGGTGATAGGTGTTGTTGGGTTTGTGATTTGTTATAAACATTATGAAAGTAACATTTTGCCTACGACCTCGTACAAGGTGGAGGGGAGAGTGACGGATACTTTTACCCGAGAGAGTGATTATAGTATTGTGACGCTAGATGATTGTAAAATAATGCTAGAGGGCGTGGTGAAATCTACTGCTCGTGTGACCGTATTTGTGTCGGGCGAAAGTGAGTACACTTATGGTGATATATTGACTTTTTATGCCGATATTGAGACTGAAAAATTCTCTAGTTTTGGTACACCATCGTATAATGTGGTAAATGGCATTTATTACACTGCCGAAGTAGAAGCGGATGATTTGAATATAGGCGACAACTATCTCAAACTAGACGAGAAGATTCGTATGTCGTTCAAAGAGAGTATATCGGGCTTTTTCAATCCGACAGAAGCGGGACTTGCGTACGCTATTATTTTTGGTGACAAACAATTATTAGAGGATGGTGTGACGCAGAGTTTTAAGTATTCAGGGATAGCGCATCTTTTGGCGGTGAGTGGTACGCACTTCACTTTGCTATTTGGTGCGCTTGCGGGACTCTTGGCGAGACTCGGTGTTAGGCGGGATGTGAATTTTGTAGTGCTACTTGTTTTGGTGTTTGCGTTTATGTGGCTGTGCGGGTTTGCTCCGTGTGTGACGAGAGCGGGGTTTATGTTTATAGTGATGTATATAGCATATATGACGCATAGACTAGACGACGGGCTAAACTCCTTGTCCATAGCAGGCATACTTATACTACTACTAAATCCGTTAGATTTATTTGATGTGGGGTTTTTGTTGTCGGTGACGTGTATGCTAGGAATGATGCTATTTAATAACTTTTTTATAGAAAAACTATCATTTTTGGAGAACGAGTTTTTGCAAGGTGCTATTGCTACTGCGGTGTCGACCACCATTACGACATATCCTATAATGTGCTTATATTTTGATTACTTTAGCGTTTTAGGTGTGCTCACAAACATAATACTTTTACCTATTTTTGAGGTCGCTTTTGTGATGTTGGTCGTGATAGTCCTAATAGGGTTTGTGATACAATTAAAATTTTTATTTATGATAGTGGCTGAGATGTTAGGTGCTATTATTAGCGTGTCTAAAGGCATTGCAAATCTAGATTATTCTATAGTTTATGTATTCCCGTTTACGATGCTTATGGCGGTGATTGCTTGTATGATAATATTTATAATTAGTAGGCGGGTAATGCTAAGAAGCGGTACAAAATCTTTTATGATATTTGGTCTTTGTGCTATTGTGGCTATAGCAAGTGTAGCGTCGGTAAATAAGACTACCGGCACTATTAGTTTTGTAAATTCTACAAATTCAATAGTGATAAATTCTTCAGAAAAGACGCTTATCGGTTTTCCAAATCGTAATATAAATATACAAGCGGTGAATGATTTTTCTTCTAACGGGCTTATAACGTACTATGACAATATAGTGTTAGACAATACATCATTTTTAGCGACGGAAAAACTAGTAGATTTTGTAGTAAAATTTAAGGTCAAAAACATTTACATTTTAGAAAGTGAGTACGACCATTTGAAATATTTGACCTATAATGAAGAAATTGGCAATAAAATATTGAAATTCTCATTTGACTTGAACTATGATTTGGGTTATAATGTAGTAGCAAAAAGTTATAACGTAGATAGTCACTATTACGAGATTACTATGAATGGTGTAAAATATAATTTTGTCAATTCTGAAGAGTTTAAAGCGGATGATTTGGCATTGATTAAGGATATGCTAGGAGATAGTTGCGTGTTAGATGGCGAGGGTGGATATACTAGGTTTAGCAAGGACAAAGAGTTTAGTAGTATAAGGGTGTAGAAATGAAGTTTGTAGAATTGAAAAAATCTTTAAAAGTAAGAGTTGAGCCCGTTTACCTATTGTTTGGTGATGATAGAATGGTGATTGATACCGCTATCTCACACATAAAAGAGGCGGTTAGTGATGCGCAAGATTTTGACACGCAAGAGTTTAGTGGTAAAGTAACAGCGGAAGATATAAAAGAAAGTGTAAATACTTTGCCTATTTTCTCATCAAAAAGACTCACTATTTTGAAAGATTGTGATGCGAAATTTGTCAAAGGAGAATTGGGCGAGTATGTGAAAACGCCTAACGACTCGTCTGTTTTTGTGATGACGAGTGCGGAAGATTTTGCGCTAGAAGGTGCGGTAAAAGTTGATTGT
This sequence comes from uncultured Lachnospiraceae bacterium, assembly GCA_964393975.1. Taxonomy (GTDB): domain Bacteria; phylum Bacillota; class Clostridia; order Christensenellales; family UBA1242; genus CALVNN01. The sequence goes on from CAYMVO010000009.1 coordinate 3,289, forward strand.
AATAGACTAGAGAAACCGCTCCTCATGGCAAAAGTAAAAAAAGACTTAAAGGCAAAAAATGTAGAAATTACTGATGATGCGTTGTCTACATTGATTGATTACTGCGATAATGATTTGGGGAGGATAACGCTAGAAAGTTTCAAACTATCTTCTTGTAAAAATGTCACATTAAAGGATGTGGAGGACGGTACTAGTAAATCGCAAAACTACAACGTCTTTGCTCTGACCGAAGCACTAGGGAAAAAAGATGCTGTATCAGCTATTCGAGTGTTAGATTTTTTATTGACAGGTGATAATGGCAAGGGAGTGATTAGCTCTATTTACAATCATTTTCATAGACTTTTTTACATAGCACTCAATCCCGCGCTAAGCGATGAGGAGGTCGCTTTGCAACTCGGCATAAAAAGTTATGCGGTAAAAGTGAGTCGTATGCAAGTTAGATATTTTGGAGTGAAAAGATTAAAGCAGATTTTAGATTTGGTGCGTGAAGCTGATTATAAGACTAAGACGACATTTGCTAGTGTTGAAAGCTTTTCATATTATCTTGTGTTAGATATATTAAACGCTAAATAAGGAGAATACAAATGAATTTTTTACATTTACAAATTAAAAATAAACAATTAGCAACGCTTGTGCCTATTAGCGTGTTGTTCTTTGGTTCGTTAATGGTGGTGTTGCCATTTGCACATACGCTAAATGTTGCGTCTTTTTGGAGTGCGTTTGGTATTGTGATAGGATTTTCAGTGTTTGTAATGCTGGTAGCTCTTAGTTTGATTGCTATTAGTTTTATGTATATAAATACAGTCACACCGCTAGAAGTGCGAGAGTATTTTTTGGGTTCGTTTGAGCTGGTGGGGTTACTCAGTGCCGTTTGGGGTGGCATCGTGTGTGCTATGGGGTGCGTGCCTACATTAGCAATGTTTGTTGGGGTGGTCGTGCTATTAGTCAATTGTCTTTTGTTGCTTTGGTATCACTATATTGCTTTTTTGCGAGGTAGGGTAAATGAAAAAGCAGGGTTTAAGAGACATAGATTTATTGTTTTTATGAGTGTTGCGATATGTTTAGTCCTATGGCTAATTGCGTAGAGCAAGAGAGGTGCGTATGAAAAAGTTGATTATAATATGTTTTTGTTTGTGTATATGTTTTATGATGGGAATACCTTTTTTAAATAAATCTGCGTACGCTTTTGATGTTACAGAGATAGAGGTAGCGAGAGCGGATATTGATACTTTTTTGTCTAGCGGTGGCGTCAAAAGAGTAGCTTACACAGTAGGCGAAAAGCGAGCTAGTACTTATCTAGTTGAAAAAATGGGCGAAGCGGGACTGTCATATTATAGCGGTGATAGTTATTTACAAGCGTTTGGCTCAGGACACGAGGTCAGTCAAAATGTGGTCGGTGTAAAACGTAGTAGTGTGAGTGATAAAATGATCATCATTGGTGCACATTATGACAGTCAAGAAAACTCTAAAAGTGGTGTGTATGACAATGCTAGCGGGGTGGTGATAGTGCTAAAGCTTATGGAGGCGCTTAAAAGTGTGGACTTGCCGTACAATATTGTATATGTTTTTTATGGAGCGGAAGAGGTCGGGTTAGTCGGTTCTAAACATTTTGTACAAAATATAGGTGTGCTAAATTCTAAAAAAATATTGCTCGCTATGAATTTTGATTCGGTCGGCGTGGGCGAGCATAATTATTTTTATGCTGGTGATACGCTAAATGCTCACAAAAAACTCTTTGACGATAACGCTTTTGGTGTGGAGTCCTATCCTGCTTATAAGCGAGCAAATTATTTTGCGGGTTCGTTTGATTTGGGATATAGTCACATTGGTATGCAATCAGACAATCTTACATATATCAAAAATTCCATTAGGTCAGTGACTTTTTTTAGTGGAAATGCGGATGAAGTCGCTTTAGGATTTAAAGAAAGTGTGTCCAATGAAGATTTGCATCACACTGCGAATGATGATATGAATTACATAATGAGTCAATATCCAAATTTTTTAGTCAATATAAAGTCGGTGGCAAACTTGGCGCTTGCTACGATTACAAGTGATGATTTTTATAGTACTCTTTATGATATGAAGGAGATTGATTTAAACTTTTTTAGTGATAAAGTCGTCATTATTTGCGTGGGGTTAGTGGGACTTTTATTTGTGAATAGATTTTTGAGTAAGCGTATATTAGTATAATCTATGTGACGTAAAATTTTAAGCAAGTTAAAATTTTTATTGCTATCGCAATTACACAATAAATTGTGTGCGTCACTGATTGAATAAACATCAGTCATTTGAAAATAACGCGTTGCGTTGCTTTCATCTGACTTTCTATAATGTAAATTAAAGGGTTTTGTTTTGCTAGCAAAATCCTTTTTTCTTGGTTATCTTATAGTCTTCGGTCGCATATTTTAGAGTGAAAATAAAACATTAAAGGAGACCTATTATGCAAAGAATTGAAGAGGTAAAAGAAAGAGAGACTGATATAATTTATTTTGTAAAAGCAGGCGAAAATATGTCTAGTATTGCTGATAAATTTAAGACCACTATTGAGACTATTGCTCAGGACAACCAGTTGAAAGAAGTCTCGGAGGGTGATATACTTTGGATAAGAAAAAAGAACACTTGTATTTATGTGGTGAAGCCCTTGGACACACTGTCTAAAGTGGCAAAAAATTATAATGTTTCTAAAGAGCATATAAGAGAATTGAATGATTTAAAAAATGATAAACTTTTTGTTGGACAAAAATTAATTATTTAGTAGTTTGTAAAATTGATTAAAAGACTTGATTTTTTTGTCAAATTTGCTACAATATAAACTAAATAGCAACGCTTTTTTTGTGTTGTCATTAGAAAAATGATTTAATAAATGATAAAAGAGGAATAGTATGATAGAAGTTAAAGAGGTCACCACAAAGAAAATGCAAAAAGATTTTTTAAATCTTCCGCTCAAAATGTATAAGGGAAATCCTTACTTTGTGCCTACTTTATACTCTGATGAAAAAAATATTTTTTCACCGAAGAAAAATGTGTATTTTGATGATTGCGATATTGTGTTTTTCAATGCGTATAAAGACGGGGATATTGTCGGTCGTATAGGTGGTATTATACATAGAGCGTATAATGAAAAAGTGTCACAAAAAAGGGTTCGTTTTACTAGGTTTGATTGTATAGATGATGTGGAGGTGGCGAGAGCGCTTTTTACAGCGGTTGAGTCTTGGGCGATAGAGAAAGGTATGGAAATCGCGCATGGTCCGCTTGGGTTTAGCGATTTGGAGCGCGAGGGACTACTCATTGAAGGGTTTGATGAGCTTAGCACTTTTGAAGAGCAGTACAATTATGATTATTACGCAAAATTGATTGAGGCGTGTGGTTATGCAAAAGAGGTGGATTGGGTGGAGTATCAAATAGAAATACCTGATAAACCTCTTACGAGAATTGCAAATATTAGTGATAAAGTTTTAAATAGATACAATCTAAAGGTCGCTGATATTAAGAGCAAAAAGCAGGTCATCGAGACTTATGCGGATAAGATACTCGACCTTATTGATGAGGCGTATGGTGATTTGTACGGCACCGTACCTTTTACTCCTAAAATGAGGGCGCAGTTGATCAGTCAGTTTAAGTTGCTTTTAAATAAGGAACTCATTGTGGTGGTTTTGGATGAAGAGGAGGAGGTAGTCGCGTTTGGCTTGTGCTTGCCGTCGCTTTCTAAAGCAGTGCAAAAGTCTAATGGACATTTGTCGCCAGCGTGTCTATTAAAACTATTAAAGGCTGTGAAAAATCCTAAGATGATAGACCTTGCACTAATTGGTGTAAAGAAAGACCATCAAAATCGTGGTATTAATGGTGTTGTGCTAAATATGATGATTAATAATGCGGTAAAACTTGGCGCGACTATCGCTGAGACAAACTTAAATCTTGAGGAAAATGAAAAAGTACAATCTCAATGGGAGTTTTTCAAACATAGAATGCACAAAAGACGCAGAGCGTATGTTAAAGATTTGACTAAATAAAAGGAGGAGATATGGGGTTTTTGAATTGGTTGATGAAAGGCGTTGATGTGGAAGAAAAAGAGCAAACCATAGATGTCGCTTTTGAAGACGAGGGTGTTCAAATGGGGATAGAGCCAACTCAATCTACAAACCGTGTAGGTATGAGTAGTATGGGAAATAGTTTGGACAATCTAAGAAATTTATCTAAAATGGAAAAAAGTAGTAGTATCAATGTCAGTCTACCTGTAAATAATGGTGCTACTGACTACATCAATGCGACTCCACCTATTCAAAAATCTCAAATCGTTGTCTTTAAGATATCGGGTATAAGAGATTTGCAAAACGCTATCAAACATTTAGCGAGCAAACAGCCAGCAGTGCTCAATATGGAGTCATTAAAAAAGAAAGAATTTGCAAAGATTATGGATTATTTTAATGGTGCCGTTTTTGGTCTCAATGCGACCGTTCATAAGATGCAGGGCAAGTGGTATCTAGTCAGCCCTGAGGGCGTGGAGATTGCGCTTCAAGAAAAGAAAAAAGACAAGAGGAGATAGGTGCAAGTGATATTGAAAATTGTTTTACTGGCATCTATACTTGTACTTGATTTGGTGTCAAAGCATTTATTAGACTATCAAGATACACCTCTGATTGACGGGGTGATTTCTTTTAGATACGAACACAATACAGGCGGTGCGTGGGGTGTGTTTGGTGACTATACATGGGTGCTGGCGCTATTTAGTTTTGTGTTTGTAGTCGCGTTTGTGGTGTTTGATAAAAGAGCGAAGATTGGTAGCACGCTTTATAATATTGCTTTTGCTATGGTGATAGCGGGTACTGTCGGTAATATGATAGATAGAGTGGTGCTAGGGTATGTGAGAGATTTTATTTATTTAGATTTTTTAAAGACTTATCCTATATTTAATGTGGCAGATATGAGTCTCGTGGTGGGGATGATATTACTAGCTATATATATTTTATTTGTCCATAATGAAAAGGAGAAAAATGGAAAGTAGTTTTGTGGGAATGAGACTAGATAAAGCGGTACTTTTATTGCATCCTGAGATTAGTAGGAGTCATATAAAGACACTGATTGAAAGCGGTGAGATTACCGTAAACGGCGTAAAACAAAAAGCAGGTTATATGCTAAAGTCTACAGATGATATAAGCGTTTGCATAAAAGAGGCGAGACCGCTAGAAGTGATTGCGCAAGATATAACACTTGATATCGTGTATGAAGATGAAGATTTAGTGGTCGTAAACAAACCGCAAGGTATGGTCGTGCATCCCGCAAACGGCAATGAAGACGGGACGCTTGTGAATGCGTTGCTCTATAATGTAAAAGACCTTAGCGGGATAAACGGCGTGATAAGACCTGGTATCGTGCATAGACTCGATAAAGATACTTCTGGACTTTTGGTCGTTGCGAAAAATGACAATGCTCATAGGTCGCTAGCGGAACAAATCAAAAATAAGACTTGCAAACGAATTTATCACGCCATTGTGCATAACGCACCAAAAGAGGATAAAGGCGAGGTGGTGACAAATTTTGGTCGGTCGGTGACGGATAGGAAGAAAATGTCTGTGCTAAAAGAAGGTGGTAGGGTGGCGGACACTCTCTACTGCGTGATAGAAAGACTAGGGAAATACACCTATATGGAGTACGAACTAAAGACTGGTAGAACACATCAAATAAGAGTGCATTCCGCATACCTTGGTATACCTATTGTCGGGGATAAGACTTATGGTGTGAAAGAAAAGTTTAATCTACAAGGACAACTTTTGCACGCTAAAAAAATAGAGTTTTATCATCCACGGACTAATGAATATATGAGTTTTGAAGTGCCACTACCTGATTATTTTGAAAAATTTTTAAACCTTTTAAGGACAAAATCTTTGTAATAGTTGCCTTTTAGGTTTTTTTTGTGTATAATAGGAAAGAAAGAATTTATAAAGGAGAGTTGTTTTTTATGGCAAATAAAGATTTTAAAGGAATTATCAACTTTTTTGCGTTTGTTGCTATCGCATTAGTTGGTGTAGCGCTTCTTCTTGCTAATATTGGTTTGAATGGTAATATTAGTAGTGCCTTGACATTGGTGGCGAACTTGCTTGCTTACTTTATTACCGCCATTGCTGGTTTTTATTTTGTGAAAAATAAGAATAATGTTTGGTATTGGGTAATATATGCTGTTGCTATAGTATTGATTGTTATTTCTTACATTATTTAGTATGAATAAGTTGTTTTCTACCGAAAACGTTATCTTGATGGCGTGTTTTCTTGTGGCGCTTGGATGTTTTGCTTTGGCGTTTAAGGTTTATTTCTTTACGTATATAGGGATAGTGATTATTTCTGTCGCTTTTGCGTGGCTCGGGATAAAACTTATCTCTCGATATAATAAAGAAAGGTTTGAGTTTGAACAAAATAAGCAAAGGTCACTAGCAGTGCTTAGTCAAAACTATGATGAACTTTATGCTAGGAGCGTACTAGACACTAGTCAAATAGATTCTGATTTTAGAAAAGAAAATCTAAAGTATAAAATCTGGGGTATTATTTGTATAATAGCATCACTTGGTTTTGCGTATATATTACTTAGCGAGATAATGTAAGATGAAAAAACCGTTTTTATTAGGCGGTTTTTTTGTTTTATTGTAAATGCGATTTTATGTTCTATTTTGGTGATTTAGGTCATAGCATATAGCAAATGCTCGTCTAGAGTAAAGGAGTGAATATGAAATCTAAAAAAAGAATTTTATGGTTTGTCGTAGGTATCATCATTTTTTGTGGCGCGATAGTGCTTTATAGCGTGTTTTATAATGTGGACGCGAAAGAACTCGCTAAGAAAAATTTAAGTGAGACGAGATACAATTTTTTTGTTGGTAGTGATGATTTGAGTAGTGTCAGTCTTAGTTCGGGATATAGGGAAAACCCTTATGCAGTAGACGGCGTACATAATGATATGGTGGCTTTCGGAGTGGTGGTTTTTAGGACTTCACTTGGTAGTGTCAGCGAACCTACTTATGAACTAACCATAAACGATGAGAATTATCAAGGTGTAATGGAGCGAAACCCTTATGATAATACATTCGTTGCCGATATAGAAAAATTTGTTAGCGATGATAGTAACGTGACTTTTAAGGTGTCTATAGAGGATGATGTGTACACGTTTACACTTGCAAATATCAGTAAAGACTGGGCGATAGGTCACACTGAAGCGCTCGAGATAGGTCTAGATGCGCTAAATGATTACATACAAACTTTGCGCAAAGGAACCACTTTTAAGGGTGAGTGCTATGTAAAGATTGTGACCGATCCGAATAATATACTACAAATATATTACTGGTATGTCGCTGTGGTGGATACTACGGGCAATACTCACGCTGTGGTGATTGATTCTAGTAACGGAAAAGTGTTAAGCCAATCTTAAAAACAAAAAAGTCGTTGTTTGCTTACAAACGACTTTTTCTTTTTGAATGTATAATAAATATTAAGTTGGATGATAGTCTAAAAAGGTTTATAATCCTCTAGAATTATACTCTGTTGTGTAACGGTTAATATCTAATATGATGTCAGGATGCAAATGCTCAATCAAAGACTAATTGTGTGTAACCGCTATGACTGTACCCTTAAACGATTCAAGTGCTGAACACAAGACTTGTGTTGCCTCCAAGTCTAAATGATTTGTTGGTTCATCTAGTACCAAAGTGTTTATTTTATGAATTGCCAATTTTGCTAAATTGATTTTTGTTCTTTGTCCTGCACTAAAATCTTTAAATGGCTTGTCTTTTTCCTCGTAAGGAACGCCAAAACTATTTAATATTTGATAAACAAATGATTTGTCTATATCTGCATTGTCACCAATTACGTATGAAAGCATATCTAAATCTGATTTGTTGTTTACCAAAGTGTTTTGTTCAATGTAGCCAATTTTTACACCTCGACCAATGTAAACCTCGCCAGATTTTGGTGGTAGTTCATGTATTAAAGTCTTGAGAAGAGTTGTTTTTCCTGATCCGTTTTCGCCTCTAATTAGCACTCTTGTGCCGAATGGTATGGTTAAATTAATTACATTAGTGCTAAATCCATCATAACCACACACCAAATCTTGCAGTGCAATGTCTTTTGATGTTTTTTCTTCTGTTTCGTTAATTTTAAAATTGAAAATTGGTTTGTCTCTAAAGTCATTGTCAATTTCAACATTTTCAAGCTGTTTGGTCAGTTTCTTTACCAAGGCTCCAGATTTGTTTTCACCTTTTCCGACTTTATAATCATGCGCAATTTTATCATTATCTTTTGCTGTTTTACCTTTGGTCGATGATGCAATAGTGGTTGCTTGTGCTAACTTGTTTCTTAAATATGATTGTTGTTCTCTGGCTTCTTCATATTGTTTTTTGCTCTGTTCAAATGCCAATTCTTGCACTTCCAAGTATTTTGAACATGAAAAAGGAAATTCTGTAATGACACCATTTTTCAATTCAAAAGTTTTTGTTGTTACTTCATCCAGAAATTTTTCGTCATGCGAAACAACTATGTACGATTTTTTAATTGATTTTAAGTAATTTATTAAAAATTCAACACTCGCCAAATCTAAATTGTTTGTAGGCTCATCAAGTAGCAAAGTTTCACTTGTCCCGAGGAGTACGGTCGCAAGCATCAATTTTATTTTTTCACCACCAGATAAGATAGCGACTTTATCATCAAAAGACTTATTTAATTTTAAACCTGATAATACGGCTTGTGCGTTCGTGTCAAAGTTGTATCCATCACAGATTATAAATCTATCCAATAACTCACTATATAAATCCATATTTTTGTCATTTAAGTCTTGTTCAAGTTGGTGTAATTGTTGCTCGATATCTCCTATTCCCGATTGCTTTTTTAGATAGTCTAAAATAGACATATCATACATACTGGTGTCAATTTCTTGTTTTAAAATTGCAACATTTTCGTTGGTTCTAAATTTGATTTCACCAGCATCTTGCTTTTCTTCTCCTGCCAAAATTTTTAGCAAGGTTGATTTACCGCATCCATTTATGCCGACTAAACCAATTTTATCGTTAGCGTGAATCTCAAATGAAATGTTATCTAACACTTCTTTTGCCTTATACGCTTTACATAAGTTTTTAACAATCATTTGCACCTCCCACAAATTTGACAGTCGTTGAGTTTAACCCATTTGATAATTTTAATTTTATTATTGTATAAGTTTAACATTAAAGTTTTATTTTGCAAAGATGTTTTTTTGAATTTTATAAAATAATTTAATAAAAAATTAAAGATGTTTCTATTGTAACTTGTAAAAATATGGTTATAATAAACTTTTCTTTTTAGTAAAAATCGTTGAAATTTGAAAACGTAAATGATATAATAGATTTGAAAATTATTTATTTTGGAGTTTAAATGGATGATACCGAGCAAAGAAGTTTAATATGGAGAGTGATTGCGGTTACTACTTGCTGTTTGGCGCTATTGACTGCTATTGTGGTGGTTTTTTGTGCGATTTTTATACCTAAAAAATACGGTGATTTTATAACGGCTTTAGGGTTTAAAAATGCGGGCTTGGTGTCATACGAGTATCATTATAGTAAGACAAAAGATATAAACGATTTGTATTATCTAAATATAAAGAGTATTTTGGCAGGAAATAACAAATACATAAAAAAATCGTATGAGCAATTGTCTCGTTTGGATGATTATTATGATTTTGTTAAATATGTTGAAAATAGTCGTGTAAATGAGTCGGTTAGTAAGTTAGCAATGGTTTTTGTAAGTAACGAAGATGATTATTTAAAGAAAAAATACATCACAGCTTTGTACAATTTAGGCGAAGATGCTTTTTCTTATGCGTATCAAGATTTTGAGAGGACTAGCGTAACAAATATAGAGACTAGATATAATTTTGTATTGTCGGCGTACATATCTATAGCGACGGAGAGCGAACTTCGCGATAATATCACAGATAGGATTGCTAATGCCATAGATGAATATAAAGATAAACTGGTGGTTATGTATAGTAGAGAGACTGCGACCGATGATGTCACAAAGTATAGGTTATCGGTGATTGTTTATAGGATAATGGATGTGCTTAGCGCAATGAAGATTTTAAATGAAAAATTAGATGTCTATGACATAGACAAAATAAACGCACTAGCACTATCTATGAGTGAAGATTTGATGAGTTTGACAAAATAGTGATTTTTTAATATTTTCTTTTAAGGAGGTGTGGTTATGGAATTGAAAGAGACATTAGAAAAAAAAGAGACCGCTGTGTTAGTGGGCGCAAATTTTGCGACAAAAGAAAAAATTGAGGATGATTTGGAGGAGCTTTGTGGACTCGCTAAGACCGCCGAGGTCGATGTGGTGGGCAGGCTTGTCCAACCGCTTAGAGAGCATAACACCGCTACTTTTATAGGCAAAGGAAAGGTTGAGGAATTGAAGGAGTTGGTCAATGTCACGGGGGCTAGTCTTGTGATTTTTGATGAGGAGCTTAGCGGATCTCAGATAAGAAATTTGGAGGATGCGGTTGGTGTGCGTGTAATAGATAGGAGTACGCTAATACTAGATATTTTTGCGGGTAGAGCAAAGACTAGTGAAGGGAAATTGCAGGTGGAGCTCACACAATTAAAATATCGCCAATCTAGATTGACGGCTATCAGCGAGTCTTATGGTAGGTACGGTGGTGGTGTTGGTATGCGTGGAGCGGGTGAGACAAAGTTAGAGCTCAACAAGCGTATTGCAAGAGACCGTATTCACGAATTGAACGAGGAGATATCAAGACTCAAGAGTCAGCGCGCTTTAATGCGAAAACAACGAATAAAAACTAAGCAAAAAGTCGTGGCAATAGTGGGTTATACAAATGCGGGTAAGAGTACACTACTCAATGCACTTAGCAAGGCGGATGTGTATGCGGATGATAAACTTTTTGCGACTCTCGACACCACAGCAAGACAAGTGGCGCTAGATTATTTACATAAATTTTTACTAGTGGATACGGTCGGGTTTATTGATAAACTTCCGCACGAACTGATTGATGCCTTTCAAGCGACTCTTGAGGAGGCGTGCAGTGCTGATTTGATTTTACACGTTGTGGATAGGAGCAATCCGTTTTATCAAAAACATATCGAAGTGGCAAATAATGTCCTAAATAAGATAGGCGCGGGCGATATCCCCAAAATGCTTGTGTACAATAAAATAGATAAAGTACAAGATTATAAAGATGAGGGCGTCTTTACTATTTCCGCTAAAAATAAGACCAATTTAGATGAATTGAAAATGGAAATAATAAAACAATTGTTTGAAGATATGAGATAAATAGACTTTTGGCTATATGTCAAAAGTTTTTTTGTGTGCTCATTTTTCAATATTTTTTCTAAAAAAGCACTTAAATTGCTCATTTTTGAAACATTTTTGAAAAAATACTTTAAAATTTTTTACAAAAATAGTTGAAATTCGTAAAATAATTTGTTATTATGTAAAGGAATTAAAATTAAGGAGGAGTGTATGAGTTATTACACGTGTTTAGTATTGAGTGGAGAAAGTAATTTTTCTTGCTTTGCTAAATGTATTAGAGAGCAAAAGTTTTCAGTTATAAAGACTAATAGTGTTGCGGAGCTTTTTTATTCGTATGGATATTATAGACCTGACTGTGTTGTGGTAGATTATGATACTTTTGGTAGCGATTCATTATTGGAGGCAATGATAAATGATGAAGAAAATTTTATTATTGATATTATTTTAGTTAGTGATGAAAAGAATGATGATTTATCTACCGTGACTTTAGATATGTTAAATAATATTTTAAGAGAAAAGCAAAAGAAAATAATTGAGTCTAAATTTGTTAATATTAATAAAAACAACATTGGAAAGGCGAGTAGTATTGTTAGTCAAAAGTTGATACAATTAGGTCTGATGCCAAAGTATCACGGTTTTCGTATGCTAGTAGATGTTATTGTGTTTACTTGTGTAGATGTCGGTAAGCGCCCTACTTTGCATAAATATATTTTATCGTCAGTAGCGTGCAATCATTCTACTACAGTGACCAATCTCACTCAATGTATAAGAAAATTGATTTCCAGTAGGATACATAACGATTTGTATCCTTATGATAAGCCGACACTAAAACAAATGGTTATGTTTGTTTCAGAATTAGTAAAGGAAGATTTGCATAAGGTAATGTATGATAATGATGAATATGTGTATTAGATGTTTGAGAAAAAGGTTAGTTTTTAAGATCGCACTCTTTTGAAAAGAGTGTTTTTTGTTTATTTTTAGATAATGATAAAATTATATATAGATAAATGCTTATGACAAAATCTGATAGTATAAACGTTTTCTCAAAAAAATATAAAAAAAAATTAAAATCTCCTTGACTTTTTATTTGAATGGTGGTATATTTATTTCAGTTGTTTTATGAGAAACGACTAGGGTAAATGTGCAATTCAAGAGAATTGCATTTGTTGGTAGCCTGTTTGTGCTAGTAGCTCAGTTGGAAGAGCATCGCCCTTCTAAGGCGAGGGTCGGGGGTTCGAACCCCTCCTGGCACACCAACCATTTTTATGGTGGATGTAGCTCAGTAGGTTAGAGCGCCAGATTGTGGATCTGGAGGTCGTGGGTTCGAGACCCATCTTCCACCCCATAGTGGGGTATCGCCAAGTGGTAAGGCACGGGATTTTGATTCCCGCATTCGTTGGTTCAAATCCAGCTACCCCAGCCATTAACCCTAAGATATTGGGGTATCGCCAAGCGGTAAGGCTCGGGATTCTGATTCCCGCATGCGAGGGTTCAAATCCTTCTACCCCAGCCACTAAGGGGGTTATGTTATGGTTCATTAGCTCAGTCGGTAGAGCACTTGACTTTTAATCAAGGTGTCCGGAGTTCGATTCTCCGATGAGCCACCATTAGCAATTATTTGCTTATGCGCCTGTGGTGGAATTGGTAGTCACGCTAGACTTAGGATCTAGTACCAAAAGTGTGGGAGTTCGAGTCTCTTCAGGCGCACCATTAGTTGCTATATTTTACTAGCATAGAGTTCCGGTACTCTGATAAAAACCGATTATGGACTTTTAGCTCCGAAGGCAAAAGCAACCGACTCTTAAAACGGTTGCGCGGCGCGTGAAGAAAAGTTGCCGGTGGCAAGTTTTTAGCCAAAGCGGACGAGCTAGTCATTAGCGAGTGGAGGGGTTCCCCGGACACACCATTAGCTGAATAAAATAAATCTGGGGATATATGGACTTTTAGCTCAGTTGGCAGAGCAACCGACTCTTAATCGGTGCGCGGCGCGTGAAGAAAAGTTGCCGGTGGCAAGTTTTTAGCCAAAGCGGACGAGCTAGTCATTAGCGAGTGGAGGGGTTCCCCGGACACACCATTAGCTGAATAAAATAAATCTGGGGATATATGGACTTTTAGCTCAGTTGGCAGAGCAACCGACTCTTAATCGGTGGGTCCGGGGTTCGAGCCCCCGAAGGTCCACCAAAGCGACCTTGTGTCGTTTTTTTATTTACAGTGGGGGCTTTATGCCTATAATTATCTAAATAATATCAAGCTTATGATTATGACAATAAAAGGCACTAAAGCAAAAATGCTTTAGCGCCTTTGATTTTTTTATTATTTTACTTTTTTGAATACATAATATCCTTTGACTTTGCCACCAAAAGAATAATCGCCAGATTTCCATTCTACAAATAAAATTGTTTCATTTTCAATTTCTTTTATTGTATATTCGCTTGCTGTGTGTGATTTTTTGTTGATAACGACGTCTTTACTCCAATCGAGAGGATACAACATATCACTATTATTATATCCAACGAATAATTTTCCGTTGTTTTCAAACACGTATTTTGTTAAAAACAAATCTCCATTCCAAAACTTTTTACCAACTTTAAACTCGTCAAAATTGTCAACAAAATCTATACAATCCCAAAAACCAATTACTCTAGCGTCTGCGATAAATGGAATATTTATATTGTCTTTGATTTGAATCTCATCTTTTGAGTAGTGTTTATCATCAACTTTTTCATAAACTGCATAGTCATCAATAGTATCTGTCTTGCAATCAACTATACCAATAAATAATTTTCCGTCTATAATCTCATAAGGTAATTGTCTATCGTTTAAGTATAATATACCTTTTGTCCAACTAAAAACCCAATATTCTTCACCATTTGGCAAGAAATATATTTGTTCAATATCAAAAATATCATTATCATCAAATTTGTTTGCTGAAAAATCTTCTTTATTTTTTACAACGGCAAGTTTTTTCCATTTACCAATCACTCTCTCGTCATTTACAAAATTTTTCATAAAAAATCCTCCTTCATCTCTACGAATGGTAGAAAGTTTTTTAATATTACTAGTGAGCTTTTTTATATCAATTTTAGCTTGTGAAATTTTTTCTTTGATTGTTTTTTCATCTAGAGTTTTAATTTCTTTTAGAGAAAACCCTAAATCTTTCAAATACGAAATCTCACTCAATCTTTCTATACTACTTTCATCATAGTAACGATAGTTAGTCCAACGGTCGACCTCAATAGGACTAATCAATCCTTCGCTTTCATAATAGCGTATAGTTTGAATTGAGATTTTAGTAATACTTGATAATTCACCAATTTTTATCATAACTTTCTCCCTTCGTTGCCTTCAGTATAACACTATAGTAAACTATAGAGTCAATACATATTTTAAAAAATTTTCAATTTGAGAATATTTTTATTAATAAATATTATAACACAAATTATTATAAACTGTATTTAAATTTATAAACTAGGCAAATTTTTTATGATGTATTGAGTTTGTGTAGATATGTATAAAGATAAAAAATAATGATGTTATATAGTAAAAGTTAAAGATAAAATAAAATGTCAAAAGGTCTATGCTAAATGATTTAGACGAAACGAATAATAAATATCCCTTTAATAGTATTAGTGTATTATAATGGTCTTGGATAGTTTGACTTTGTAAAGAAATAATGTTATATGATGTGTGAGGTGGTTTGGATATAAAGTAATAAGCGCGAGAGTGAAATGTTTTTGGTTGCAAGAATTTTGTAGGGGTGATATAATAGTATAAAAGGTGGTCAGGTGGACACGCAAGGTCGTTTTGCGAAAAGTGAGCAAGGAGTGAGGATATGATAGTCAAAAATGCAAAGTTTTTTACCAGCATTGGTAAGATAAATCAGCTAAAAGATTTTGAAAAGCCCGAGGTGGCGTTTATAGGGCGTAGCAATGTAGGAAAGAGTAGTCTTATAAATTATTTATGCAATATAAATAAATTAGCAAAGACCGGTGCGACACCTGGGAGAACAAGATTGATAAATTATTTTGATATAAATGGTGAAGTGTATTTTGTTGATTTACCGGGGTATGGGTTTGCTAAGGGTGATAAAAGAGAGCAGATAGAGTGGAAGAGTCTTATAGAGGGATATTTAGAGAGTAGTAAAAACTTGAAATTAGTGTGTCTACTTATAGATATTAGGCGTGAGCTAAATGATGATGACAAAAAGATGATAAATTATCTATCATATTATAATATCCCTTGTGCTATCATAGTAACAAAAGCGGATAAATTTGCTAAGAGCAAGATGAAACAAGAGGCGTCTAGGATAGCGAAAGAGGCGAAACTCGGCATAGAAAATGTGTATATATGTTCGGTGACGGCGAAGATAGGTAGAGAAGAAATTTTAAATAAAATAGCACAATTTGTAGGAGGAAAAGAAAATGGATAGAGTAGTGATAGTGACTGGTGCGTCTAGCGGAATAGGTTTGGAGGCGAGTAAAATGTTTTATGATGCGGGGGATAAGGTCATTTGTATGAGTCGAAAGGCAAAAGGTGAAGTCGGTGATTTGGTCGAATGTGATATAAGTAGTGGCGAGTCGGTCAAAAAGGCTATTGCTTATGTGATAGAGAAATACGGTCGAATAGATGTGCTAGTAAATAACGCTGGAATGGGTATAAGTGGTGCGTTTGAGACGCAAGATATTGAGGATATTAGGAGACAATTTGATGTAAATCTCATCGGCTCAATACAAATGATGCAGGCAGTGTTACCTTATATGCGCAAAAATGGTGGCGGTCGCATAATAAATACTAGCTCGGTGGCGTCTCGTGTGGGTATTCCTTTTCAATCGTTTTACTCAGCGTCAAAATCTGCACTAGACACGGTGAGTTTTGCTCTTCAAGCGGAGGTGAAAGAGTTTGGTGTAAAGATTACAAACGTGCTACCTGGTGACACGAAAACGGGCTTCACCAAAAATCGCATAAAGCAAGACGAAGAAAAAGCTGATGTATATAGTAGCAAAATGGTGAAATCGGTAGAAACTATGGAAAAAGATGAGCAAAATGGTATGAGTCCAAAAGATATTGCAAAAACTATTTTTGATGTGAGTCTTAGGAAAAATCCACCACTATTTGTCGTGGCTGGCTTTAAGTATAAAATGCTAGCGCTTGGGATAAAATTATTACCTACAAAACTAGTAAACAAGGTAATATGCAAAATGTATGTGAAATAAGGAAGATTTGGATATGTTTTCATTTTTTAAAAAGAAAGAGACGAACGAATTAAAACGTTATAAAAAAGTAAAAATTGGTTTGAGTCTCGGCGGTGGCGCTACGAGAGGGTTTGCGCATTTGGGTGCAATCAAAGCTTTTGAGGAGGCGGGGGTAAAGTTTGATTTTGTTGCGGGGACTAGTGCGGGTAGTTTGGTCGGTGCGTTTTATTCGGCGGGGATGACTTATGAGCAAATGTATAATATCGCTAGTAATATAAAAGAAAAAGAGATAAGGACTAGTAAAATCATTCTCATCCCATCTAAAACTACTGGCATAGAAAATATCATAATTGATAACCTTGGTGATATTGATATACAAGACTTGCCGTTGCCTTTTGCTCCTGTGGTGGTGGACTTAAAAAGCACTGAGGAGATAGCGCTGAGGAGAGGTAATCTAGCAAAAGCAGTGGCGGGTAGTTGTGCGGTCCCGGGCGTATTTGCACCTGTTGAGTTTGAGGGGAAATTGCTAGCGGATGGTGGTCTTCAAAATACCATACCTGCGGATATTCCAAAACTTTTTGGTTGCGATTATGTGGTCTCAATAGATGTAAATAGCACTAGAGCATACGGAACGGAGAGTAGTAAACTTTTGGATGTAATGGGTGCGTCTATAAGGATACTTATGAAATCAAATGCGATAAAAGGATATGTCTATAGTGAAGTGATTGTAAAACCAAATCTTAAGAGATTTAAATCTACTAGCATTGCTGGATATGATGAAATGATAGAGGAAGGCTACAAAGCGACAAAAGCAATGATGCCTGCGATATTAGATGTCTTTAAACGCAAGCCATTAAAGGCAAAGTTTAAACAAGATATGGTGTTTGGTAGAAATACTAATAAAGTCATTGAAAACGAGTACGATACAAGACTTTTAAAGCAGGATGAAACGAATGAAGAAACAACAGAAGATAGCGAAGAAGAATAACTATATTCCGATATCTAAAATAGTTGGTATGCGTGTCACTACTTTTGTGATAATGATGTCGGTTTTATTTGGGGGAAGTATTATATTTTACTCGCAGATAGAAAACTGCATAAATGGTGTGAGACCTATTTTGGGTGAGACAAAGGTGCATTTTGTGGATGTGGGGCACGGTGACGCAATCATTGTGGAGAGTTTAGGCGCGGTCGTGATGATTGATAGCGGAGCAAGGAGCGACAAATTGAGAAACTATATATCTCACGCTTTTACGAGTGGGATAAAGATAGATTATTTTATATTGACGCATACAGATGCCGACCATATAGGCGGTGCGTATAACATACTAAAATATAATAATGTCAAGACACTTTATGTGCCACAAGTCACAAATTTTAGTTTTGAGTTTGAGAAAATTTTAAATTTGGCGAAATCTCAAAACATAGAAATTAGATACAACTTTGTAGGAGAGAGAATACAAGGTGAAGATTATAGCTTTGAATTTTTGTCTCCAAAACAATCAAGTTATGAGATTGAGAATAATTATAGTCCTATAATAAAGTTTGTGTCGGGTGAGAAAAGCGTGTTGTTTACAGGCGATGCTGAAGTGGAGGCTGAGGAAGAGGTGCTTTTTGATGATATAAAAGCGGATGTGCTAAAGGTCGGTCATCACGGTAGCACGACGAGTAGTAGTTTGGCATTTTTACAAGCGGTGAGTCCTAAATATGCGGTGATAAGTTGCTTAGAGGGCGTGTATGATAACGTGCCGTCGGTGAAAGTGATTGGTAGATTGCAATCTGTAGGTGTCGCCGAGGAGAATATCTTAAGGACTGACAAATTAAAAAGTATTGTTTTAGTGCTAGATGATGAGGTGAAAATCTATTCTAGTGATTATGCGGATAGAGTGTTCATCAAATATTATTTTATATTGTTTGTTTTAGCAATTTTGATATATTCTGTGACTTTTAAAGCGGGTTTTGTGTATCAAGACTATAAATTCGACTTTTAGCAAGGAGAGTGTTTGTTTGTTGTTTTGTGATTTTTTGATAAACTTAAAAAATCTTAATATATTTATTTTTTGAAGGTGGTAAAAATGGGAAATGCTATTTTTTTGAGTACAAATTATGAGTACGCCAGTAAAGTGTGCGAAAACTTTGCGCGCTGTAAAGATATGTTTTTTGTTTCTACTAATGATATAGTGGAGTATGAATTGTCCGCTTATAATGAGTTTGTGGATATCGGCGAAGTCTCTACACAAACTATTCTTCGTCTCTTGGGGTATGAAAATTGCGCTATTGTGATGGATATAGGGTATTTATCTGATGAGAGGGTGCAAGAGCAATGTTTTGCGTGTAAAAATCTAATTTATTTACCTACTGATGAAAATAATAATGTCTACAAAATAGCGAAAGAGGAGCTAGATAAATATTTTAGCGCTAAAGCGAACTATGTTGTTCA
Organism: uncultured Lachnospiraceae bacterium; assembly: GCA_964393975.1. GTDB lineage: Bacteria > Bacillota > Clostridia > Christensenellales > UBA1242 > CALVNN01. Next base: position 22,195 of record CAYMVO010000009.1, read on the forward strand.
AAAAGAAGAGGTGACAACATTTTTAAAAGATTTTAAATTAGAGGAGTGACAAATGAAAAAATTGTTTTCAAGTGTGAATCTATTAAATAATATATGCTTGAGTAGGAATGCCGATTTTATCAATAATGATAAAATAGTGATAGATAAAAGGCTTAACGATATTTGTGAGTTTTACAAGCGTGAACTCGGGCAGTACATAGATAAAAATCTTTTTTTTACCAATTCACCACTCGCAGTAGCAGTTGGACTGTGTATCGCGCAAAAAAATTTAGCGAGTAGATTTAACAAGTTTGAGATAAATATTATCACGCATAATAATATTTGTGTGATTGATGATTTGTCCTATGGTAAAAATTTTGAAGCGTTAAATCTTGCCGTGCGAATGGGAATAGATAATTTGGTCGTGGTCTGTGCGATATGTGATGAAAGACTATTTAATTATTTTGGGAAATTAGGAGTGAAAATCGCAAATCAAGATGAAATCAATTTTTACGAGACGAGCGGTATCACTATAGTGAGACTAGAAGATTTTTTTGATGACAAAGAAGAAGATTTGATTAAATCGTTTAAAACCGCTTACCAAAAAGCAATCATTATTGGTGCCTCTCGCGAGAGGGAGTATAAAATTGATAGCACTAGATTTAAGAAAAATTATTGCGATGAATATAAAATATTTAAAGATTTTTACGACAAAAAGCCGACCTTATCAATGGATAGTCGTGAGCAAATTAGCGGTATTGATTTGGGGAATGTCGCTCTAAATAAGGTCTCTAGTGATATGTTAAATGTGGTTGGTGGTACGCCGAATCTAATAGACAAGACACACGCTTTTATTGTCGGCGGGGGCGAATTTCCTAATAACCCTATAGGAACGAATATCAATTTTGTCGGGTTTGAGGATATTATGTACGAGGTGTGTGCGGGGATGAGTTTGCACGGCGGGTTAAATGTCTTTTGTGCCGACCTATTATCAAAGTCGTATAAACTTTTTGGACTAGATATTGCATTTAAGGGACTATTTATCTTTTTAGAAGATGACTATGACTATTTGTCAATGCTTAGAATGGATAAGCGTATTACTACCTTTAACGCTGGCAATGCGAGTGAGGTTGCTTTTGCTTTTGAGTATGCTTTTAATACACACACCCCTACCGCACTTATTCTCACAAAAGAACTTTTGTCTGGCAGTAAAGCAAGCGTGGATGAAATCAAAAAGGGTGCCTATACGCTCGCTTATGAAAAATATCCAAACGGCGTCTTGCTAGCGAGTGGCAAGGATGTAAATCTTGCATTGGAAGTACGACTTATTCTCAAACCAAAAGGAATAGATTTGACCGTAATATCTATACCTTGCACAAATCTATTAGATGACAATCTAAAGATTGTAAATAGGTTTAAAATGAAATCAGTTTTTGCGTTTGATAGAGCGGACACTTCTTATTTAGAGCGTTATATTCCTAAAACGGGTGAAGTGATTAATGTGAAAAATGAAACACCAGAGAATGTCGCAAAGAAAATATATACTCTTATAAAGAGAAATGGTGAACGCACGGATAGTTTGTTTGACGAATGATAAAGTATGATGTCTCATTGAATAAAATGCTGTAGACTAAAGGGGGGTATTGACTAAATCAAGCATATTTGTTATAATCATACTGTTTCAACATTGGAGGTGCAGTATGAGTGATCAAAATATATTAAGAAGGATAGCTTTTGGTAGGGAGTTCGTTTTTGATCCTTCGGATATTTTTGCAAAGTATAGCTTGCAAGATCAAGTGTATTTAAGAAACTATATTAAAGCGATGAGATATGGACTTGAAACTTTTTCATTGGTGATGAATATGGGTGAAGCACCTAATAATGATTTAAGGAAAAATTTGCAGTTTAGAATGGACCACTTTAAAGATTTATATGAGTTACAAATGAGGTTTGCTAAATATTTTTTTGCGGATGATAATTTTATGGATAAGCTTGGTATAGAGCGTAGCGCAATAAGTAACCCATATACTATAAGCAAAATACCGCAAACTTATCCACCGCAAAGATTGCAACCTTCAATATCTGTACCATTCACTAAAGAGCTTCGCGAGGAGATTATCAACACACCTAAAAAAGCACTTTTTCCGACGACCACGGTAAAGCGAGAGCGACTCGGGGTGCAATATAGCGAGACTTGGCTAGTAGGATACGTAAAGGGCAAGCTGGCGCTTTTTAGGTGTTATGAGGAAAAACGCGATGGTATCACAGGTGGCTTTATAAACGCAAATAGTGGAATTGGGCTAGAGATATATATAAAAGGTGTTGCTTTAGGTGGCAAGTATATCACACGAGCTGACTTTAAGCCACTTAAGAAGCATCCTAATTTTATTGAAGACAATAAGCTTGTCGAATATGCACACAAACCTGCTTCTGAGATAAAATACATAAACGTTGAACCTGATCATACACATCAATTTGGATTGGAATACGATTTGGTGCTACCTAATAGGAGGAGTACTGATATAAAGATAAATCCAGTTCAGGCAAAAAGATTTAGTGAGTTTAAAGAAAACTTTTTCAAACTAAACAATATGGATATGACGCCTATTTTGGAGAGTATAGAAGGGAAAGAGAACGAAAGCGTTGTGAAAATAGTAAAAGATTATTTTGATGATTTAAATAAAACTGATAGTGAAAAAGAAAAAAATGAGCAATTTGTTGTAAATGCAAATGAAATACGACAAGGAGGTATCATATAATGCTAAATATAGATGCGTTAAGGTCGCAAATGTTTAAAATATTTGATGATAACGCGGGCGAGATTTGTTTTTTGACCGATTTTAACTATGAAGAATCAAATGAGTCTGTCCTCGCTACATGTGACTTGAATAGTGGAAGTATTAGCGATGGTGGCGGGTTGGTAAATGTTTTGCGTGATTATGGCGATGTGGCTGAATATGAAGATTATATAATCAAGACCGCTCCTGAGTTTGGTGTTAGATATGTGGACGGTTGTCTCATTGCGGAAGGGAAAGATTTTATTGAATCATTTAACGCTATAGTGCAGGCATCGGTCATCTTGAGCGCAAGAATAATTGAGCAGATTAGGAGTCAAACCGAAAATTGCCCTAAGTGCCTCGTAGAGGAGGGTGATTTGCTATGAAAGATAAATTGTTAAATGCTATAGAATTGATAGATGAGTCTACTATAAAACTACCTATAAAATATTTAAATGGTGATAATATCCGATTGAAAATATTAAAGAATGGCGATTTTTGTTCAATAAGTGATGAAGTCGGGCTATATAATGCGTTAAGTGATGAGGCGAGGGTGAATTTTGCTAGTTTTGTAGAGAATTGGAGATTTGAGTTTGATAAAATAAAAATAAATAAAAACAACGCTTTAGTTTGGACTGATATTCGTTGCGAGTATGTTACATCTAAGATAGGATTGTTTGTGAGTGCGCTTCTTATGATAAATGATTTTGCGGAGCGCGGTGAGTATAGAAAAGAGTTTTACATTATACATTAGAGCACCTTTACCTTTATAGGTAGAGGTTTTTTTAAATGATTTGCTATTAGTGATTTTTAATCTTTTAATATCACAACATTTATTTTGTGTGAATGGGCAGTGCAAGTATTAAGTGCTATCATATTCTTGGTTGTAAAAGAATTAAAATTGACTTCTACAATAAAAATCAATAAATATGCAAACATTTTAGACTGTAAGCATTTGATTATAGTAAAAACATTACCTTTTTGGGCAAATATGTTTCTCTGCGTCTGAGGTGTGGAGGTCAATTTTTTTAGATTATTTGCATAAAAGTTGTTGACAAGGTATATAATAAGTGATATAATAAAGGTCAAAGATAGTCAAAGAAGGTGATTTAGATGAATAGTATAAGCGATATTATAGAAAAATTTATTTTGGATACGATAAAGCAAGATGAAGAGGTCGCTTTATCTAGAAATGAATTAGCTAATTTTTTTGGGTGCTCACCTAGTCAAATAAACTATGTGCTTAGCACTAGATTTACGCTGGATAGGGGTTTTGATGTCACTAGTCAGCGTGGCGGAGGAGGGTATATTAGACTAGTTCGCGTGAGTGAAGATTCGCTTGTGAGTACGGTTTTAAATAGGCTAAAAAAACCTATTGATTATCTTGGAGCGAAGCATATTTTGGAAAATTTGGTTTATAATGGGGTGCTAGATGAGGTGGAGTCGGATGTTTTATCTTTGGCAGTGTCCGACAAAGCGTTATCTAATCCTATTAATAATGAAGATTATTTGCGTAGTCAAATCTTAAAAAATGTGTTAATCAATTTAAAAAGGGGAAAGTAGTATGTTTGGAGATATAAAGATTACAATGGGTGTACAAAGGGTGATTAACGAGGCAGAAAGAGTCTTGGAGTTTACACTTGGTAGTAAAATAGATAGCACTCATTTGTTATACGGGCTTAGCGCTAGTAAAGGTAGCGTTAGCAGTAATATATTAAATAATTACGGTATCACACCTAATAGGATATGGAGTTATCTAAATACAAACTCTACACCTCAAATCTTTTTCGGTATGGGACGTGTGGAGTTTAGCAACGGCAGTCTTGCCATTATCAAAAATGCTGGATATGTCGCAAGACAAACGGGTTCGGATGTGATAGGGACGGAACATTTGCTCTTTGCACTCGTGAGTCAAAGAGATTGTAATGCGGTAAAACTCATTGAGGGATATTTTCACGTAAGCAGTGAGGATATAAAGGAAAATTTATTTCAATTTTTCAAAGAGGTGGTCGGTGATACTTCTTCACCTACTGTCGGCAATGACAATCAAGTAGTTGACAAGGCTAACGGCGTCAATAGTTCTCTCCCTGAGGCGCTTGTAGACCTTGGCGTAGATATGACAGAGCAGGCTAGACAAGGCAAGATAGATACAATTATAGGTCGTGACGCTGAGATAGAGCGAGCGGTGGAAATCTTGTGCCGTAAGACCAAAAATAACCCTATCCTTATAGGTGAGGCGGGCGTAGGTAAGTCGGCTATTGCGGAAGGGTTAGCACTGCGTATTGCGAAAGGTGATGTTCCTGATGACCTAAAAGGGAAGACCGTGTTTAATTTGCAAATCGGTTCGTTAATGGCAGGTACTAAATATCGTGGTACTATGGAAGAAAAATTAAAAAATGCTATTGATGCTATTGTTAGTAGTAAAAATATCATTGTGTTTATTGATGAGATACACACTCTTGTGCAAGCGGGCGGTGATAAAGGCGAGGTGAGTCCTGCCGATATGCTAAAGCCATATTTGGCAAGAGGTGAGATGCAGACTATCGGTGCAACAACCACTGATGAATATAGAAAGTTTATTGAAAAAGATAAGGCGTTAGAGCGAAGGTTTCAACCTATTATGGTGGAACCTCCTTCCGTACAAGACACAATCAAGATTTTGCAAGGCATAAAGGAAGGGTTTGAAAAGTATCATAAGGTCACCATTAGTGACGAGGCAATCAAGTGCGCGGTGTCGCTATCCGATAGGTATATCACGGATAGAAATCTACCTGACAAGGCGATTGATTTGATAGACGAGGCGAGCAGTAGGGCAAAGGTTAGGAGTCGTGACGGCAATGCGGTCATAACCGATGAGGATATTTCTAGCATTGTGTCAAAATGGACCGGTATTCCTGTAAGTAAGATTGGCGAGACAGAAGCGGAAAAACTCAAAAACCTAGAAAACATTTTGCACAAGAGAGTGATTGGACAAGATGAGGCGGTCACTGAGGTGTCAAAGGCGCTTAGAAGGGCGAGGATAGGTCTCCAAGATAAAAACCGTCCTATTGGTTCATTCCTGTTTGTAGGTAAGACAGGCGTAGGTAAGACCGAACTATGTAAGGCGCTAGCTGAGGCTATGTTTGATAGTGAAAACGCTATGATTAGACTAGATATGAGTGAGTATATGGAGAGTCATTCCGTCGCAAAACTCATTGGTGCGCCTCCAGGATACATTGGACACGATGACGGTGGGCAGTTGACCGAACAAGTACGAAAGAGACCATTTAGCGTTATTCTATTTGATGAGGTGGAAAAGGCACACCCTGATGTTATGAATATTTTGTTGCAACTATTAGATGACGGTAGGTTAACGGACAGTAAAGGTAGAGTGGTCAATTTTAAAAATACAATTATCATTTTGACCTCAAACCTTGGTGTGAGCGAACTCGGTAGAAAGCGGGAACTTGGGTTTAATGCGAGCGAAAATACCGAAGTGGACGAGTACGAGAGAACGAAAGAGATACTTTTGGATGCGGTAAAGAGGCACTTTAGACCTGAATTTATAAATAGGCTAGACTCCATAATCGTATTCCATAGTCTAAATAAGTCGCAATTAGCAAGCATAGCTAAGATTATGATACAAAATGTCAATAAACGTTTGCAAGATAGGGGTATTACGCTAAAGTTTACCGAAAGTGCGTTAAAGCATATTGTGGATAATGGTACCGATTTGGAGTACGGAGCAAGACCACTTAAGCGTTTGATACAAAGAGAGATTGAGGATAATTTGGCGGACAAACTGCTAAATGGCGAGATTCACAACGGCGACACTATTACCGTGCGTGAGGAGAAGGGCAAGTTAGTTTTTAATAATTAGTAAATTTGCTTGCTAAGTGTAAAAAAATTTGGTAAAATATAAGTATAAATTTAAGGAGGCTAACTATGAAGATTGAAATTATTGGTAAAGATTATAATATCTCTAATAGACTTAGAGAGGTCATTGAGAGTAAAGTGCAAAAGCTAAATCGTTACTTTGAGGATAATGCCGATATTAAGATTGTCTGCAAGCAACAAAAGGAACTTTACAAAATGGAGGTTAGCATTTCTTCTAAAGGTATGTTTTGGCGTGCCGAGGTCGGCAACAACGAAAATATGTATGTAAATATTGACCTTGCATTACCTAAGATTGAAAGACAAATCGTTAAAAACAAAGAAAAGGTGAAGTCTCAATTGCGTGGCACCGCATTTGATGAGGATGTGTTTGAGTTTGTGCAAGAGCGCGAACTTTCTCCTATAAATGCCGTGGTAAAGCAAAAACGCTTTAGTTTGGGCGTGCCTATTACGACCGAAGATGCGCAAATGATGCTAGAGATGAGTGACCATAACTTTTACATTTATAACAATGTTGAGACTGGTCTCATCAATGTGATTTATCGTAGAAACGACGGCAAGTTTGGTAACATTGAGATAGTGGAGTAGACCTAAGAAAACCGATTTTTAGTTGGTAATTTTTGAAGCTAACAAAAAAAGGAACATCGCATTTGATTTGCATTTGCCTTGTTTCTTTTTTTAATGAGCTACAAAAGTGCTAGTACTAAGTCGGCTTTTTAAAGAAAAAATTGAATTTTTATGCCTAACTACGCTCACTAAGAAAGAATTTTACAAATTATAAAATAAATCAGGAGCAGAAGGTCCCTTAGTCGTTTTATGACTATATACCAAAAAAAGACAGTAAGGATTGGATGTTGCAAGCAAAAGACAAGTCTTTTAGAGTTATTACCGAATACTTTTTGGGGTGTTTGGTAATAATTTTTTTGAGGTGTGATATGAATAAGACTTTGGAACATCTATGTAGGGTGTATTTAAATAAGTGTCAAGCTTTTGTGCGGTATAGATTTTTATCGCAATTTTTCCGCGAAAAAGGGTACGGGTGTGGTGCTAGATATTTTTGCGATTTTGCAATAATGGAGTATAAGCGACTGTTGATTGTGAGTGATTTGATAAATGATATAAACGGCGAAAGTAAAGCATTTGAAGTAAATGTAATAGTGAAAAATCCGCTTGGGAGTGATACAGTGAAACAATTAGACTACGAAATTGAAAGGGCGGAAGGCAACAAAAGTAAATACGAAGTGTACGCAAAAGTAGCGTTTGATGAGGGGTACAGAGACGCTTCTCGTGTGATGATAATGCTAGCGGAGGCGGAATATAACCATTTGGCGTACTTGAAGGATATTAGATTGAGTCTAAGCGGGGAGGATGTGCGTTTGGAGTGTGATAGTTGTGGGTACGAGAGAAAAAGCAAAGATAAAGAATGTCCGCTATGTAAAAATGCATATAAATATTAATGATAGTAAAAAACCGCAAAATTTGCATAAAGATTTTACGGTTTTTTTATTGCCATAGGTGGCTTAAGATTATAGAATATTTTGAAAGTTTATTTGAATAATATGACGCAAACTTTCTATTTGTAGTATGGCAAGTTTGGTATGAATGTATGCTTCGAGTAAGTCTTCTTTTTCTAGATACGCTTTAGTCTCGGTGAGTTCTTTACCTAAGTCTTTCATATCATTGTGGTTAAACATAAGGCATAACACACTCTCTCGCTCGTTCCAATAATCTAGTAGGGCAGATGTATTTTTGAGTATCTGTCCGCTATCGCTATTCGTATCTATTGATATTGTGATATCTGTTTGTATTTGTTTGAGTCTATTATCTATTGTATTTATAGTCTCTTTTGCGTATAAGACTTCAAATGTTGCTAAGACGATTAGCATCAAAACCATAACTATAATAATTACAAATTTTTTATTCATTTGTCACCTCTTGTGTCCGCCAAGATTTGATTTAGCGTCATCTTTTTTTGTCCTCGTATTTGTAGCAAGATTTCGCCGTTTTCGGTGTAACTCATTATGATAATATCTTTAACGCTTGCGTTGTGGTCTTTCAAGAAAGTCTCGACATTTTCTTTTTGTAGTCGCAAAATCTTCATATTTTCATTACTAAACTTGCCGTCACTAATGATTATTGTCGGAAGGGAAGGCTCATCCTCTTTTATTTTTAAATCTTCACGAGTGACTGGTGTGTTGTCAGAGTTTGGTATAATGCTGATATTTCCGTTTGTCTCCATTATCACATACTGTACATCACTAAGACTTAGATATCCTGCGTATCTACACGCTTCCACTATATCATTAATGTTGACATTTAGTTTTTTTAAAGAGTCCTCAACAATGCCGTTTTCATCTACCAAAACGATTGGTCTACCATTGAAAAATTCACGACTGCGTAGCCACTTGCAACTAATAAATGTTATTATAAAATGTAAGATTGCTAGTACTATAAGTGGCACTATTCCGTTTACGAGTGGTATCGATACGTCCGCCATAGGAATGGTGGCAAGGTCCGCAATGATGAGTGTTATAACGAGTTCAAAGGGTTGCATTTGTGCGATTTGGCGTTTGCCCATTATACGCATTATGATAAGGGCGATGATATAAATTATTAAACACCTAACTATTACTGTAATCATACTATAGTCTTGTGTAAAGTTTTTAGTTTTATGCAGTATTATTTTATTTTGTTAGGTTTAGTGCGGACAAAGAAACTTTTTATCTCTACTATATTAAATATGTAACACAAAAACGCATACAATATCACCGATAGTCCACCGCTTAGTATGATATTGACTAGAGTCGGTAGTAGTAGCGATAATATCCCGTATAAATTTTGCATAAGAAGTGTCACGGGTACGGCAATTAGTATTAGATATAGACTTTTGGTGCGGTAGTTTAGGCTTGGTACGGCTTTTTCTATCATTCGCAAATTTAAAAGTGTCGCCATTAGCATACACCCGCCCATCCCAACTATCATACTTTCTATGCCAATATATTTTGGTAAAAACCACAACGCTAGTAGCATAAATACTACGCCGATTATAAAGTTTTTCATAGATTTTACCTCTAGATTTAATGAGTTTAGTATAGTCATAGAAATACCACTCACACAAATAGGTATCATTACCCACGCTGAGTTTGTTAGATAAACGCCTGCTTGCGCGTTGTCAAATAAAATAGTGCAGATAGGTTCGCCGAGTGCTATGTATGCGGGTATGCAAAGCGACGCTACAAAAAAGCTAAATAGTATAGACGTCTGTATCCTTTTTGTTATGTGCGATTGGTCGTTGGATGCGTGCGCAGAGGCGAGGTCGGGTATAAGTGCCATAGCTAAAGATCCTACTATTGTCGACGGAAGAAATAGTAAAGGATAGGTCATACCCATTGCTACCCCAAACTGCATAAGCGCCTGCTCGCTCGTGTAACCTGCTGATATCATTCGCAAGGGTACGACTATTGCGACGATAGGTTGGATGAGACTAGTCAGTATGCGTACACCCGTGATAGATGCGGACGGGGCGATGACATTTTTGTATGCTCCTTTTGGCGAAGCGAGTGAGAAACCGCTTTTGAAATAGACAATTGTGATAATAATAAATGATATCATACACGCAATTGTTAGTGATATGCTAGCTATCAAGGAACCGTCTACCGTCTTGAATAAAAATGATAACGCTAGTACGCATATAATTATTCGGCTAAGTTGCTCAATTAACTCTACAAAGCACACAATAAAATATCTTTTGTTACCCCATAGCACACCTCTAAACACCGAGTACGCACTGCTAAAGACGACCGCCGGTAGTAGTGAGATGAGTATAAACGCGCAACGTGTGTCGGGGAATAAAATGGTGAGGTGTCTATTGAATATAACGAGGACAAGACATAATACAATAGCGACTAGTCCACCTGTTATTAGCGATGCGGTGACCATAGAATTTTGTTTTTGGCGCTTGTTTTGTGCGGTGTATTCGGCGGTGAGTTTTGATACTGTTAGGGGTAGTCCGCTACTCACTGCGGTGAGAAGAACAACAAAAACAGAGAATGCGATTTGATAAAGTCCCAAGTCTACCTCGCCTATTGTCCTCGCTAAGTATATCCTAAATAAAAAACCGCTCGCGCGAGTCAACACGCTAAATACGGTAATGAGGGCTACTGCTTTAAAAAGCGACTTCATAATTTGTCTCCTAGATAAATTTGTATATTTTATGTGGTAAATTTTCAATATATTAAATTTTCATAGACAATTTTTTTTGTGTGTGGTATAATATTTATTATCTAAATAAAAGGAATTTATGAGAATGGAAAATTTACAAGAAATAAAAAATAAAATTCAAAAAAACGATTTGACTACGGAACAAGTATACGAACTTATAAAAGATTTGGACGCTTTTGATATGATGACATTGAGTAAAGAGGTCGGTTATCTCGCTTTGTTTAAAAAATGTATGGGTAAATTGTACAAAAAATTCATTCCTATTTTTTGTGGTGCGGTAGTGTTTGTTAGAAATGAAAAAGGTCAAGTGCTTTTACAACATAGGTCGGATAATGATTTGTGGGGGATACTCGGTGGATTTCAAGAGGTGGGCGAGTCATTTGCTCAAAACGCTATACGTGAGGCGTATGAGGAGTCTGGCTTGATTATAAAAGAAGAAGATTTGATTTTGCTCGACGTTGTGTCGGGTGAGAGTCGTAGACATCTCTATAATGGCGATGAGGTCAGCTATATCAACGCCGCCGTCTTTGTGGCTAATAAATACGAAGGGGAGCCTAGAGTGGATAGTGAGTCAAAGGAGTTGCGCTTTTTTGATATAGACAATCTACCTAAAAACTTGTACGATGTAGACTTGTTTGAGGTGCTATTAAAAAATGTAGATAAGTTTTAATAAAAAAAAGGACTTATGCTTTTATGAAGAGGTCACAATGTAATCGCTTCATTTTTATATGCAAGTCCTTTTGTGTTTTTAGTAGAAAAGATTTTATTTTGTCGACTTTGAGTGATTACTGCATACATTTAAAAAGTATGTAAAAATTGGGTTTAACTTCATAATATCTATTTATTTTGTAGTTTTTTTATAAAAATAATTTATGAATTATTGAAATAAATAACAATTATAAATCAAACTAACATAACTAATGACTTGATATGTACTTTTCAAAAGTTAGATAAAATTAATACGTATGCTTTTTGATAAACTTACACTTTAAAATTGTTTAATTATTTTGAGTTAAATTGGGGTTTAGGGAAAATTTGTGCAATGATTGACATATTAAAGGTTTTATGATATTATAAAGGTTGGGGGTGTAAGAATGTCTCAAAGCAAGATAGAAAAAAGTTTATTATGTATTTCGTTAAGCGTGATTCTAGCTGTAGTATTTTCTCTAGTATTCTTTTGTCGTGCTCAACAAACAGAATTAGTAACACGTCAAATAGATGTAGATGCGATTGGGAATTTGAGTTATGAAGAAAGCTATGAGGCTTTTCTTAATCAGTTTTCTGATTATGAAACCGATGTAAAAGATGATAAATGCGTGTTTGCAGGAACTATAAATTTGAATACTGCTAATTACGGTATTGATTTCTTGTCATCGGAAGTAAAGAATTTTGTATTAAAATATTCTACCATTTATGATATAGAGAATAACATATTTGAGGTTATTACATACAATTATGCTGATGGGGTTTTGATTGAGCAATCTACCGAATATGCGAAACCATATTATGAGGAAAATAAAGATGACTTGTTTTTGAAATTAGAAAATGGATCTGTAATATCAGTAAAGGATACGTTAGGCTGGAATAAAGAGGATTGTTTAGCCTTAACGCTATTCTCGTGTGGCTTGTTTGTTGCTTTGTTATTTACCGTTGCGGTTGTGCCTGTTGTGCAGAATCCGAGTTTTTATGTGCCTGTGGGTGAAACTATAAGTAATGCTTTTACTAATATTGGCAATTTTTTTAGGCGGTTATTTTCAAAGCCTGTAGCAACAACTACAGTAGATAAGTATCTAACTTTGTCTGCCAGCGATGAGGCAAAAGCAAAACAGCCTCCACGCGACATAAGGATTTACCAAATAGCGTATTGTACAAAAGACTCTACATTGCAAGCATCCAAAGTCAAATTAAAATGGATTGAAGCTTTGGCAGTGTTAAATGCTTTTAGACCATTAAACAAAATATTAAGTAATGCTACGGGAGCGTTGGTAAATGTATCAAATGTAGATGTTGGTAAATTGGATCCACAAGTAAATACTGATATTAAGTCTATTCCGCAGAGTGCTTTTGTTGGTATTTATACGCAAAATAGAATAGACGCGGCAAGACTAGCGAATGCCGTAGGTCCATACTTGTATGATAGTGGTAAGAATTTTGGTAAACTAAAAATAGAAACACACAACACGAAAATTGGTAGCAAATACTATTATCATTTCCATGACGTGAACCATGAGATTCATATTTGGTATGGTAGTCCTATTTAATAGAGGTGAACATGACAATAAATCACAAAGAAATAGTTAGCAAATTTGCAAAAAGTAATGGGTTAAAGTTTGAAGAAATTGACCGCGATACATTTAGACTATGCGGGAAATTTGGCTTGTTGCAAATATTTTTTAGAGAAAACCAATACGAGTTTTCTTGCTGGGGTGCTTTTGTTGAAGATGTTGATGAAGATTGCTTTGATTTTGAGCAAACATTGTTGAATGTTACAACAAATTACAAAATGATTTATGGATTGGACAAAGATAAAGAGATTTTGTGCCAAAATATACTTGCGATTAGCGAATCAATTGAGGATATTGTTGTGAGGCAAAAAGGCGTGAAATATATTTTGGAAGTTGGATTTTTTGATAAACCTCAGTTTTATACTTACAAGGGGCGAGTAATAAAGAATATTGAAATGCCACCCTTGTTTAATCCCCTCACAGAGCTTGATAATTTGCTAAAAGGGAGTTTGAAGATATCTCAATATATCGCTTTTTCTAATGAACTAAATTGTTCTCCTAGTATAAAGATAGAGTTAGACAACGGCGACACAGGTTATATTTCGAGCAATATTTGGGGAACACAAATATATTTGTATTTTGAGAAAGTTACTTTGAGAGATAGTTTCTCTACGAATGAATTTACATTATCACAAATTGCTAATAATATAGTAATCACCATTAAGAAATATGAGGGCGGATAGGAATGTACGATTAAATATGCTTAGTTGCATATTAAAATAATAGACTTAGAATTATTGGCACGCAAAATATTAAATGATTTTAAACTAATATTAAAAAGAGTAAGTAATGACAGAAAACATAAGTAAGATGATGAGGATTGTACTTGCAATAAGTGTTTTTTCGGCGGTAATGAGCATTGCTGTGAAGTGGTCACAATGTGATCGCTTCATTTTTATATGCAAGTCCTTTTGTGTTTTTAGTAGAAAAGATTTTATTTTGTCGACTTTGAGTGATTACTGCATACATTTAAAAAGTATGTAAAAATGTCATTCTGTTTTTTGTCTATATCGACTAGTAGTTCGGGGTGGTACTTTATGCCAATGTAAAACTTTTTGTCTTTTGCTTCCACGACTTCCACTTGTCCATCATCACTCTTTGCAACGACTGCTAATTCGTTTGGGATGTGTGTTCCAATGTAACTATGTACGCTATTTACATCAAAAACATCTTCTTTCACAATCTTAGCAAACAAGGAGTCTTTATCTGTGATTATGCATTTGTGAGCGTAGGTCAAGTCAGGTCTATCGTGAATATCAGTATCTTGATTTTTTTCCGCTTTCCCACCTAGTCCACGAATAATACTGTTGTAGCCCGAACAAATTCCTAATAAAGGTATATCATTATCATAGCAGTATTTTGCAATAAATTCCTCATAGTTATGAGAAGTTATTCCGCCTGGGAGAATGATTCCGTCGCACATATTTAATAGAGTGATTAAATCTGTTTTTTCGGTCTCGGTCAAGGCTATATTTTCAGGCTCGCTAGATTGATTAAAAATTTTTCTTGTTGTTTGGGGGAGTATTCCCATCACGAGTCCGCCGTTTTTATTCACGCTATAGCGAACATCATTGCTTATTCTCTGCCACGACCAATCATAAAAATCATTTAAGGTAATGTTTTTAGATACAACTCCGATAATTGCTTTTTTCATTTTTTGTACTCCTTTACAGTGTATTTAGTATTTTTGAATTAATTTAATTGTTGGTCTGCGCCTAAGTTTAGTCAATTAAATTTTAATCTTGCAGTTATTAAAAATCGCTAAAACCATAAGCTCAACGGTCTTAGCGCTTTATTGGAGCGGGTGATGGGAGTCGAACCCACGCAATCAGCTTGGAAGGCTGAGATTCTACCGCTGAACTACACCCGCATATCATTTATAATAGTATATTATCATATTTGGTCAAAATTGTCAACTAAATTTTACTATTTTAATATCGGTCTGAGTGTAAACGAATGGTAAAGAGGAAAGAAATTTTTTTAAAAAAGTGTTGACAAATCGATAATTTTAGTATATAGTATAAATACGATTGTGTGTGGCGGTATGGCTCAGTTGGCTAGAGCGCTCGGTTCATACCCGGGAGGTCGGTAGTTCGATCCTACCTACCGCTACCATTTATGGCGCTATGGTCAATCGGTTAAGACATCGCCCTTTCACGGCGGAGTGAGGAGTTCGACTCTCCTTAGCGTCACCAGCATAGAAAAAGACTAGGTTTTGCGCCTAGTCTTTTTGCTTTATTTTGACCGCTCCTTTCAATCGGTCAAAGATTGTTTATATGTCAAATATTCCTTGTATTTTCGCCGTTTCCGCTTTGTAAAAGTTGTCTAATACATCTACATAAATGTTCGCCGTTACCTCATAGCTACTGTGTCCTAAGACCACCTGCACATACTTCATACTAGCGCCACGACTATACCTATCGCTATCCCGATTATATAATCAGTCATCTTCTTTTTTTTACCTCCTTTTATTTTTTTAATTTTATTGACAATCAAAAATTATTGTGTAATAATATATTAACTTCGCAGTTCCGAATAGGAGAGTTACGCAACATAGTGGTAACCAGATAAGTAACCTAGAAGTAACATAATATGTAAGTCATTTGACTTGGTGAGACTTATCAAATATTAGCAAAAATGCTAATATTTTTTATTTCTTAACCAAATAAACAACTTTTCTATTTTCATTATTAAATTTTTTTACAATTTCATTTTTTGTCTTTTTATTGAGATTGTTAAAATCTTCAACATATCTATTATTTTTACCTTTTAAGTTCGTGTTAGAAACATAAGCGGAAAAACATTTTTCTACCTTACCATAGATCTTTAAATCTTTACGTAAAGTTTTGTGATCTTTATTCCAGACTTTATCCGCTGTAAGAACTTGTAAATTACACAAATCTTTGCTTTTTAATTGAGTTTTTCTTGCCATTTATTCTCCTTTATTTAATAATTTTTTAAAAAAGCACCCTTTAACGAGTGCCTTTACTTTACATTACACCTTGCCAGCCCCATATGTTTATGAGGTTTGCTAGCCATTTTAAGCCAATACTGAGGTAGTTAAATAATTCAGCTAGCAAGGTCAAAGGTATCGTGCCAAAAAGCACTACCAATATCAAAATTGTTATTATCAAAAATAAGTTTCGCATATTTAAATCACTATCGGTTTACTGATAGGTGAGTGTTACTTTTCTACTACTGCAGGAATGTTATTAGCACCACCACCGAACCAATTTACTATTTGGTCGCCAAAACTGACACCATTCACCGCCGCTACAATCGCTACCACAGTAGCAAATGCAAGTACCGCTTATTTTTTTACTAGATAGACAACTCGTTTATTTTTATTATCAAACAAGTCAACTATCTTGTTTTTTGCATTCTTTGGTAATTTGCAAGTATCTTCTACAAATTTATAATTCTGTCCATATTTGTTTGTTCTTTTTATAAAAGCACTAGAGCCTTTATCAACTCTACCATAATAATCATATCCACTTCTTAATCTAGGTTTTCTTTTCCTATTTTTATCAATATCCCAGACTTCATCAGCAGTCATTATATCTAAACTTACTAAATCTTTATTTTTCTGTTGAAAATATCTTGACATATTTCTTCTCCTATATTATAATAAATATGTATTATATAATACATACACGCCCTTGGTGGTCTTAATTGACAGGTACGCAAAGCGTGGTACCCAGATGGGGAATTCATTAGGGCGATTATTTTTTTGGATAGTCCCTATCATTAAACACTAACTTTTATAGTTGGTGTTTTTTTTAATTAAGTATCCATTTACCAAAAAAGCACCCTTTAACGAGTGCTTTTACATTCCGCAAGTGGTTTTTTGCGTTGGTCTCGGTGACGGCACAAAAGTGCCTACTCAGGATGATATGGTGTGGTGGCGTTTCAGGGGACAATCTTATTAGTTTATTTTTATATTTTTAATATTGAAAATTGAAAAAGACTGTAAACATTTGTCTACAGTCTGAGTGCCAATACAGGTGACATTAACTTTTGCGTGTATGAATTTAAAAAAGTTAGCAAAATGGAAGCGGAAAAAGTCTGAAAAGAGCGACTAAAAACAAAATAATGAAAAAACTAGTGTCTCTAACAATTAAACCATAAGAACTACTAGTTAGGTAAGAAAAAAGACAAAAACAATCATTAATAAATTGTATTTGTCTTTAGTCTAAGACAGGGGATAAATTGTCCCCAGTCTTTATTATAAAAGCAAGGTTTGTCTTAGTAGACAAGATTATTTTTTGCTTTTGATAGTATCTCTTGTTTTTGATTTAGTTATTGAGTTATTATCAATTTTTGTTGTTTTTGTGCCTTTTGTTGTCGCTTTGATAGTATCTTTTGACTTATTGTTGGTGTTTATTGATTTAGTATCATTTGATTTTTTGTCAACTTTTATTTTCTTACTGGTTTTTGTTGTTTTGCTAGTATTTATTGATTTAGCGTCTTTTGATGTCTTATCAGTCTTTGCTACGGGGGTAGTATCTTTTATTTTGTTCGTGTTTGTTATTGATTTAGTGTCTTTTGTCGTTTTAGTATCTTTTATTTTAGCGTCTTTTATTTTCTTATCATCTTTTGCTTGGGCGGTGATACTTTTTGTGGTATCTTTATTTTTTTCTATGTTTGCCTTAGTGGATGATTTTATATCGCTATTTATTAGATTTGTTTTGTTTTTTGTTTGTTTGATGTCATTTTTAGAGTCGGCGTCTAGATTTTTAAGTGCTTTTGATTTGTCATCTATTTTAGTTTTTATTGAATTTGTATCATCTTTTGTGATTTTGTTACTGTCTTTTATTTTTTTATCATTGTTTTTTATTTCTTTACTGCTAGATTTTTTTGTTTTGTTTGATATGGTTTTATCATTGTTTGTAATCAATCTATTTGTTTTATTGTTTTTTCTCTTTTTTAGTAAAGCAATGATTAAAATAGTTACTCCAAGTAAACCAATGATAACTAAAACCATTATAACAATATTTTGCGTTGAGGTAGGATTTTTTACATCACTATCACTAGCGCTAGAGCCATCGCCCGTGCTAGTATCATCATCGGTGCTAGGTTCGGCAACTTTTTGATATTTTGCGTAGAAAGTCTTATCACCTATTTCCGTTGCGTTGACTTCCTTAATGTATTCGACGTCATCGGCGTCGTTTGTCAAGGTCCAACCAAGGAAAACGTATCCTGATTTATGGATTTCTTGTTCGCTAGGTAAAGTCAATGTCTTTGTTGAAACATAATCTTCTGGCAAAATAAATGTTTCATTTACTTCGCCACCGTCCAAATTAAACATTAGCTTATAAACCTTATTAAACACTGGATAAAGAGATAGATTTTCGGTCAATTCAATTTTTTGGCACAACTCATAAATTTTTTCTCCGCCGTCAGTCGTTGACCAGCCCGTTTGAGCGTAACCATCTTTTGTAAATAATTCGCCACTCAAAACGATTTTTGAATTTTGGACAAAACCATATTTATCAATATTTTCTCCTGTCCCGTTTTTGCCTGAAAGATAAGAGATACCGCAACCTTTTTCATAATCGGTGTATTGCACTTTAAACGTTAAGGTCTCAGTCTTATAAGACGCTGTTATAGTTTTCTCTCCGACTGTTGAATTGTCAAAATTTGAAAAACTAACAAGGCTAGTAATGTCATTATTGTTTTCATCTAAAATTTGAAGGTTTGCAATATCAAGTTGTTCACCAACAATGTAGGTCGCTTTGAATTTTGAGAAATTCGCTTTTATATGTGCTTGTTTTGGTTTTGGCAAAGTATATGGTGCGACAACGTTTGTGGTGTCAAAATTTTTAAATTCTTTACTAGTCCAAAACTCGTTGCTAGTAGATTCGTTCCAAGTAACCTTGCTCCCGTAATTATCAGTTGTAAAATATTTTGTTTCGTTAGCTGTGTTTGTAGAGGAACAAACCGTGCCTTCGTAATACAAACAATTTCCCGCATTGTAGTCTGAAGACAAGGAGAACCTTGCTATATTGACTTTTGAATTGTCTACAATATTTATTACTTTTATATTGCCAGAGTATAGATTGTAAAACGGAGTCTCTGTATATTCTCCACCGTTATACCACGAAAAAGTAGTAGAATAAAAGCCTGAAACATTTAACTTGAAGTCTTTATTATTACAATCTATAGTTAGGTCTAAATCATTTATACAATTTTTTATTTTACCATAGGCTATATAATTTGCACTACAACTAATTCTATAAGTATACGCATAATAGTTGAAAGAACGTGTTTCACTGATAGTCGATGTTCCCGTTAGGACGCAATTTTCAATATTGGTGTAGCAATCAATAATTTTACCACATAAGACTCTATACTCACAACTCGACAAAGTCATTTCGCTTTTGTCTTTAATACGTGTAAACCAGTGTTGATCGTCAACCAATCTATTTAAATCAGCGGGCTTGTATGCAATATTTTCTAGTGTCAAATTTTTAATTTCACCCGTCAAGTCTTTGCAAAGACCATAATATTCCGTTAAAGTATAACTATACATACTTGGCTCGCTACCATCAAGATAATCTTTGATTATCTCATCATCTGACACGCCTGCTATAAGGGCAATTTCAAATACCGTACGACTAACAGTTTCTGTAAGCTCAAAAATACCTTGAATAGTAATATTTTTGATCACGTGACCATTTCCGTCAAAGACTCCCTTAATCTGCCAGCACGTCTCCCAAACGTCCCACTCAAAGTCAATATCCGCCATTAGTTTTATGTTGTAATCAAAAGAGATATAGTTATCGGACTTTTTAGTTGAGCTTTCTCTTAATGCAAGTAGTTGCTCTTTTGTATAGACATACACTGTATTACTTTCTTCATCTGTTTTTTCTTTGGAAACATTAGCGTCACCGACTTTATAATGATTTGTATCACCAATGATAGGTATTTGAATGATAAAGTCCTTATTATTATGGACTAGCGTGATCGCACCCGATGTCGTGATATGTGTCCTTATAGTGTCGTCATCTATAATAACATTTTCATTGTTACAAAAGATTGAAAATTCAGTCAAAAAGTTATCATAAGCATCTAGTGACTGAGAGATTGAGTGCAATTTGCTTTTATCCGTATCAAACACTATTGAGGTAGACATAATGGTCGAGCCATAGTGATACGTCAGTCCGTCTCCGTTGCAAGAAAATTGATTTTGTAACCCCTTGCCAAACTCATAAACATTATTAGTCGTACCATTTTTTTCGACATACGCATTAGATACCGAAACTGAGATAATAGGATAAGTCTTTCCTGTACTCTTTAGCTTTAAACTAATTATGCAATCGCCAGATGTTATACCAGTTATGATGCCAGTAGAGGAGACTTTTGCGACATTTTCATCACTGCTAACATAGTCAAAATAACTTTGAATTTCTTGTTTGTCATAATAAATTTTCGTCTCAAAACTTTCACCGCTAGCCAAATAAATATAGGACTCGTTTACATACAATTCGTTAGGAGCATAATCTCTTTTTAGCACGTATTTATTTTGACTAATTAGGTTTACTGGATTTCCATAAAACACAATGTAATCATTTATTGTATAGCCAAAACTAGGCGTAAAGCCGTCTAGGTCATAATCATTGATACATTTTTTGTATTCATAGTCCAAGTAGGCGATACATTTTAAAGTGATAGCTTTTATATTTTCTATGTAATCTTTGCAAGTTTGTATTTCGCTATTATTTCCATTGTTTGCAGACAAATATTTTGCTTGCATTTTTAAAGACATATCGCAAACATAACCCGTCAAAATAAAATCGGTCAAAACATTTGAGACGAACTTTTTATATGCAATGTGAGCTTCTGTGTTAGTAGCATAACCCATAACTGCGAGTTTGTAAAAGACTTCGCCAATACCTGAGCCTAATTCGTTTTTGTTACCCAAGATATAATCTGCCATATTTTGAAAAGTTAGATACATATTGCTACTATATCCGCTCGCAAAACGTGTGTAAACGTCATCTTTTAAATATTTGTAAAGATATTCGTTATAATCTGAAATGTATTTCCCTATTTTATAAGAACTGTTATTTAGCCCAACCGTTGTCTCCAACAAGTCTTTTTCGCTTTGCGACAAAGCATCATAAGAGTCTTGATAATTTAGCGTGATTTTTTCCACGACCGCTCTAATCTCTTCGCCATTTTCAAGAGAATATGCGTTTTGTAAAAATTGTTCAAAATCGGCATTCCTCTTGTTTATTGTATCAATATGAGTCGTTAGAGTCGTCCTAACATCAGCGTACTTGGTATAAAAATTGCTAATTTGAGTATAAATTGTCGTCCAATCTTGCATCTCGAGTTGACTCTTGTACAAACTGACCTTGATATCCTCAACGCTAGAATTGATAACTGTTAGCATTCCATTTAGTTGGTTTGTTATACCGTCTAGTTTGCTATTTAGCGTGGTGAGTTTATTATTTATCGCATCAACTTTCCCCGAGACTTGATTTATAGACTCTTTTATATCACCTAGTTCGTTTAAAATAGCTTTTTGACCGGCAGTCTCTGCACCTATCAAAGCCTTGAAAAACGCCTCAACGCCTTCACCATCATCGGCGCTTATCGTAGCATTAACGCCTTTGTAAATACTTCCCACGAGAGAAATAGCTCCATTTACAACGGTAAAGGTAGGTGCTATCTTTGATACACCCTTTCCAATAGATGTGTCCATCAAACTGTCTACCCATTCTAGTGCTTGTGCCTCTTGTACCTTTTTGCCGTCTTTGTATTCGATACAGAAAACCGCTGACAAGCTTATAATAATTATAGATAGCACAATGAATAAATTTTTTACGTTAAATAATGTTTTTTTCATAGTGGGTACACCTCCTATTTTGGATTATATCAAACTATTTTCTTATTGTCAATGGTAACTTTTCACTAACAAAACAAATTAATAAAATGAAAAGGAATATTTTAAAAAAAGTATTTATTGTATTTATCAATTAAGTATAAAAGTCAAAAGTAAAAAAAGAAAGTCTTAAGTGAATGTTTTTAAAACTTTCTTTATCTTTATATCCATTTATTTATATGCGCGTAAATGCGTAAGTGTGTTTATTTATTATTACTGATTATTTGTCTATCTATTCAATTATCTATATGCGCGTAAATGTGGTTTGTCTATCAATTATTTATATGTTTGTGCGTCTATTTGTATGAGCGTGGGTGTGTTTTACAAGAGATATAATCTTTTTTGATATAGTCATAAAAAGCATCTGTGTAAAAGGAAGTAGTGCTATAAGCGCTAAACATATAAATAGATGTGTGCTAGTCAAGGTCTCAAGGTTTAAGAAGTTGAATAGTGGCGTCCCTAAAAATAGTGATGTGCCTATCACATTTGATAAAAATATAAAACTCAAAATAGCGCAAATAGTCATAGACGTAAATATTGCAAAACGGTATTTATTAAACGGAATGGCGAGCTTTAACATTACAAATATAGAGTTGAAGGTCACTATCAATATAATCATAGTCTCTATTTCTTTTACGGAGAAAGATTTACTTGCAAATAGGTAAAGTGGCATAATAAATATTAACGCCGATAGACCGTAGTTGAATGATTTTAATAGGATAGACTCTAGGAATTTACCTTTTATGAGGTTTTTATTTGGTTGCAGAGCAAAGAAGAATGAAGGTATGCCTATCGCAAACAATTCTAGTATCATTAACTGATTAGGGCTAAAAGGATATTGTAGTCTAAATAGGATACAAAATAGACACAAAGTGATACAAATCACGGTCTTAGTGAGAAACATAACGGAGGTGTTTTGTAGGTTGTTTGTACTCCTACGACCTTCGCTGACTACGTGTTGCATACTGCTAAATTTGGAGTCGAGCAGTATCAAGTGACTCACATTTCTAGCTGACTCGCTACCCGCGCCAATAGCGATAGAGCAGTCCGCCTCTCTTAGCGCTAAAATATCATTCACGCCATCGCCAATCATAGCGACGGTGTTACCGCCAGATTTGAACGCTTTGATAAGGATTTCTTTTTGTTGAGGAGAGACACGCCCAAACACATTGTAATCGTTTGCAATATTAAATACCTCTTCATCACTCATATCTTGCAAACTAATATATTTATCCGCACCCGCGACACCCGCTTTTCTAGCGACTTCGGCAACGGTGAGAGGGTTGTCGCCTGAGATTACTTTGAGGTTTACGCCGTTTTCCTTAAAGTACGCAATGGTATCTATCGCATCTTTTCTAATATTATCCTCTAGTACGACGAGTCCTAGCGGTTCGCTTTTTTGCCTTATTTTAGCGCCTTCGTAATTCTTAGAGTGCGCTAGAAGCAATACACGATTGCCTAATGAAGCGTATTTTTCTACCGTCTTTAGTAAATCTTCTTTGTCGGTCAAGTATTCGGGTGCGCCCAAATAATACACACCGTCTTTGCCATAATCTACCGCAAAATATTTCGTCTCGCTACTAAAAGGTATAAAATTCACCGCCTTTAGCTCTCTATTCCTCCTAAAGTGCGCTTTTAACGCGAGCATTGTAGGGTTGTCTTCGGTCACGCTTATTAGCATATTGCCGATAATGTCTTCCATAGGTCTAGCGAGCCTTTTGCTAATAGGTGTGACTTCGGTGACATTCATACTACCATCGGTGATAGTGCCTGTCTTGTCCATACAAACCATATTGACACGGGCAAGCATTTCTATGCAATAAAGTTCTTGTACTAAAATGTTGTGCTCAGATAGTCTAATAACGCTGACCGCTAGAGTGGTGGAGGTGAGAAGAAACATACCCGACGGTATCATACCCAAGATAGCGCCCGAAGTCTTTAGGACATTATCCACATTGTACGCAAAACCGCTACTACTAATGTACAGTAAAAATGCTAGCGGTATAATGGCGATACCGATGACTTTGATGATACTATTCAACGAGTTTAAAATCTCCGATTTTGGTTTGCGGTATTTTTTTGCCTCGCTGGTAAGCTTTTGGATATAGTTTTCATCACCGACTTTCTCTACTCTCGCTAGCACCGAACCGCCTACCACATAACTACCCGCTAGCAAATGGTCGCCGATTTGCTTTTTGACTGGTAGCGATTCGCCTGTTAGCAGTGCTTCGTTTACATTACACACACCGTCAACCACCACGCTATCCGCGCCGATTTGCTTGCCGAGTGACACTTCCATAATATCATCACGAACGAGCGAATCTGTGTCTATCTCCTTTCGCTCACCGTCACGAATGACTATCACCGTACTTTTTATGAGTAGAGATAGTTTGTCAATAGTGAGCTTTGATTTTATTTTTTGGATAATGCCTATAAATAGGTTTGATAGTATCACCACTAAAAAGGTTAGTTGTGTGACCTGTCCAAGTGCGAGGAGAATGCAAGTGATAACAAAATATATGAGGTTGAAATATGTGAGTAGTTCGGTAAAAATGATACCTATTATACTACGACTACTACCTTTTTTTATAGGATTGTCTAGTCCCGCTTTTGTGCGGATATCGACCTCCTCTTGCGTAAGACCTGTACACAAATCGGTCTCCTTTACTTCTATATTTATTGGTTGCTTTTTAGCCATAAAAATCTCCGTATGTAAAATTCAACTGCATTATACCATACTTTATTTAGTATTGCAATTAAATTTAAAATTACATAATAAAAAACCATTATGTCGATGCAAAAGTAAATTTTTTTAAAATTTTGCTCTTGAATTTACTTTGGAATTAACGAGTTTTATAAAAATTTATTGGAATTTCGATATTTTATATACATATTTTTAAAAAGTATGATATAATATGTTTTGAAAACATATAAAGGAGTAAAAAAGTGGCTG
>CAYMVO010000010.1:0-40631 GCA_964393975.1 uncultured Lachnospiraceae bacterium
GTGTTTAACTCGACTACTGATAAAGGCAACCAGTGGAGTACGAGTGAAATACGTACGTTTATGAAAGATACACTCATAAATGACTTGTTTACAACGGATGCGCAAAACTACCTAAAACCACAAACATTAACGACGACATATTATGACAGTGCTAATAGCAAAGCGGCCCAGTCCACTACGACGGACCAACTCTTCCTCTTGGGAACATCACAAAGTAGTGGTACTTATGTTGATACATTTAATGTAAATACCTACTTAATTGAAAAATTATTAAAGATATCAAAAGCGAGTGACCTAGGATATGTGATGGGATGTTCTAAGAGTACGAGCGCTAGTACTTTAAACAACACCTATTGGTGGCTTCGTGCGGGCCACTTTACTGATGCTAGCGGCGCGTACCGCGTCATCGATTCTGGCAATGTCTACAACGGCAATGTCACTCTCACGAGCGTCGGCGTCCGTCCTGCATTTGTTATGAAGGTGGTATAACGGATAGAGGAGTGTGTCTTTTGAAAAGTAGATTGTAAGTGAACGCATGTCATCCTGAATGAGCGAGTGATGTGATGAAGAACGGTGAGGTGAGGAGATAGTTAAAGATGGTCGGTTGTGGGTGCATGGTTTGATGTAATATGTGAATTAGAAAGCGTCCTTTTGATGTATTGTTGCGTGTATGATTATATAGAATCTTTGGGTGGTGAGATTTCTAAGGGCTGAAAGTGGCGTAGTTTGCGTTTGATTATAGAAAATTATAAAATTTGTGTCTTTAGATTTTTTAGAAATATAACATTTTTGTGATTTTGTGTATAAACGAAAGTTAATTGGTTATAATAATATTGAATTGAGAAAAGCGAGTTTCGCTTAGGTAGTACATTGGTACTTAATCTCAATTCATTTTTTTATTTTATAGTTTGATTGGATATACATATTTAATGATTTAAGAATAATTTACTTTTTGTGTTAGCTAAACTAAAATGCTGTGCGATAATTTTTTAAAATTTTGTAATATGTTCTTGACATTTTTTTGTTAGTATGATAAAGTATGCTTGTTAGTGTAAAATATACTATTGTGGTTTGGTGGTGGGTACTATCTTGGTGAGATTGAAAAATAGCAAAAGTAAGCGCAAAAATTACACTAAAAACTTAATATGCTGATGTGGCACAGTCGGTAGCGCACTGCCTTGGTAAGGCAGAGGTCACGGGTTCAAGTCCCGTCATCAGCTCCAAACGATTAAAATACTGAAGATTATACATCAGTGTTTTTTTGTATAAACGCCTGTAGAGGTGTGATATGTTATTTGGTAGAGGGTAGAAAATATACGATTTATAAAAGATTGGTCGTTTAGGGTGGTGAGGAGTAATTTGTTACAGAAGAGACTTTTTCTAGGGTGGAAGAGGGGTGTGTGGAGTTTTGTGTGTTTTTTCTATCAATACGGTGGAGGGCGGGCTGCGGGCTTTTGTATAAGATAAAGATTTTATCTGTGAGAATGGGGTAGGATACTCTTTTGAGTGTGGGTAAAAAGTGCGTTGAGAAACTTGCAAAATTTTTTATAATTACTTTAACAAAGATGTGTTGATTTTGTCACTAAAATATGTTATATATTTAATACTTATAAAGGTTAAACCATAAATTTCTAATAAAATTATTTTAAATTAGAAAAGTGGTGCTAGAAACTCTATGATAAATTAAGCATAGGGTTTTTGTTGTCTGTAGCGATAAGGATGGCGAAAAATTTTTAAAAATATTTTCAAAAAGTGGTTGACTTTTTGTTTGACATAATGTATAATCACCATATGCTAAATGCATAAGTTGGGATGATGTGGAAGGTTACTACCTGTTAACTAGCACAGGCGAGAGAACTTTTACTGACAAGTGTCCGATGCCAATTCGGGCGACTAGTAAGAATTTAGGTCTTATTTTTTTAAAAATACTACCCACAAACACACGGCGGTGTGTTCGCCTAAATTGCTTGCTAGGAGGTTAAAACTAAAGGAGGATTATTTAAACCTATGGCAACACAAAAAATAAGAGTAAAATTAAAGGCTTATGACCATACCTTATTAGATCAAGCGGTTGAGCGTATAATTGATGCTGCTAACAGAGGCGGATGTAAGGTTTCAGGTCCTATTCCTCTACCTACTGAGAAAGAGGTAATTACAGTTATTCGCTCACCACACAAACATAAAGATAGTCGTGAGCAATTTGAAATCCGTACACACAAAAGGGTTATTGATATTTTTAGCCCATCAGCGAAGTCTGTTGAAACACTTATGAAACTAGAACTTCCTGCTGGCGTTGATATCAATATTAAATTGTAAGAGGTGATGAGATGAAAAAGGCAATATTAGGTAAGAAGTTGGGTATGACTCAGGTGTTTACCCAAAATGGTATCGTTATACCTGTTACAGTTATTGAGGCTGGTCCTTGCGTGGTGACTCAAAAGAAGACTGTTGAGAAAGATGGTTATAACGCAGTGCAAGTAGCTTTTGACTCTATCAAAGAGAATAAGTTAAACAAACCAAAACTTGGTATGTTTAAAAAGGCTAATGTAGAAGCAAAGAGATTTTTAAAAGAATTTAAATTTGACAATGTTGATGAATACGAGGTTGGTTCAGTTATCAGTTGTAGCGTTTTCACGGCAGGTGAAATGGTTGATGTGAGTGGTGTTTCTAAGGGGCACGGTTTTAGTGGCATGATTAAGAGGCACGGCGCACATAGATTGAAGATGACTCATGGTACTGGTCCTTGTCATAGACCTGCGGGTTCATTTGGTGCAAGCAGTACTCCAGCTAGGGTATTTAAAAATAAGAAGATGCCTGGACAGTTTGGTAATGATAATGTTACAATTCAAAATCTTGAGATTGTCAAAGTTGATGAGGTTCGTAATTGTATTTTGGTTAAGGGTGCGGTGCCAGGGACCAAAGGCGGACTCGTTTGCATTAAGAATGCGGTAAAAGTTAAATAAGGAGAAGAGTTAAAATGCCAAAAATTAATATATACGATACTTCTAAGAAAGAAGTTGCTCAGTTGGAATTAAGCGATGAAATTTTTGCTGTTCCTTATAATGAAGCGCTTATTCATGAAGTGGTTGTTGCATATTTGAGTAATCAACGCCAAGGTACAAAGTCAACGCTTACTCGTAGTGAGGTAAGGGGACACGCGAAAAAACCTTGGAGACAAAAGGGCACGGGCAGAGCTAGACAAGGTTCTTCCAAAAGCCCACAATGGACTGGTGGCGGTGTTGTGTTTGCGTCTAAGCCAAGAGATTTCTCTAAGAAAATCAATAAGAAAGCTAAGGTTGTTGCATTCTTGAGCGCTTTCAGTCAAAAACTTTTAGAAGGGAATGTTATAGTTCTTGATAAATGGAATATTGATGAGGGTAAGACAAAGAATGTTAAGAAGATACTTGACGCATTTGAGATTACTGGTCGTAACGCTATCGTTTTGAATGATGCTGATGAGAAAGTTATGCGTGCTAGTAGAAATATTGAGGGTATCAGCGTGCTAGATGCGGAGCTTTTAAATACTTACGACGTTGTTAGCAACAGGAAACTTATTATGACCGAAGCTACAATCAAACAGTTAGAGGAGGCTTTTAAATAATGGATGCTTATAATGTTATTATTAGACCAGTTATGACTGAGAAGAGTTATGCTGGTATTCAAAACAAAGTTTACACTTTTGTGGTGAGTAAAGATGCTACTAAAGTAGATGTTAAGAACGCAGTAAACAAGATTTTTGGTGTTGAGGTTGATAAAGTTAATACGGTTAACGTAAAGGCTAAAACTAAAGCACAAAATACTAAGGGCGGAAGAACCGTTGGTAAGACTTCATCATACAAAAAGGCTATTGTTACGCTAAAAGCGGATAGCAAACCAATAGAATTCTTTGAGAACTTTAAATAATTAGGATGAGGAGAGAAGAAAATGGCTATTAAAAAGAGAAAACCAACCTCTGCAGGTCAAAGACAGTTAAGTGTTGCTTCTTTTGAAGAAATCACTAAGTCGGTTCCAGAAAAGTCACTTTTAGCTACTATCAAAAAGAGTGGTGGTCGTAACAATTCTGGTAAAATCACTGTTAGACACGTGGGTGGTGGTAATAGAAGAAAATATCGTATAATTGACTTCAAGCGTAACAAAGACAATATCCCTGCTAAGGTTGCTAGTATTGAGTACGATCCTAACCGTAGTGCTTATATCGCGCTTTTAAACTATGCAGATGGTGAAAAGCGTTATATCCTAGCACCATTTGGTTTAAGTGTTGGTGATACTGTTATGAGTGGTGAAGAAGTTGAGATTAAAGTTGGTAACTGCCTACCATTAGGTAATATCCCTGTTGGTAGTACTGTTCATAATATTGAGGTGCAACCAAAGAAAGGTGGTGCTATGGTAAGAAGCGCCGGTAATGAGGCGATGATTATGGCTAGAGAGGGTAAGTATGTTACTTTAAGACTTCCTTCAGGTGAGATGCGTATGGTTCCACTAGCTTGTCGTGCGACTATCGGTAAGGTTGGTAATATTGACCATGAATTGG
Source organism: uncultured Lachnospiraceae bacterium (assembly GCA_964393975.1). Lineage (GTDB taxonomy): Bacteria > Bacillota > Clostridia > Christensenellales > UBA1242 > CALVNN01. The sequence goes on from CAYMVO010000010.1 coordinate 4,532, forward strand.
TTAGTCTTGGTAAAGCTGGTAGGACTAGACATATGGGTGTTCGCCCAACCGTTCGTGGTTCGGTTATGAACCCAGTTGACCACCCCCATGGTGGTGGTGAAGGTAAATCTCCTGTTGGTAGAGCTCGTCCAGAGACTCCATGGGGTAAACCTGCACTTGGATTTAAGACAAGAAATAAAAAGAAAAATTCAAACCGCTTAATTATAAAGCGTGCGTCTGATAAGTAAGAGGTGATGTAAATGAGTAGAAGTTTAAAGAAAAAGCCTTATGTAGAAGAAAGGCTAATGAGAAATATTACTAAATTGAATGAGACTAATAGTAAAAAAGTTGTTAAGACTTGGTCTAGAGCATCTGTTATTTATCCAGAGTTTGTAGGGCATACTATTGCGGTTCATAATGGTAAAAAACATATCCCTGTGTATTGTTCAGCTGAAATGGTTGGGCACAAGTTGGGCGAATTTGCGCCAACTCGTACATTTAAGGGGCACAAGGGTACTCAAGCTACAACTAAAGGTAAAAGGTAGGATTAATCATGGCTAAGAGAATTAGAGAAAAAGCTATTGCTAGAGCTGAAAAAGCTGATAAACGTCCTAGAGCAAGGGTTAGTTATGTTGGTGTTAGCCCTAGTAAGGTAAAGTTAGTCTTGGATCTTGTTAGAGGTCAAAAAGCTGAACTCGCTGCTGCTATGGTGGCTGGTATGAATAATGCTTCAGCTCCTGTTATCAAGAAGTTAATTGAGTCAGCTATGGCAAACGCCGAGAATAAAGGTTTTGATAAGAGTGAATTATATATTGCTGAGACTTATGCGACTCCAGGTCCTACTATGAAACGTCGTAATATCCGCGGTCGTGGTAGAATGGATGTGATGATTAAGAGAAGCAGTCATATCACTGTTATATTGGATCAGGTAAAAGAGTAAAGGAGATAGACGATTATGGGACAAAAAGTTAGTCCGATTGGACTTCGTGTTGGCGTGAATAAGGGCTGGACTAGTAACTGGATTTGCGATAAGAAAGACATTGCTAAGTTTATTGCTCAAGATAGCGCTATCAGAAAACTTATAAAGAAGAACTGTGCTAATTGTTCAATCGCTAGTGTTGTTTTGGAGCGTGCAGATAAAAAATTAGTGGTAAATATCACCACCGCAAAACCTGCTATGGTGATCGGTTCTAAAGGTGCTGGCGTTGAAGCATTAAAGAAAGAAATCGCAAAAATTTCTCCTTGTGAAAACATTTTTATAAATGTAAGAGAGGTTAGAAAGCCTGAGATGGACGCTGTCTTAATGGCTCAAAACATCGCGCAACAATTGGAGAAACGTGTTGCTTGGCGTAGAGCGATTAAAGAAGTTTTAAATTCAGGTATGAGAGCTGGCGCTAAGGGTGTTAAAATCATGGTCGGCGGACGTTTAAACGGTGCCGATATTGCTAGAAGCGTTTTTTATAAAGAAGGTTCTTTACCTTTGCATACTTTAAGAAGTGATGTTGATTATGGTACAGCGGAAGCTCATACTACTTTCGGTGTTATTGGTATTAAAGTGTGGGTTTACAAGGGTGAAATCCTTGGTAAGAAAACAACTCGTGTAACTCCTAAGAATGAGGAAGGAGGTAACAATTAATATGTTGATGCCTAAAAGAGTGAAAAGAAGAAAAGCTTTTCGTGGAAGAATGAAGGGTAAAGCACTTACTGGTAATAAAGTTACCTATGGTGAGTATGGTTTGCAAGCTACTGAACCTTGTTGGATTACCTCAAATCAAATAGAGGCTGCTCGTATCGCTATGACAAGATTTATCAAGCGTGGTGGTCAAGTTTGGATAAAGATTTTTCCAGATAAGCCAGTTAGTAAGAAACCTGCTGAAACCCGTATGGGTAAAGGTAAGGGCGCGCCTGAATTTTGGGTTGCGGTAGTTAAACCTGGTAGAGTTTTATTTGAACTCGGTGGAGTTGATGAAGAAAAAGCAAGAGAAGCTTTGAGACTTGCGGGGCATAAACTACCTTGCAAAGTTAAATTTGTAAAGAAAGAAGTTCAAAAAGCAGAGGAGGTAAATAATGAAAACTAATGAATTAAGACAAATGACAAGTGAAGAATTAAGCCAAAAACTTGAAAGTTCTAGACAAGAATTATTACACCTTCGTTTTGCTCACGCAACGGGTTCATTAAAGAATCCTATGCAGTTGAACATTGTTAAAAAAGATATTGCTAAAATCAAGACCATTCTCCGTGAAAGAGAATTGGATGCTAAAAAGGCTTAAGGTGAGGAGGAAATATGGAAAATACTGTAAATCGCAACAATCGTAAGACAAAAATCGGCGTAGTTGTTAGTGATAAGATGGATAAAACTATTGTAGTGGCAGTTGAGCGCAATGTTCCTCATCCACTTTATAACAAAGTCGTTAAGAAAACAACTAAGTTTAAAGCTCATGATGAGAATAATGAATGTGGTATCGGTGACACTGTTGAGATTGCTGAGACTAGACATTTGAGTCGTGATAAATATTTTAGACTAGTTAGAATTATAGAAAAAGCTAAGTAAAGGAGAATATTTCTATGGTACAACCACAAACTTTATTAAAAGTAGCCGACAATACGGGTGCAAAAACCATTATGTGTATTCGTGTACTTGGCGGTTCATTAAGAAAATTTGGTAGCGTAGGCGATGTTATTGTTGCTAGTGTAAAGAGCGCTACCCCAGGTGGTGTTGTCAAGAAAGGTGATGTTGTTAAAGCGGTTATCGTAAGGACAACTAAACAAATCAAACGTGCTGATGGCTCTCATATACGTTTTGATGACAATGCTGCAGTTATAATCGATAAGGAGAAAAACCCTAAGGGTACACGTATTTTCGGACCTGTTGCTAGAGAATTACGTGAGAGAGACTTTATGAGAATTGTTACTCTCGCACCTGAAGTGTTGTAATTAGAGGGAGGAGTTATGAATAGTTTAAAAGTTAAAACTGGTGACAAAGTTGTTGTATTAACCGGTAAAGATAAAGGTAAAGTTAGCACTGTTAAAGCAACTTCTCCTAAGACTTCTAGAGTTGTAGTTGAGGGTGTTAATGTCCAAACTAAACATATGAAAGCTAGAAATACAAAGCAAAAGAGCCAAATTATAAATCAAGAGGGCGCTATTGATGTTAGTAACGTAATGGTAGTTTGTCCAGCTTGCGATAAAGCAACTCGTGTTGCTAAAAAGGAAGTTGAAGGCAAGAATGTCCGTGTTTGCAAAAAATGTGGCGCCGTGCTAGATACTGATAAAAAAGTAGTTAAAGCTAAAAAAGGCAAAGCTGTTAAGGCTACTAATAAACCAGCTAAAGAAAAAACAACAAAGGCATCTACTAGTGCTACAGCGCCAAAGGCTGTTCAAGCGAAATCAACAACCAAGCGCGTAGTTAAGTCAGGTGACAGATAGGAGGACGTGGACTTATGACAACTGAAAATATGAATCGTTTACAAGCTCACTACAAAAATACTGTAGTGCCTGAGTTGATGAAAGAATGTAATTATAAAAATGTGAATCAAGTACCTAAAATTGATAAAATCATTATCAATATGGGACTTGGTGCTGAAAGGGATAACTCTAAGAGTTTCAACTTGGCGGTAGAAGAATTGGCTTTGATAGCTGGTCAAAAACCTGTTCCTACTTTGGCTAAGAAATCAATCGCCAACTTTAAGTTGCGTGAAGGGCAAAAAATTGGCGCTAAAGTTACTCTAAGAGGTAAAAGAATGTATGAATTCTTGGATAGATTGCTTTCAGTAGCGCTTCCTCGAGTAAGAGACTTCAGAGGTATTTCACCAAAAGCCTTTGATGGTAGAGGAAACTATGCTTTGGGAATAAAGGAACAAATTATTTTCCCAGAAATCAAATATGATAAAGTGGAAAGGGTAAGAGGCTTTGATGTTATTATCGTTACCACTGCGAACACCGACGCTGAAAGCTTAGCAATGTTAACTAAAATGGGATTCCCTTTTAGGAAGTAAGGAGATAATTATGGCAAGAAAAGCATTAAAAGAAAAACAAAAAAGAGTTCAAAAATTTTCCACAAGAGAATACACTCGTTGTAGTGTTTGTGGAAGACCTCATGCTGTTTTGAAGAAATATGGCATTTGTCGTATTTGTTTCAGAGAGATGGCTAATAGAGGAGAAATCCCTGGCTGTACAAAGGCTAGTTGGTAAGGAGGTTGATGTTATATGGTATTAACTGATACAATTGCTGATATGTTGACTCGTATCCGTAATGTTGTTATGATAAAAGGTGAGACCGTTGAGATTCCTATGTCAAAAGAAAAAGTTGCGATTGCTGATATTTTGGTAAAAGAGGGTTATGTCAAGGGTTACGAAATTAAAGATGAAGGTGTTCAAAAGTCAATTGTTATGACTTTAAAGTATGGCCCAAATGGTGAAAAGGTTATACAAGGATTGAAACGTATTTCTAAACCAGGTTTGCGTGTTTATGCGGAAGCAAGCAAATTACCTAAAGTTATTAATGGTTTGGGTGTTGCAATCATTTCTACAAACAAAGGTATTATTACAGACAAACAAGCGAGAGAACTAAATGTCGGTGGCGAAGTTCTTTGCTATGTTTGGTAAGAGGAGGACTGGATTATGTCAAGAATTGGTAGAGCTCCTATAACATTACCTAGTGGTGTTACAGCTGAGTTTAAAGATGGTATTGTGACTGTTACTGGTCCTAAGGGTTCATTAACTCAAGAGATTTTTGGAGATATCAATGTTGATATTAAAGACAATGTTTTGACTTTGACTCGTGCGAACGATGAGAAAAGCAATAAAGAGAAACATGGTTTATACCGTAGCCTTGTTAATAACATGGTTAAAGGTGTTACCGAGGGTTTTAGTAGAAATCTTGTGTTTAACGGCGTTGGTTACAAAATTCAAAAGACTGGTAATAGACTTGTTATGAATATCGGTTTGTCTCATAGCGTAAGCGTTGAGGAGGAAGGTGGTTGCACTATTGAAATAGTTAGCCCAACCGAAATTTCAATCAAAGGAATTGATAAATGTAAAGTTGGTCAATTCGCTGCTAAGATAAGGGCAATCAGACCTGTAGAACCTTATCATGGCTACGGGATAAGATACAACGATGAAGTTGTAAACCGTAAAGTATTTAAGTCAGGTAAAAAGTAAAAGGAGTGGCTAGATATGGTAACTAAAGTAGATAAGAATGCAAAAAGAGAAATTAGACATGCTCGTATCAGAACAAAAGTATCTGGTACTTCTGAGAGACCTAGACTTTGTGTGAATCGTACTGCAAATCACATTTCTGTGCAAATAATTGATGATGTTAAGGGCGTTACTTTAGCAAGCGCAAGTACTGTAGAGAAGGAGATTGCTAAGTCTGTAGTAAGTAAGACTAGACAGGAAAAAGCTTCAGTAATAGGTGCTACAATTGCTCAGAGAGCAAAAGATAAGGGTATTACTGCTGTGGTTTTTGATCGTGGTGGTTATATCTATACAGGTTGTGTTAAACAAGTCGCTGAGGCAGCTCGTGAAGCTGGTTTAGACTTCTAAGGGAGGATGTTATGGCAAAGAAAGAAGAAAGAAAACCTAGAGTACAAAACGATGGCTTTGATAAAGTAATGGTAGATGTTCGTAGAGTAGCTAAAGTTGTTAAAGGTGGTAGAACTCTAAGAATAAGTGCTTTGGTGGTCGTTGGTAACAAAAAAGGTCAAATTGGTTTCGGTATTGGTAAAGCTGTTGAAGCAAACGAAGCTATTGAAAAAGCTACTCAACAAGCTAAGAAAAACTTGATAACTGTACCTATTGTTAATGATACTATTCCTCACGAGGTGATTGGGAAGTTTAGTTCAACTAGTATTTTGATGCTTCCAAGCAAGGAAGGTAATGGTATCATTGCTGGTGGCGCTGCTCGTATTGTGCTAGAGCTTTCTGGTATAAAGAATATTACAGCTAAAAAGCATGGTTCAAACAATAAGATTAATGTTGTGAGAGCGACGTTTGAAGGCTTGAAATTGTTACGCACGGCTGAACAAATTGCTGAATTACGTGGAAAATCTGTAGAGGAGATATAGTTATATGGATAAAAAATTAAAAGTTACTTATGTAAGAAGCTGTATCGGACTTGACAAGAATCAAAAAGCAATTTTGGAAGGTTTGGGGCTTAGAAAATTAAATACCGTTAAGATTTTACCTGACAATGCTAGCGTTCGCGGTAGTTTGTTTAAGGTTAAACATCTTGTTCGTGTAGAAGAGATATAATAGGAGGAAAGGATATGGATATTCAGAGCTTGTCTCCACAAACAGGTGCCAAATCTAAGAAAATTCGTGTAGGTCGTGGTACCGGTAGTGGATTAGGTAAAACTAGTGGTAGAGGACAAAAAGGTCAAAATTCTAGAAGCGGTGGTGGTGTTCGTCCCGGTTTTGAAGGCGGACAAATGCCTCTCGATAGAAGATTACCTAAACGTGGATTTACTAATATATTTGCGAAAAAGTATGCAATCGTTAATGTTGGCGATTTAAACAAACTTGAAGCAGGTACTGTTGTAGATGAAAGATTTCTCTTTGAAAATAGAATTATTGGTAAAATAGAGAAAGATGGCGTTAAGGTTTTGGGTAGTGGTGATATTGATAAAGCTATTACTGTCAAAGCAAACAAATTCTCTGCTACAGCTCAAGAAAAAATTGAGAAAGCTGGCGGAAAAGTAGAGGTATTATAATGTTTAAAACATTGGTAAATGCATTTAAGGAAAAAGAGATAAGAAGTAAACTTCTTATTACTTTAGGACTTTTGTTCCTATTTGTTTTGGGTACTTGGATACCTGTACCTGGGATTGATAACAGTGTGTTTGAGTCCGCTACAAGTGGCAACACATTTTTGTCGTTATTAAGTAGTATTAATGGTGGGGCGCTTGCAAATGGTGCGGTGCTTGCATTAGGTGTGTCACCTTATATCACCTCATCTATTATTATGCAAGTATTAACTATTGCCATACCTAGTCTTGAGCAAATGGCTAAAAAGGGTGGCGAAGAGGGTAGAAGAAAGTTTAATAAATATATTCGATACGGTGCGTTAATCCTTGCTATAGCACAAGCTGTTAGTATTGTGATTGGGTTTAATAATTCAGGAAATGCAGTTACTGGTGTGTTGTTTGGTAATGTCTTAGTGACTTCAATATTTGTAGTGCTAGTTTTGGTTGCTGGCGCAATGTTTACCGTTTGGCTTGGTGAAAAAATTACCGAAAATGGTATCAGCAATGGTATGTCTCTATTGGTGTTTGTCGGTATTTTGTCATCTGCAAGTATTCAATTGCTTGAAACGTTTACAAGTATTATTACTGGTCAAGCAACCGATGAGATGGTTTGGGGAGTGATTATATTCCTAGTGGCGTTAGTTCTAATATTTGCTTTTATAGTATTTGTGGATCTAGCGGAAAGAAAAATACCTGTTACTTATGCTAAGCAGATAAGAGGCAGAAAAATGATGGGTGGTCAAACAGCAGACTTGCCTTTGAAGGTAAATAGTAGCGGTGTTATTCCTATCATATTTGCTTCAGCGTTCTTGATGTTCCCACAAATTATCATTAGTATATTTTGGCCAACAAGTAGTTTTGCTTCTTTTTGGAATCAATATCTAGGCGCGGGAAGTTGGGTTTATAGTGTGTTTTTAGCTTTGTTTATTTGGGCTTTTGCATTCTTCTATGCTCAGGTTAACTTTAAATCAGTGGACATTGTGCAACATATTCGAGAAAATGGTGGTATGATTGCTGGCTATAGACCTGATAAAGCGGTAGAGTACTTGGATAAAGTTCATAATAGATTGGTTTTGTTTGGCGCAATATTTTTAGCGTTTATCGCACTTATTCCAACGCTTATATTTCAAGCAATTAATGTGGGTACTTTGGTAAACGCATTCACCGCAACTGGTATGTTAATTATTGTTTCGGTCGCTCTAGAATTTAATAAAGGATTGGAAGAACAAATAGTCAATAGAAACTATAGAGGTTTCTTGAAATAATTGTTTGGTATTGACAAAAGTTGCTAAATATAGTAGAATATTTAAAGAGGTGTAAATGAATATTGTTCTATTAGGTCCACCAGGTTCCGGAAAAGGTACACAATCAAGAAATATCGCTGAGTATTATGGCTTGACGCATATATCTACGGGTGATTTATTAAGAGACGCTTTAAATAATGGCGTGGATGTTGGTGTTGATATCGACGAATACCTTGTAAAAGGTGTTTTAGTCCCTGATGATGTGATTAGTAAGTTGCTTGAGGTCAGATTGAAACAAGATATTAAAAACGGATATATCCTAGATGGCTATCCGCGTACATTGTCACAGGCCAATTCGCTTGAAAGTTTTGCAAGACCAGATGTCGTTCTACTCTTAAATACTGATAAAAAGTATATTTTGAATAGAATAGTTAATCGTTCCGTTTGTAGCGGTTGCAAGGCTACATTATCGGAAGATAAGTTAGTTAATGGAAATTGTCCATTTTGCGGTGGCGAGACTTTTAAAAGAAGTGACGATAATGAACAAACCTTTTCAAAAAGATTTGACATTTATGAAGAATTGACCAAACCGTTAATTGATTTTTACAATCAAAAGTCTATACTTAAAATAGTAGATGGTAATGCGGGTGTAGAGGAAATTTTTGATAAAATAAAAGTTATTTTGGGTAGGAATACGAAATGAGAAAAATGTCTAAAGAAGAAATTGAATTAATGAGAAAAGCAGGTTCTATTGTGGGTGATTTGTTGTCGCTTATGCGTGATTCAGTTAGAGTCGGTATCACTACAAAAGAATTGGATAATATTGCCAGAGAGTTTATATTATCGCAGGGAGCGACACCATCATTTTTAAATTATGATGGGTTTCCTGCTAGTATATGTACTTCGGTGAATTCGGTTGTTGTACACGGTATTCCTAATGATTACGCTCTTCAAGAGGGTGATATCATAGGTATCGATGTAGGAGCGTGTTATAAAGGTTATCATGGCGATGCTGCGAGGACTTTTATAATAGGTGAAACTAGTGCTAAAGTTAAAAAACTTGTTGAGGAAACAAAAAGATGTTTTTTTAAAGGTATTGAAGGTTTGAAAGCTGGAGATAGAATAGGTAAAATTAGTAATGCAGTGCAAGAAAACGCATTAAAGCATAACTATGGAATAGTCAAAGAATTAGTGGGACATGGTGTAGGTAAACATTTGCACGAGGATCCTAATATACCTAATTATGGTAGTAAAGATAGCGGACCTGTAATTGTAAAAGATTGCACGCTTGCTGTGGAACCTATGATAAATTTAGGTACATCTCATGTTAGATTGCTAAATGATGGTTGGACGGTTGTAACCGCTGATGGTAAACCTTCTGCTCATTATGAAAACACAATTTTAGTGACTGAAGATGGCGTAGAGATCTTGACTTTGATGAAAGGCGAAACTACTTTATGAACAAACAAATTGAAATAGGTAGTGTTGTGAAAGCGATTGCTGGGCGAGATGATGGACAATATTTTATAGTAATTGAAAAAATAAACGATGAATATGTCTTAATCGCTAATGGCAAAAATCGTACAATGGCAAAACCTAAAAAGAAAAAAATCAAACACTTAAAATCTATTGGTATAAAGATAGATGATATAGCAGACAAATTGCTAGATGGTAAAAAAGTATTGGACTTCAAAGTTTTGAGTGCTATCAAAGAATGTCTGCCTAAAGATTAATCGGAGGTAAATATGTCTAAAGATGATTATATTGAAATGAAGGGCGAAGTTGTGGACGCCATGAGGAATGCTCAATATAAGGTTAAGTTATCCAATGGTCACGTTGTTACTGCTTATGTTTGTGGTAAGATGCATTTAAGTAATACTAGAGTAAATATAGGCGACCAAGTCACTGTGGAAATAAGCCCTTATGACCTTACAAAAGGTCGTATTAGGTGGAACAATAGCCTAAGAAGTTATACGCCACCTAGTTCCAATTAATCTAACGGATGACATTTTATACAAAAAATTAAAGGAGAAGTAATATGAAAGTTAGACCATCTGTTAAACCTATGTGCAAAGATTGCAAGGTTATTAAAAGAGAGGGTAAGGTAATGGTTATCTGCCCTAAAGATAAGAGTCACAAGCAGACTCAAGGTTAATTAAAAATATTATCACTTAATTTTTAATTAATTCGCTTTGTTAAAGCGCGCAAATTTAAGGTTGCCAAAAAAAATCTTGATTTGAAATTACCGCTAGTAAGGGGCGGCTGGCATACAAAATTTATGTTACCTTATAGCGTTATTATATATCATTTTAAATAATTTAGGAGGAGTTCAATGGCTCGTATTGCAGGTGTGGATTTACCACGCGAAAAAAGATTGGAAATCGGTCTTACCTATATATATGGTATAGGCAGATACCAAGCTAACAAGATATTAAAAGAAACTAATTTGAGCCCTGATATTCGTGTTAAAGACTTGACTGAAGATCAGATTGCTTTACTTAGTAAGAATATTGAAAAGAATCACATCGTTGAAGGTGATTTGAGAAGAGAAGTTTCAATGAACATTAAACGCTTAGGCGAAATTGGCTGTTATCGTGGCATTAGGCATAGAAAAGGGTTGCCTGTTAGAGGTCAAACCACTAAGAATAACGCTAAAACTAGTAGACGCATTAGAACTTTTGCATCTACCAAAAATAATTAAGGAGTAAGTTATGGCTAACATGAAGAACAAAGGTGCCAAAGCTGGTACTAAAAAGAAGAGAAGAGTTACCAAAAACATTGACAAAGGTCAAGTTCATATTCAAGCTTCAAACAATAATACCATAATCACCTTTACTGATGAAGCAGGAAATGTTATTTCTTGGAGTAGTTCAGGTGCTTTGGGTTACAAAAGTAGCAAAAAGAGTACTCCTTTTGTTGCACAAGAAGTTTGTGAGGCTGCTGCTAGAACAGCTAAGGATCAAGGCATAAGATCTGTTGAGGTTTTTGTTAAGGGTTCTGGAAGTGGTAGAGAAGCTGCGGTGAGAGCGCTTCAAACTGCTGAAATTAATGTAACAATGATAAAGGATGTGTCGCCAATCCCTCATAACGGATGTCGTCCTCCTAAACGCAGAAGAGTGTAATTAAATTAAGGAGAATAAAATTTTTATGGCAAAATATTGTGGAGCGGACTGCAGAATATGTCGTCGTGAAGGCTGTAAATTGTTTTTGAAGGGTGCTCGTTGTATATCATCTAAGTGCCCTTTTGATAGGAAGAACGGTACTACTATCCCTGGTCAACATGGTGCAAATCAAAAGCGTAGACCTAGACTTAGTGGCTATGGACTTCAATTAAGAGAGAAACAAAAAGTTAAGAAAGCGTATGGCTTATTGGAAAAGCAGTTTAAGAAGTATTATTTGGAGGCTGAACGTCAAAAGGGCGTTACAGGCGAGACTATGCTTTCTCTAATTGAGAGAAGATTAGATAATGTTATTTACCGTATGGGTATTGGTGCTTCAAGAGCAGAAAGTAGACAAATTGTTAATCACGGTCACATAACTGTTAATGGCAAAGCTGTTAATATTCCATCATTTTCTGTTAAGAAGGGTGATGTGATTGCTGTTAAAGAGAATAGCAGAGATTTGGAGATATTCAAGAAACTTAAGGATATTAAACCTGTAACTCCAAAGTGGGTTGAGTTTGATTCTGAGAATTTAGTTGGTAAGGTAGTAGAGTTACCTCAAAGAGATGATATCGAGATGCCTATCCAAGAGCATTTGATTATTGAGTTGTATTCTCGTTAATAGTTAGCTAAGAGATGGAGGATTATTGTATTTATGTTGCAAATTGAAAAACCACAAATTATTGTGGAGGAAAATGAAACTGGCTCTTTCGCTAAGTTTATCGTAGAACCTTTAGATAGAGGTTATGGTATTACCTTAGGAAATTGCTTAAGGAGAACTTTGTTGTCTGCACTTCCAGGTGCGGCTCCTATCGCCGTTAGGATTAATGGCGTGTGTCACGAATTTACATCTATCAAAGGTGTAAAAGAAGATGTGACTGATATAGTTCTTAATGTAAAGAACTTGGCGGTAAAGACTAGTGTTTTGGATGTTAATTTTACATCAACTATCCATCTTAAATCAAATCGTCTTGGCGTCCTTTATGCGAGGGATATTAAGACGAATGACCAAGTTGAGATTTTAAACCCAGATCTTGAGATTTGCACTTTGGATAGAGGTGCAGATTTAGATATGGAAATTATTATCGGAAGAGGAAGAGGTTATGTTCCTGCTAACCAAAATAAAAATGAGGATGATCCTATTGGTTATATTGCAGTCGATTCAATATTTACACCTGTTAAGCGAGTAAGTTATTCTGTAGAAAATACTCGTGTAGGTCAAAGCATAGACTACGATAAGTTAATTTTGGAAGTGGAAACAAATGGCACAATGAGTGCTAAAGAAGTTGTGAGTCTTTCTGGTAAAATAATTGCTGAGCATATTGAAATGTTTATTGATTTAGTTGAGGAGACTAGTTCTCTAAGCATCTTAAGAGATAGCGAAAAGACTGAACAAACAAGAGTGCTTGAGATGTCTATTGAAGATATGGATTTATCTGTAAGGTCATCAAATTGTCTAAGACGTGCTAATATTTTAACCGTTGAGGACCTTGTTAAAAAATCTAAAGATGATATGCTAAAGGTTAAGAACTTAGGTAGTAAATCTTTGGATGAAATCATTAAAAAATTACAAAGTTATGGACTAGACCTTCGTAACGATGAAGAGTAAATAAAAGGAGAAAACTATGGCTAATTCAAAATTGGGAAGACCAACTAAAGAGCGTATGGCATTAGTAAGAAATCAAGTTTCTAACCTTTTATGGAATGGTTACCTTGAAACCACTTTAGTAAGAGCAAAGTCAATTAAAGCAACTGCTGAAAAGCAAATAACCTTAGCGGTTAATACTTATAAGGACGTTGTTAAAGTTACTAAAACTAAGATGGAAAATGGTAAAGAAATTTCTATAGAAGTTTTGAACGATGGTCCAACTAAGTTGGCTGCAAGGCGTAAATTGATGAGCTTTTTATATGACTTGCAAGAACAAAGACAACCAAAAGAAGACAAAGCTACTTTTGTAGCAAGAACTGAAGACATTGCTCATCCTTTGATTGAGAAGATGTTTAACGTTTATGCCCCTAGATATGCTGAAAGAGCTGAAAGGCTAGGACAAGGTGGTGGCTATATTCGTATAGTTAAGTTAGGCGCTAGAAAAGGTGACGATGCAGAAATGGCTCGTCTAGAACTAATTCAAGACTAATTTGTGCTGAAAACCAAAAATCTGAATTTGCTTGATAAGCGGTGACTTAGGATATAATTATTTTATTTTAAAACTAATAATCGGGACAAAGTATCTAATTAAAAATGGAAATTATTATCAGTATAGTGAATTTTCTATAAACATATCAGTATATGTAAGTTGGTTTGCTTTGTATGAAAAGGAGATATCAAAATGCGAAAAATTTTGCATATAGACCTAAATAATTTTTATGCTTCGGTTGAATGTATGAATAATCCTGATTTAAAAAATATTCCTTTAGCGGTATGTGGTAACACGGAGTTAAGACATGGAATAGTTTTAGCAAAAAATAATTTGGCGAAAAGTTACGGTATCAAGACAGGTGATGTGATTTGGGAGGCAAAGAATAAATGTAAAAGTCTGGTAACTGTGTTACCAGACTTTAGTCTTTATTTACGATTTTCAATGCTAGTAAGAAAAATCTACGAAGATTATACCGATCAAATAGAACCTTTTGGGATAGACGAGTGTTGGCTTGATGTTACTGAAAGTGAGAAATTGTTTGGTTCAGCAAAAGATATTGCAGAGATTATCCGTAATAGAGTTAAAAATGAACTTGGTCTTACGGTGAGTATAGGTGTGAGTTTTAATAAAATTTACGCAAAACTTGGTAGCGATTATAAAAAACCTGATGCTGTTACTGTGATAGATGAAAATAATTATAAAAAAATTGTTTATCCTTTACCTGTAAAGCAACTTTTATATGTAGGAAGTGCCACAAATAATAAACTAAGTGCTATGGGAATAACAACTATTGGTGAATTAGCGGATGCACCATTGGAACTACTAAAACAAAAGTTTGGTGTTGTGGGAAAATATTTAAAAGATTTTGCGTCAGGAATGGATGATAAACCCGTAAAGAAAATGAGCAGTGTGTCGATTGTGAAGTCGGTTGGTAATAGTATCACTACTTCTAGAGATATGTGTAATTATAGAGATGTTGAAGTGGTAGTAAATTTACTTAGTGATAGTGTGGCTAGCCGTTTGAGAGATTATAGCTTGAAAGCGAACACCGTAAGTATATATGTAAAATCTAGCGAGCTTAATTCTAAATCGTTTCAATGTAAAATGGAGTATAATTGTTCGAGTACGGAGATTGCGAAATTCGCAATGAAGTTATTTATGGAAAATTATAAAGAGCCTTTTAAGTTGCGCTGTTTAGGTGTGAAGGTGAGCGGGCTTAAAGAGTTTAGTGAGCTTTATGTTCAATTAGATATATTTGATATAGAAAGAATAAAAAAGCAAGAAGTTTTAGAAAAAACTATGGATAAAATTCGTTCTCGTTTTGGATATAATTCTATAAAAAAGGGCATAATTAAGTTGGATGAAGATTTAACTGAATTTGCCAATCCAAAGGAAGAGCATATAATTCATCCAACAAGTTTTTTAAAAGGGAAAAAGTGACTTGCGGACTTATGTTGAGGTGATTGCTAGCTTTGATTGTAATGGTGAAGTGAGACCTATTGCTATCAAATGGGAAGATGGCATAATTTATGAAATAGATAAGATTTTAGATATAACACAAACGTCTAGTTTGAAAAGTGGTGGTGCCGGAACTAGGTATATAGTAAAAATTCGTGGCGCAACACGATACTTGTTTTGTGAAGGACAAAATGTGATGGATAGACATAAATTTTGTCGTTGGTTTATAGAAAAATGATTGTATATATTGACAAACGCTGTAGTGTTTGATATAATACAAATATACCTTTTACTAGGGGACACCGATATATTCCTTTAGGTGCTACTTAGTTTAAGGCGAATCTATAAAAGGAGCATCAGAAATGGCTAATATTAATAAGCAAGAAGTTATTACTGCTTATGCGAGACAAGAGGGTGACACTGGTAGCCCAGAAGTTCAAATTGCTTTGCTAACTGCAAAGATTAGAAATTTGACCGAGCATTTGAAGAATAACAGACATGACTTCCATTCTCTTAGAGGTTTGAAGAAGATGGTTGGTCGTCGTGATGGTTTGTTAAGATATTTGAAGAAAACAAATCTTGACAAATACAGAGAGTTGAAAGCTCAATTAGAAATTAGATAATCAAAGTTGGTCTTTTGTGACCAATTTTTTTTAATGATTTTGTCTAAAAATGGTATAAAACAATGCAAAATGCGGTAATTTATGATATAATAAGTTGATTATATATTTAGCGGAGGAGAAATGGAGTTAGGAAAAACTTGGCAAATGAATTTTTGCGGTAAAAATTTAGAGGTTAGTGTAGGAAAGTATTGTTTTATGTCTAGTGGTTCATGTGTAGTTTCGTGTGGTGATACAATGGTGATGGTAAATGCAACAATGAATAAAGAAGTAAAAGATAATGTAGATTTTTTACCACTTAGTGTTGATTTTGAAGAGAAAATGTATTCTGTGGGTAAGATCCCTGGTGGATATAAAAGGCGTGAAGGGAAAGCAAGTGATAAAGGTGTTTTGATAGCTAGGATGATTGATAGACCTCTTAGACCATTGTTTCCAAAAGATTTCCATAATGACGTATCATTGGTCGCAACTGTGCTTTCCGTAGATCCTTTATGCCCACCTGAGCCTTTGGCATTGGTCGCAAGTTCTATTGCTTTATGCATAAGTGAGATACCGTTTGATACGCCTGTAGGTTCGGTAAAAGTGGCTTGCCAAGCGGGTAAATATATCATAAATCCATCTAGCGAAGAATTAGAGGATAGTGAGTTTGATTTAATGGTTTGTGGTGTGGAAGACAGAATAATTATGCTTGAAGCGGGAGCAAAAGAGGTTTCTAATGAGAAAATATTAGAGGGTATAGAGTATGCTAAAGATTATATTTCACAATTAATAACGTTTCAAAATAAAATTATTAAGGATATTAAACCAGTGAAATATAACTTTAAGGTTCAAAAAATTGATTCAGATATTGAAAAAGAATTTAGTGATTATTCAAAACCTGTTTTAGAAAAGATTTATGCTGAACAAGATAAAAAACTTCGTGGCAATTTGGAAGATTTGTTTGTTGAGTCTAGTAAAAAGGCTTTTTATCAAAAGTTAAGTGAAAGTGAAATACATACTTTATGTGAGAAGTTTAAAAAACAATATGTGAGAGACTTTATTATAAATACTGATAAGAGGATTGACGGAAGATCGTTGGATGAAGTTCGTCCTATTTGGTGTGAGGTTGGCGTTTTACCAAGAGTGCACGGAAGTGGGGTGTTTACGCGAGGTAAAACACAAGTCTTAACTACACTAACTCTTGGTACTATGCGTGAAGCACAAGAGTTGGATAGTATAGATGATGAAGTTACTAATAGATATATGCACCATTATAATATGCCTCCGTATGCTACTAATGAGGCAAAACCGCTAAGAGCACCTGGTAGGCGTGAAATCGGACATGGTGCCTTGGCGGAAAAAGCGCTAGAACCTGTTTTACCTAATGAGGATGATTTTCCTTATGCTATTAGAGTGGTTAGCGAAGTGCTTTCTTCTAATGGTTCAACATCTCAAGCAAGTATTTGTGGCTCAACTCTTGCCTTAATGGATGGAGGTGTCCCTATCTCTAGTCCAGTAGCGGGTATTGCTGTAGGACTAATTCAGCACGGTGGTGAAGATATATTTTTGACCGACATTCAAGGTTTGGAAGATTTTTACGGTGATATGGATTTGAAGATCGCGGGTTCCAAGAAAGGAATCACCGCTATACAAATGGATTTGAAAGTGAAAGGTATTAGTATAGAAACGCTAAGAAAAGCATTTGAAGTATCACGCAAAGGTCGTGAGTATATATTGGATGAAATGGCTAAAACGATAGTTGCTCCTCGTGTAAATCTAAGTCAATATGCGCCAAAAATCACATCGTTCAAGATTAATCCTGATAAAATTCGTGATGTTATTGGTAGTGGCGGAAAAACTATTAATAAAATTATCGAGGAGACCGGTGTAAAGATTGATATTAGCGATGAGGGACTAGTACAAATTGCTACGCATAGTGAAGAAAAGGCAAAACTTGCAATTTCAATGATAAAGGAAGTTGTCGCTGAAGTTGAAGTTGGTGTGACTTATGATGGTGTCGTTACGAGGATTGCTCCTTTTGGTGCTTTTGTGGAGATTATGAAAGGAAGAGAGGGGATGATACATATTTCTAAACTAAGCACAGAGCACGTAGAAAAGGTTGAGGATGTTGTTAAAAAGGGAGACAAGGTAAAAGTAATTGTTCTTAAAATAGATGAGAAGAAAAGAATTGATTTGAGATTGGTTGAGAAACTTTGACGATAATAACCGTGTTTAATCGGTTATTTTTTTTGTGTTATTTTGAGTTTTATACTCATATTGTTATATGAAAGAGGTGTTTTATGAAAATAAGCAAAGAAAAACTTTTTAATAACATTATAGCTAACAGTTTGATTGTGTTTATGCTCATAATGGTGTGTGCTTTTGGGTTTAGGGATGAGGTGAGTTCTGTTTTCAGTGGAGACAAGTTAAAGGCATTTTATAATGGAAATCTTAACAAAGCAGAAGTTAGTCTTATGATAAATGTTTACTGGGGTACTGAGTATTTAGATAATATGCTTAACACACTTAAAGATAATGATGTGAAAGTTACATTTTTTGTTGGTGGTATGTGGGCTAGTGAAAATGAAGAAATGTTACAGCGTTTTATAGATGAGGGGCATGAACTTGGTAACCATGGATATTATCACAAAGATCATGATAAAATTAGTGTGGAGAGAAATAGAGAGGAAATAACTATCACTCATAAACTTGTGGAAAAGCTTACTGGTGTTGAAATGACTCTATTCGCACCACCTAGTGGAGCGTATAATACGACCACACTTAGTGTCGCAGATAGTCTCGGCTATAAAACCATAATGTGGACCAAAGACACAATAGACTGGCGAGATAAAGATACAAGTTTAATCTACAAAAGAGCAGTTGCTAAACCTAACAATGGCGATTTTATTTTGATGCATCCAACAAAGAATACCGCTGAAGCTTTGGAGAGTATTATTAAGTTTTATAAGACAAATAATTACAGGTTGGTGACGGTTAGCCAAAATTTGTCTTAAAGTTTATAAATTTTTTTTCGTGTTATTGTTGTAATTTGTATACAAAATGTGGTATACTTAAGTGATGATTTGTTTAATATTAAATAAATCAGTTTGCTAGTTAGATAAATTCTTTAAATTTTATTAGTGGTGTAACAGTTTGCATACAAATAATTTTTAATTAATAAAGAGGAATATAATGCGAGATAATTATAAGATTGTTAGAAATATATCAATTTGTGTTTTAGTTTTTTTGTGTGTGACGTTAGTTTGTTTGATAACAAATCTATTTGCGTTTTATAAAAGTTTCCTTTTGGGAGTGTTTGGATTGTTGATTTATCCGATAATATTTTTGTCAATTGGTTATAACATCCTTATTCTCACGAATAGAATTTTGCGGTTTAACTTAAAAAGTTTATCGTTATGTTTGTTTACATTATTATGTTTTATTTGTATTCTTCACACAGCGTTCTCTAGTAACTATGATATGAGTAGTATAGGAGCATATTTAGGTCAGTGTTATGTGGAAACTAGTGTCGGAGGAGTAATAATTGGGTTGATAGTTTATCCGTTTAAGGCGTTGCTATTTGATGTTGGTGCTTATGTTGCGTTTAGTATTGGGTTGATTATAAGTATCGCTATGATAATAGATAATTATTACGAAAAAGCATCTGAAGATACTAAAAAACCAAACGCTCAAATCGAAAAAATAACATTTACGAAAGAATTTTCAAATACAAAAAAAGAAATAATGGATGAAGTAAAAGCAGAAAGACAAGAGCAAGTAAAAACTATCGAGGAGCAAGAACGTGAAAAGGCAAAAGAAGTTTTAGGACTTAACAAAATAAAGCAAGATGAAACGACTGATGCATCGACCTATCTTTATGGGAAAAATGCGACAAGAGATGCTTTAAACACATTATATTCCGATCAAAACAAAGAAATAAAATCGCAAAATCCAAATTATTTGAATTACTCTTTGGATAAGTATATAGACGAATCTAAGAAGCCATCAAAAATAGTGCATAGTGATAATAAATTTGTTCCTAAGCACAATAATAGTAAAGAAAATAAAGATTATTTAGATGCGACGCGACCAAGAGTTTATAATAATGGAAGAATTATTAGTGGCGATAGTTATTTAAAAGATAAAAATGAAGTTGATTTTATAGATCAGACGACAAAAGCGAAGTACAATCAAGTATTTGAAGAAATTAAAAAAGATGATACATTTGATAGTGGTGTGTCTCATAGTAATAATGTGCAAAATACACTACCTAAAATCACTGATTTCACGATGCCGAAGTTTAGTGTTAGTGATGAGTATGAAAATAATGATAAGATAGACAAAATTGAGGGACCAAAGAGAAATATAGCATATGAAGTGGTCGAAGAGCAATCGTTTAACAAACCTCAAAATGATGAAGATGAAGTGATTTTTGAAGTGCCTAAAGAGTTTAAGCGGGTTGATGCGGGTAATAGTGTTAGAGACAAACCACCTTATTCTGTAAACAATGATTTTAGTAGTGAAAAAGAACAAGAAGAACATTTTTGTATACCTGAAACGGAACCAAAAATTGAAAAAAAATCGTTTAGTGATGAGGTTGTATTTAAGCCAAATGTTGATATAAAGACTGAAGCGCTAAATGAAGAACTTAGTAAACCTTACAAACCTATAAGATATAACGCACCAAGTATTGAGTTTTTAACAACCGAAAGCAGTGATACGAGTGAATTATTAGAGGTGTCAGTGCTAAAAAAAGATATGCTTGAGAATGCGCTAGAAAGTTTTAAAATACCAGCGAAAGTCACAGATGTTGTAGTGGGACCAGCGGTAACTAGGTATGAACTCATAATGCCACCTGGAATTTCAGTCAAGAAGATTTTGGGATATGCGGATGATATTGCTATGGCGCTTAAATCACGAGGAAATGTTCGTATAGAGGCTCCTATTCCTGGTAAAAATGCGGTTGGTATAGAAGTACCGAATGATACGGTTGCTACAGTTGGATTGAGAGAAGTCCTTGGATCAAGGGAGTTTGCTATACAAAAATCAAAACTATCTTTTGTGTTAGGGAAAGATATTTCGGGTGAGTATAGGTTTTGCGATTTGCAAGATGCACCACATCTTTTGGTGGCGGGTTCAACTGGTTCAGGTAAAAGTGTGTGCCTAAACACCCTAATCATAAGTTTATTGTATAGATGTTCACCAGAAGATTTAAAACTTGTACTTATAGATCCAAAAAGGGTGGAGTTTGCTACTTATAGTGGTTTACCTCATTTGATGATGCCGTCAATTGTAAATGATCCAGAGAAAGCATTAAACACGTTTAATTGGGCAGTAAATGAAATGGAAAAACGCTATGTTTTATTTGAGAAGAATTTTGTTCGAGATATAGGTGAATACAATCAGTTGCCCGATATAATAAACAAAAAATCGCCAAAAATGCCATACATTGTTATGATAGTTGATGAGTTGGCAGATTTGATGTCAAATAATAAAAAGGAGTTTGAGGAAAAAATTGCAAAATTGACCGCAAAATCTCGTTCTGCGGGTATTCATTTAGTTCTTGCTACTCAAAGACCTTCAGTTGATGTTATCACTGGTGTTATCAAAAACAATTTACCTTCAAGAATTGCTTTTGCTGTTACTAGCGGTGCGGATAGTAAAACCATTTTAGATCAAGGTGGCGCTGATAAATTACTTGGTCGTGGTGATATGCTATTTTGGCCAAGGTCAGCTCCTGAACCTAGTCGTATACAGGGTACATTTATTACAAATAGAGAAATTATTAATATTGTGCGATATATTAAAGAGAATAATGAAAGTAGTTATGAAGACAATATTGAGAAAAAAATGACTGTTAAAAATTACGGCAATGTCAATGCGATAAACTCATTAGTAAGAGGCGAGGATGATGAATTATTCCCTAATGCTTTAAAGATAGTTATTGAATCGGGGCGTCCTTCAAAGACTTATTTGCAACGATGTTTGAGATTGGGGTTTTCTAGAGCGGCAAATTTGATAGATGCAATGGAACAGTTGCACTATATAACACCTGCTGAAAATGGTAAGAAAGGTGAAGTGTTTATTACAATGGAAGAATTTATTGAAAAATATGGAGATGTTTAAAAATGGATATTAAAACACTTAAGAAAAAAAGATTTGGGTTGATTTCCTTGGGCTGTGATAAAAACCGTGTTGAGGCTGAAAAGATGCTCGGTTTGGTTCGTGATTTTGGTATGGAAATAGTTAATAGTTGCGAAGATGCAGATATCGTTGTTGTTAATACTTGTGCTTTTTTAAATGTAGCAAGATTGGAAGCAATCAATGAAATTGCTATGCTTAGTGAGTTGAAACGCTTAGGTAAACTAGAAAAAATAATTGTTACAGGTTGCTTTACGAAATATAAAGATACTTTGACGAGCGATATTGCGAACTTTGTAGATGTTTTTGTGCCTATTAGAGAAGCACCAAATATTATTGACGTGATTGCAGGTGTGTATGGAATAGAAAGTGGTTATGAATGTAAAAATTTGAGACTTCTTACCACTCCTAGCCATATAGCATACTTAAAAATAGCTGATGGCTGTAATAATCATTGTGCGTATTGTGCCATACCTAGTATAAGGGGTGAGTATAGATCAGTCCCGCTAGAAGATTTAATTACGGAAGCAACTTATTTGGTAAATAAAGGTGTCAAAGAATTGATTTTGGTGGCGCAAGACGTTACTCGTTATGGACAAGACCTTTACGGTGAGAACAAATTGATTGAATTATTAAAACAATTAGAAAATATTAAAGATTTAAAATGGATAAGATTGCATTATTGTTATCCGGAAATGGTTACAGATGAACTTATAGATCACATCGCTAAAAGTAAAAAAATATGTAAATACTTGGATGTTCCTTTGCAACATATATCAGATAAGATTTTGAAATCTATGTTTAGAAGAAATACAAAATCATCTACTCTGGAATTGATAAATAAATTAAAGAGTAAAGGTATCGTTATTAGGTCTACGTTTATTGTAGGATTTCCTGGTGAAACAAAAGAGGATTTTAAGGAGTTGTGTACTTTCTTAAAAGAACAAAAACTAGATTTTGTAGGGTTCTTTGCTTACTCTAATGAAGAAGGGACAAAGTCGTTTGAATACCCTAACCAAGTACCAGCGAAAGTAAAAGAAAAACGATTGAGAAAAGTGGAAAAAATTCAAACAAAAATTTTGAAACAAAAACAAAAATCATATATCGGTGCTACTATTCCTACCATCATTGATGAAGTGTTGGATGAGGGGTTGGCGTTGGGACGTACCGAGTATAATAGTTATGGTGTCGATACAAATATTTATGTCATTGGCGATACCAAACAAGGTGAAATTGTTAATGTTAAAGTTATAAAAACTGATAAAATTGAATTAATAGGAGAGTGTTAAAATGAATTTACCAAATAAATTATCTTTGTTGAGAATATGTCTTGTACCAGTAATGGTGTTTTTCTACCTTGCGACCTTCGTGCCTTATGGTAAGGCAATAGCACTTGGAGTGTTTATAATCTGTGCACTGACTGATATGTTTGACGGGAAAATCGCTCGCAAAAGAGGTCTTGTGACTGATTTAGGAAAGATGTTAGATCCTATTGCTGATAAAATATTGACTCTTAGTGTGTTGTTGCTTCTTGTGGTTGACCAAACTATACCTGCACCATATGGAGTGATTGCTAGTATTATCATTTTGGGTAGAGACTTTATGATAGATATGCTAAGACAAATTAGTGGTATAAAAGGTAGCGTTATTGCTGCGGATAAATGGGGAAAGTTGAAAACTATTGTATATGATGTAGCATTCCCGCTTTTACTTTTGGTGGCTTTCTTAGAGCAAGATTTATTGCTTGAGGGTGGAGCTGTTTATGTGTTGAATATTGTTGCATTAGCATTGTTTACTATTGGTACAGTTTTGTGTGTGGTGTCAGGTATAAATTATATGATTAATAATGCCTCAGTATTTAAAGAAAGCAAAGAAAATAAAGAGGAAGATTTAGCTAAAGACGCTAAATAAAGATTTATATGTTGTTAAAGATAAATATGGTTGGACTCTTAAAAAATAGAGTGACCGAGTTTTTGAGTGGTTTAAATTGTGAGGGATTGGCAATAGTTATTAAAGAAAAACACTATGAAACAACTGTTGAAATTGATGGCGAAGGTGATATTTGTGATGAGATAATTCGTGAATTATTTACAGAGTTTAAACCTAATATTTACGGAACAAATGAAGAAAATATTTACAAAGCCACGTTTGAGTTGCTAAAATTCAAAAAGTTAAAACTTGCCATTGCTGAGGATGTTAGTGCAGGTAGACTTTGTTCTGAACTGATTGGTGCAAACGCCGATATTAACGATGTCTTGATTGAAGGGATAGTTTGTTTTAGCGATGAGAGTAAATGCGTAAGACTCGGGATTGATAGAAACTTTTTTAAGACGCATTTAGCAAAATCTGTGGAATGTAGTTATGAACTTGCTAGTGGTTTAATTATGACTTCATCAGCTGATTTGGTTATATCAACTACCGGTTATAGCGATGAGGGTAGTTTAGATTATGGAAAGTGTTATATTGCAGTCGGGGATAAAGATTTTATACACGTATTCAAACATAAGTTTGTTGGATCAAAAAATCATATTTTGCAACAGATTAGTAAATTTGCATTTTTACATTTAATTAAAAAATTACGTGAAAATGATTTTGATTTTGTAGAAAATGTGGTATACTAATATTATCGGAAGTCAGAAGAAAGCAACGCAACGCGTTATTTTCAAATGACTGATGTTTATTCAAACTGTGATGCCGTTATTTATAACGGATTTGCGTTAGCAATAACACATAGTTTGCATTAATGTACATAACTTGTACACAAAATACACTTAAGGATGATTATATGGAAGAGGAAAAGAAGGATAAAAAAAGTAAGTTTGAAATTAAGCGTATTACAGATGCTGATGAAAAGAAAAAGGCACTAGATGCGGTTATTTTGAAATTGGAAAAACAATTTGGTAAAGGCTCAATTATGAAATTTAACAATCAAGTTTATGCTGAGGTGGAAGTTATTCCTACAGGTTGTTTGAGTATAGATCTAGCACTAGGTATCGGTGGCTTGCCTAGAGGTCGTATAGTTGAGATTTACGGACCAGAATCTTCTGGTAAGACCACAGTTGCTTTACACGTGGTTGCTGAATGTCAAAAAATAGGTGGGACGTGTGCTTTTATAGATGCTGAACACGCGCTAGATCCAGTATATGCTGAAAAGTTGGGGGTAGATCTAAATGATTTGCTTATATCACAACCAGATAACGGCGAACAAGCGTTAGATATTTGCGAGGCGTTGGTTGCTAGTGGTTCAGTAGATTTGGTGGTTGTGGACTCGGTTGCTGCATTGACGCCAAAAGCTGAGATAGATGGAGAAATGGGTGAGAGCTTTATAGGTCTTCAAGCGAGACTTATGAGTCAAGCACTTCGTAAACTAACTGCCATGACGAATAAAACAAAGACTTGTATATTATTTATAAACCAACTTCGTGAAAAGGTAGGTGTGATTTTTGGTTCACCAGAAACAACACCAGGTGGTAAAGCATTGAAATTTTATTCGTCAGTTCGTATGGAAGTTCGTAAAGGCGAGCCAATTAAGGCGGGTAATGATTTTGTTGGTAATAGAACAAAAGTTAAGATTGTAAAAAACAAAATGGCGCCTCCTTTTAAGACTGCTGAATTTGACATAATATTTGGAGAAGGTATTTCAAGAATTGGTACTATAATCGACTTAGGTGTTGAAAATGATATTATAGAGAAAAGTGGTTCTTGGTTTGCTTATGCTGGTGACAAAATCGGACAGGGTAAGGAAAATGTTAAGACTTATTTGATTGAACATCCAGAAATCGTGGGAGAAATTGAGCAAAAATTGAAAGAAAAATTAGGGATTTAGGAGGTTGTATTAAGTGGCTGACACATCTAATGCTAAAAGATTTATTGAAGCATACAACAAAATCGACCATAGTTTACGTGTGCAATATAATTTAAAGAGAGGACAAACTTTTTCTGACTGTATTAGGCGTTGTGCATCACTTAATTCTATAGTTAGAAAATTTGAGGATACACTGATAGATTATGGTAGGCTTAGAAACGCTATCATACATAGAAGTGATGACTATATTATCGCTGAACCGCATACTATTGTAGTTGAGCATATTGAGAAAATTGCGGAACTTATAAGTACACCACCACTCGCAATAAATAGTGTGTGTCGTAAAGATGTTTTGACCGTTCAGTCTAATGTTGATATTAAGTCGGTTATAAAACTTATGGCGGAAAGTGGTTATTCAAACATTCCAGTTTATAAAGATTTATCGCTAATAGGACTTGCTAATGGACAAAAAATTATGGATGTTTTAGGTAAGCAACTTATCAAGGGTATAAATTTAGAGGAGTTTATATCTAGCACCATGATCGGGGATGTTATTCCTACAATGGTATCTAGCAATTTTTATGCCGTGGCTAATGCTAAATTGACTATTGAAGAATCATTAAATATGTTTTATACTAATAGAAAACTACTTGCAATTTTATTGACAAAGACAGGAAATTTTATGGAGCCAGTTTTGGGTATTATAACTGTTGGTGACATAATTGACTTAAATAATATTTTGGAAAGTTACGAATAATTTTTAAAAAATGACAGGTAATTTATTTATCTGTTATTTTTTTGTGTTTTTTGTGCTTACTTTTATATATTGAATGTTATAAAATGGTGATATGGAAGTATATATTGAGTATGTTTTGGTGGATAATATGGTTATCAATTCAATAATTTTGTTACTTTCACTAAAGATTTTAAAGTTGACTGTGGTTAAATGGCGAGTTGTAATTGGGGCTAGTATTGGAACAATAATTGCACTTTTATTGCCTTTAATGACTATTCAAGGTGTAGGACTTATTGTCTTCAAACTTGCTTTAGGCGCACTGATTTGTGTGTGTGTTTTAGATAAAACAAATGCTAAACATTTAATGCGGTTTTATTTAAGTTTTTTGATGTTTACTTTTGTAATGGGTGGAGTATGTTATGGAATAATTTTTTCGCTTACAGGCTCGGTTTCTTTATATCAATACACACTAGATGTGCCAGTTGGAGCTATATTATTAATCATTGTGGTTTGGACGAGATATTTACTAAAATTAATAAATTCAATACATAAAAGAGAAAATCAAACTCTTTACATTTATGAGTTAGATTTAACATTGCGTGAGAAAAAATACAAAATGAAGGCGTACTTTGATACAGGGAATTTAATGGTAGATAAAAATTCAAATAAACCTATTGTGATAGTTAGCCTATCAAAAGTAATAGATGAGTTTGATATTGATGAACTAAGAGGTATTTTAAGTGGCAATTTAAATAATATAATGCTAGACGATGTACATTTTGAAGAATTTAAAGCGATGTCAGTTTCGGGTAAAATGGTGGTGTTTAAACCAAAAAAATTTAACATACTCGAATTTAATACTGATTTAAGCGAAAAAGTTTTAGTAGCGCTTAGCGTTAAACCATTAACTAAAGAAGGTGGTTTTGATGCGCTTATTGGTCCAAAAGTATTAAATGGAGGTTTGTAATATGGGGATTTTTAGTAGATTGTATGAGATGATAAAACAAGGATTCAAGGTAAATATTGATGATAGTGAGCTTGGTGAACAGTTAGTATATTTTATATGTGGGAGCGAAGCTTTACCTATGCCACTTGGACAAGCAGAGGAAGATGAGTTATTGAAACAACTTAGCGGAGAAAGTAGGGAAGAGGTGTGTGCAAAATTGATTGAACACAATATTCGCTTGGTTATTTACATATCTAAAAAATTTGAAAATACAGGTGTAGATAGTGAAGATTTGATTTCTATTGGTGCTATTGGGCTTATTAAGGCTGTAAAAAGTTATAAATATGAGAAAAATATCAAGCTCGCTACTTATGCTTCTAGATGTATAGAAAACGAAATTTTGATGCATTTAAGAAAGGTTGTTAGACAAAAAGGAGAGATTAGTATAGATGAACCATTAAATGTGGATTATGATGGGAATGAATTACTTTTAGCGGATATTTTAAGCAATGAAAATGATAATGTTGGGTTAAAAATTGAAATGGATGAGGAAAAACGTTTACTTTATAAAGCGATAGAAAGCCTTAATCAAACTGAACGAGAGATAATGGAAATGCGCTTTGGGTTAGGTGGGAATCAAGAGTTGACTCAAAAAGAAGTGGCTGACAAACTTGGAATTTCACAAAGTTATATAAGCAGATTGGAAAAAAAGATATTTAATAGACTAAAAAAAGATTTGTTAAAATATAACATTTAATTAAATTTTTTATCGTATATTGCTTTTAAGTATAAAAGTATTTTAATATGGTAAACATAAAATCAACAAGTAATAGGAGAAGTTGATTTTATGGCGTCAAAAAAAGTAGTTATATGTGGGATTAATACTTCACAATTGCCTGTACTCTCTGCTCGTGAAATGGCTGATTTAATGGTAAAACTTAAACGTGGAGATGAGAGCGCACGCGAAGAGTTTATATTTGGTAATATTAAACTCGTTTTGTCGGTGTGTCAAAGATTTGGGGGCAAAAAAGAAAGTATCGATGATATTTTTCAGGTTGGATGTGTTGGGCTTATAAAAGCTATCGATAATTTTGATATGGCATTAAATGTAAAGTTTTCTACTTACGCAGTGCCTATGATTATAGGTGAAATACGTAGATTTTTGAGGGATAGTACTAGTGTCCGTGTTAGTAGAAGTTTGCGTGATGTAGCGTATAAGGTGTTGAAGTCTCGTGAAAAATTGATTGAGGGAAAAGCTGAAGAGCCTAGTTTGGATGAAATTGCTGAAGATATAGGTATTCCTTTAGCTGAAGTTGTGTGTGCTTTGGATGCTATAAGCGATACTATGTCTTTGGATGAACCAGCATATAATGATGGTCAAGATTCAATTATGATTATGGATCAGATTAGTGACACAAGTAAAATAGATGAAGTGGAGCGAATCACGTTAATGCAGTCGCTTAATGAACTCAGTAAAAGAGAAAAACAAATACTACTGATGAGATATTTTATTGGTAAAACTCAAGTAGAAATATCAAATGAGGTTGGTATTTCGCAGGCACAAGTGAGTAGGTTAGAAAAGAATGCACTAAACACTTTGAAAAAAACTATTAGTTAAATATACAATATACACATTTTAGGTGATTTCTTGAATAGAATAATTATATATTGTCGGTGAAGCTTAAGTGAGGTGTTTTTAACAAGTCTAATGCGTTGGTAAAAATTCTCATTTTGCAAATAATTCTTAGTAGGTTATTTTATGATTGAATCATCTTTTTTTGAACTAAGGAGTAAAGATGTTGTTAACATAGTTGACGGTAAGAGTCTAGGGCGTATATGTGATATAGTCGTTGAAATTTGTTCAGGTCAGGTATTAGGGTTTATTGTGCCTAATGGAATGAATTTTGCGAGCATTTTTAGAGGGGTAGAAGAGGTCTTTATTCCTTATCAAAATATTTGTAAAATTGGTAAAGATGTCATTTTGGTGGAGTTGAATTTGACCGAGGTTAGAAATTTTAAGGTAGATAAGTTTAGCGATGTTGCCACGCTTAACAAATTAGAAGTGAAGAAAAACGAAGAAACAAAATAAAACAAATTTATTGAAATAAGTTGATTTTTTTTGTGGCTTAAGGTATAATGTACACAAGAGGTAAATTATATGAGATGCTTTTTTTGTGGTAGTTCAAATAGTAAAGTTTTAGATAGTAGAGTGACTGATATGCAAAGGTCGATTAGGCGTAGAAGAGAATGCCTTAATTGTGGTAAAAGATTTACCACATATGAGAGTGTGGAGGTGGTCCCTGTTTTGATTATAAAGAAAGACCATAGTCGTCAACCTTTTGATATGGATAAATTAAAGAAGAGTGTTGTTATTGCTTGCGAAAAAAGACCTGTGAGTATAGAAAAAATAAACAAGGTTTGTGAGGATGTTGAAAAAGAAATTTACAATTCTACATCTCAAGAGATTGAAAGTAGTACAGTGGGCGAGTTGGTCTTAAGGAAACTTAGATATTTGGATGAGCTTGCTTTTGTTAGATACGCCATTGTGTTTAAAAAATTTGACAATATTGAACAGTTAATGGGATATCTAAGGACTTGTTAATTTACCATAAAAGATTGATGTTATAATTTTTTAGTATGATAGCCATTGAAAGTGATTGGCTCGGTTTTATAACCTTGTAGCCCCCTACTAAGTAAAGTATTTATATGCTTGTAGGCACTTTCTTTTTTTATTTTGTGTACTAAATATATGGCAACTTTCATATTTTATTATATGAGTATAAAAAATGCAAAATTAAATATATCATACGAGATTTCTTATATCGATGCCGATATTGCTACTGCAAGGCGGTTGAATGAATTGGGGCTATATAAAGGTGGAAAGTTAATTATCAGAAGAAAATCTATATTTGGTAAATCTTATTTGGTGGAATTGCAAGGTAGTTTTATCGCTATGAGATATAGCGTTTTAAAAGGGGTGAGGCTGAATGGATAATGTCATTTTAGTAGGTAATCCAAATACTGGTAAAACCACGCTTTTTAATCGGCTAACAAATAGTAATGAACATATTGGTAATTGGCATGGTGTGACTATTGATGCTGTGAGTAAAAAATTTACTTATGGTAATAATGTTCACAATATAATAGATTTACCTGGTGTGTATTCGCTAACGGCTTTTAATCCCGAAGAAAAAGTAACTATTGATTACTTGTTTGAAAAGCATTATAAAGTCTTAAATATCTGTGATATTAATAATTTATCACACAATTTGTACTTAACTTTGCAGTTACTAGAGGCTGGATTTGATATTTGCATAGTGGTCAATCTAACTGACAAAAAAGACCACACTAGTACTATAAATGCTTTAAAAAAAATATTTTGTGAGCGGATAGCGTTTGTTGACGTACAAAGAGATAAAGATTTGTTGCATACTATAGATTGTGTACTAAATGTTCGTGATACCATAGATATTGATATGTCTTATTTAAAGACATATTGCAAAGATGCGTCCATTTTAGCAGAAAACGCTAAAAAAATAAATGTAAATAAAGAGTTTGCTTGGTTAAAGTTAATTGAAAACGATATGAGTCTTATAGACAGGCTTGGTATAAGTGAAAAGCAGATTGATAAGATAGAAGAAAGGCAAGTTTCGTTTACTTCTGATATGATAGCGAGTGCAAGATATGAGTTTATTGCAAATATTTTACCTAAAAGCAAAGTAAAAATCAGTATATTAGATAAATTATTATTAAATCGGTGCTTAGCAATTCCTATATTTTTGGTGGTGGTGTTATCAATATTTTACATCACGTTTGGTCCAGTGGGTACTTTTTTAAAGGATGGGTTATCACATCTAGTACAAGATTTATTGGGACAAAACCTTTATATTTTTATGCAAGAGAATAACTTTAATTATGTTTTGACAGATTTTGTGTATAAGGGACTTATATGTGGTGTTGGCGGAATATTATCTTTTTTACCACAAATTGTATTACTATTTTTCTTTTTATCACTATTAGAAGAGTCAGGGTATTTGAGTAGATTGGCTTTTATTTTTGATGACTTGTTTGCAAAAATTGGATTAAGTGGTAAGAGTTTGTTTACCTTAATAATGAGTTTTGGTTGTTCAACTATTGCTATGATGACTGCTAGAAATATTGAAGATGAGAATGTAAAGAAAAAGACTATGATTTTGTCTCCGTATATGTGTTGTAGTGCAAAACTACCTATTTTTGTAATACTGACTTCGGTCTTTTTTGGTGGTAACTTTTTAGTAATATTTGGTTTATATATCCTAACAATATTTGTTAGTGTACTAGTTGCTATTTTGTACAATCGTAAATTATCTTTAGATAATGACAGCTTTATATTAGAATTTCCAACATATAGAGTGCCAACTTTACGAAAAATGGGTGATTTTGTCTGTACAAACAGTTTAATCTTTCTAAATAAAGTCGGTAGCATGTTAATTTTATTTAGTATCATATTTTATTTTCTTAATAGTTATGATTTTAATCTTATCCACATAGATTTGGGTGGTATTAGTATTATGCAAAGAATTTGTGAATTAATTGCGCCGTTGTTTGCTCCTCTTGGCTTTGGTGATTGGGGTGCAGTATCTGCTTTGGTTTCGGGCGTTGTCGCTAAAGAAATAATAGTTGGTAGCATTGGAATGATAAACGGCGTTGATGCTAGCGGTATTGCTCAAAGTCTTGTGGACACTTCTTCGAATATATACTTTGAAGCGGGAAGTGCTTTATCGTTTATGGCATTTGCTTTGTTGTACACACCGTGTCTTTCTAGCATCTCTGTTATGGTTAAACAACTAGGCGGTAAACAGACAGCAAAATCGTTAGTACTTGAATTTGTTGTTGCATACCTCACCGCTTTATGTGTATATCTTTCTAGTAAGATTTTTGATTTTAATATTATTGCAATAGGTACAATGTTCGTATTGATTATTTTTATTGTATTGTTATCATCAAAAAATGCAAAATGCGTAAAATGCAAAGGTTTGTGTGCTGATTGTTTTTTAAAATGACTTGACTATTTTTAAATTAGTATTATAATAACCTTATGAGAATTATTGCAGGAAGATATAAAGGTAGAACGCTTTTAGCGCCTGAAAACGAACGAGTAAAACCTACCTTAGACAGAGTGAAAGAAGCGATTTTTGATAAGTTACAATTTGATATACCAAATAGCAATGTGTTAGATTTGTTTGCTGGTAGTGGGGCGTTAGGACTGGAGGCATACAGTAGAAATGCTTTGAGTGTTACACTTGTAGATATTGATACTAGTTTAGTAAGAAGAAATATAGAAAAGCTTAATGTGGATGTAAGGCTTTTTGAGCGAGATGCTATGAAAGCACTTGAGGAGTTTAAAGAGAGAGGAGATGTTTTTGATATAATTTTATTAGATCCGCCATTTAAAAGTACTTATGGCGAAAAGGCAATAGAATATATTGATAAAAACGGTCTTTTAAGTAGTAAAGGTGTTATTGTGTGGGAGCGTGCTTATTCGGTAAGTGTGCCGTTGAATCTTACAAATCTTTGCGTGGATAAAATAAAAAAATACGGTACTATTCAGGTGATTTATTTAAATCATATAAGCAGTGTAAATAATTAGTGATATACTAAGCAAAAAATTTTTACAAAAGTAGTTGACAAACGAACGAGCATATTGTATAATTAATTTGTTTTTGAAGAAGAGTGGACATTCTCACCTATGATAGAAATAGTTTTATCGGGTTCTACATTTAATTATACTTGTTTTGTTTATTAATGATAGAAGAATGGATACTTTGTCCATTCTCTTTTTGTTTCAAAAGCCATTTTATTTTTAGGAGGAACTTAATATTAAAGATTTGTTGATTAACGACCAAATTACTAGCCCACGAGTTAGACTGATTTCTATCGAGGGTGAGCAATTAGGCGTTGTAGATTTGGATTTTGCAATGGGGAAAGCTGATGAAGAGGGACTTGATTTGGTAATGATTTCAAATTCGGGTAACGAGCCTGTTTGCAAGATAATGGATTATGGTAAGTATCGCTTTGAACAAACTAAAAAGTTAAAGGAGCAAAGAAAAAACCAGCAAGTTATTGAGGTGAAAGAGGTGCAACTTTCTTATATGATTCAGGAACACGATCTTGATGTGAAATACAAGAAAGCGTACAAGTTTTTGAGTGAGGGAAACAAGCTCAAGATTACTTTGACGATTAGACACGGACAGGGCCGTATTAGTCCACAAGTAGGTATAGACCTTATGACTAATTTTGCTAATAGACTTGCTGATGTTGGTGTCATAGACAAGCCTGCAGTCCAAAATGGTAAGAAATTTTTATTGGTAATGGTACCTAAAAATAATAAAAAATAGATTGAGGAGATTTTTAATATGCCAAAAATGAAGACAAAAACTGGCGCTAAAAAGCGTTTTAAAGTAAAAAAGAATGGTGATGTTACTTATAGTAAGATGAATAGGCGTCATATCTTGACAAAGAAACACACAAAAAGACAAAGAGCAAATAGAAAAGGTGGCACTCTTAGTAGTGATAAGCAAGCTAAAACTATTAAGACACTTATTCAACATTAATAGTTAGGAGATTTGAAGTATGAGAATTAAGATGAGCGTAAACGCAAAGAAAAAGAGAAGAAAAATACTAAAACAGGCTAAAGGTTACTGGGGCGCTAGATCAAAGCTTTATAGACCTGCCATCGAAGCTGTTATGAAGAGTGGTCAATATGCTTATGTAGGTAGAAGACTTAAAAAGCGTAATTTCCGTCAGCTTTGGATAGCAAGAATAAACGCTGCTTGTAGGGCAGAGGGTATTACTTATTCTAACTTTATGAACGGATTAAAGAAGAATAATATAAATCTTAACCGTAAGGTATTAGCTGATATGGCAGTAAACGACCACGAGACTTTCGTTAAGTTGGTTGAACAAGTTAAGAACGCTAAATAAATAATATGATAACTTCGCGACAAAATAGTTTAGTAAAAGAAGTCCAGAAGTTACACACCAAAAAACACCGCTTAGAAAGGGGTGCGTTTTTGGTTGAAGGGGAAAAGCTTTTTAACGAAGCAGTAAAAGGTGGGTATGAACTTTTAGCGCTTTATAGCACTATAGAGAGAGCGGGCGCCGTTCTTATAAATGATAGTGTATTAAAGGCAATGGCTACGACCATTTCTCCGCAAGATTTAGTTGCTGTTTTTAGAAAAAAAGAGACTAGTTTTGATGCGGTGAAAAAATGTATTGTATTAGACAATGTACAAGATCCTAGCAATATGGGCAGTATAGTGAGGAGTGCTTTAGGCGCGGGGTTTATGGATATAATCGCTGTAAATTGTGTCGATAAATACGAACCCAAAGTAATAAGGTCTAGTATGGGTGCAGTTTTTCATACAAATATTTTTGAATGTAATGAGACAGAAGCAATGGAAATTATTAAAAATAACGGACTTACTCTTGCTGTTTGTAGTATGGAGGGGAAGAGTGTATTTGAGACTGATTTTCCTGATAATATTGCTTTTGTGTTCGGCAATGAAGGGAATGGTGTGTCAAAATATTTTAGAAGTTTAGCAAGATTAAATCTTAGCATACCTATGAATGAACAGTTAGAAAGCCTTAATGTAGCGGTTAGTTCGGCTATACTTATGTACTTTTATAAATATAAAAAGGAGTAATTAATAATGAGTGGACATAGTAAATGGAGCACTATAAAAAGAGCAAAAGAGAAGACCGATAACGAGCGTGGTAAAGTCTTTACAAAAATTGGTAGAGAGATAGCAGTCGCTGTAAAACTAGGTGGACCTGATCCTGCGCTTAATAACAAATTAAGTGATGTCATCGCTAAAGCAAAAGCGAATAATATGCCGTCTGACACCATCAACCGTTCTATCAAAAAAGCTAGCGGTGCTAATGATAATGTAAATTATGAAGAGATCTTTTATGAGGGATATGGTCCTGCGGGTAGTGCGGTCTATGTGAAATGTCTTACTGATAATAAAAATCGTACCGCTGGTGAAGTGCGCCACATTTTTGATAGAAGAGGCGCTGGTCTTGGTACTACAAATAGCGTGGGTTATTTATTCAACCGAAAGGGTGTTATCGAGGTTGGTACGGATGAGCTTAACTTTGACAAAGTTATGGAGTTGGCATTAGAAGCCGGTGCGGAAGATATTGAAAGTGTGGATGACGCTATTATTGTATATACAGATCCTTCGCTAGTAAACATTGTAAAAGATGCTATCGCAAAAGAGTTTGAGGTGACCTCGAGCGGTGTTGAGTATGTCGCTAGTATGCAAATGGAACTCAGTGATGAAGATTTTGAAAAGTTTGAAGGTTTGGTAGAAGCTCTAGAAGATTTGGATGATGTACAAGCTGTATATCATAATGTGAAATAATGGATATTTTAGATATCATTCAAGATATTTTAATTAAAACAAAAAAGCAATTTGATATGGTCAACAATCTAACAGGGAATCCAAGAGATGTTGATTATGTTGAGATTGTTAAAGATGTAGTTAGATGTAAAAGACTTGCACCTAATGATATATCTAAACAATTTGATAGAGTCGTTATAGTGGCGATTGATGATATAAATGAAAGAGTGCTAGTAGATTTGATGCTTGTGTCGCTTGTAAACGCTTGTTCCGTGCGTATATATTATGAAGCAAGTCCGTACTATTTTACTTATACATTTTTTCGCACTATATTTAATAGGTTTGCGAAAAATCTTCATTTGACTATGCCATTTGTCATTGTGAAACACGAGAGTAAACCGAAAGAGTTTGACTTTAAAACTACAATAAAGAGTAAAACAATTTTGCGTGATTTTATGAATTATGTGGTTAGTTCTAAGAGAGAGGATTGATATAGTTTCAATTCTTTTTTTGTACTTTCTAAGAAGATGTGTTTTTATAAAAGAGATATATACTCGCGTATCACTCTGCGCTGGTCTTGGCACATAAAAATTTGTTACCAAATTTTTATGGCTCAGGATAATATACTTAGGTAGATAATAAACGTAATATAAGGTAGTGATTTTACATAGAGTGGTGGAAGATATGTCATTAAAATAGTGTAGAGACTAAAAGGATAAGGGTAGAGTAAAAACATAAAAGCAAAAAAATATAAAAAATATG
>CAYMVO010000011.1:0-35967 GCA_964393975.1 uncultured Lachnospiraceae bacterium
TATCTAAAAATTCTCTTGTGGTCTTTCTACTATTAATGGCATCAAAAAATTCCATTTGTTCGTTCCTATGCAAAAATTATATCATATTTTTTCTAAAATTGCATATATTCCAAGCATTTTATTTATCTGACCTATTCAAAAAGAACAAACAAATTTTCTTATATTACCCCACCTTACTTTAGCCTTTTGTTTGTGGACTATTGTAGCATACTTCTTTTAGTAGTAAACGGAATAAATAATTTAAACAATTAAATATATATAAATTCAATAGACTAGGTTTTACAACACAATCTCGGAATGAATACAAATACAATTTTCAAGTTGGTTTTTGCCTTTTTCTTTCTTGTTAGTGTCTTTTGCAATTTAATTGTTAGCAGTATTAGTTTTTCATCGTTTTGATTTTTTAGTCTTTTCTCAAATCTTTCCTACTTCCATTTTGCTAATTTCTTTAAACTTATACACGCAAAAGTTAATCGCACTTATAACGTCATAAATCACTAAATATTTTGATTTCAAATTTTTTAGGTAAGTTTTATTTAAGATGTTTATATACAAATTTTACAATTTTTTGAGATATATTTATTAAATAAAAATACATTTGTGTTACTTTATATAACAAACTTATACTTGACTTTTTAAAATTATTAGATATACTTAAAGTAAGGTTTATTTTTGGAGGGCGTATGTTGAGAGTATTTACCGATTCAGGTAGCAGTATAAAAAGAGATGAGGCGGATGTTTTAGGTGTAGAAGTCATTCCTTTAAAAATTCTTTTAGGCGAGGAAGAATTTTTAGATGGTGTTGATTTAGATGTCGATTATTTTTACGATAAATTGATAAATGAAAAAATATTTCCTAAAACATCATTACCTAATTTAGATGATTTAAAAGAAAAAGTAGATAGATATATCCAAGATGGTGATGAAGTTTTGATTATTACAATATCTTCGGAGATATCAGGGACAAATAATGCGATAAAAATGTTATTTAAAGATTATAGCTCTGTAAGAGTGTTCGATTCAAGAATGGCTGTAGGTGGAATGAGGATTTTGGTGGATGAAATAAACAAGTATAGAGATAAGCCTATAGATTTTGTTATAGAAAAATTAAATGCTTTAGTCCCACGTATAAAAATTATGGCCCTACCTGAAACTTTAGATTATTTATTTAAAGGGGGAAGATTGTCAAAAGCAGAATACTTGATTGGTAGTCTATTAAAAATAAAACCAGTGGTTGGATTTAAACATGGTAAGGTATGCGTTTTATCTAAAAAAATAGGTCTAAACAACGCTATTAGACACCTTGCTGAATCTTTAAAAGATTTTGATTGTGATGAAAATTATCAAATTATTGCATCTTATACATATAATAAGAGTAATATAGACAAAGCCGTTTCTTTAGTTGATGATAAATATAAATCACTCATCAAAATATATGATAACTTAGATCCAGCAATTGCTTGTCATTGGGGACCTAACGCTTTCGGCTTTGTCTTTGTCGCTAAAAAATAAATTAAATTAAAAATAAAAAACAATCCTAGCAGTTGAAGTGTACTCAATAGGAGTCACGAAAAATAAAATTGCAAGGGTTGTTTTTTAATAAATGTTAATTTATATATTTTACATTATCGTAAGTCAGAGGGAAGCAACGCAACGCGTTATTTTCAAATGACTGATATTTATTCAAACTGTGTCGCTAAAATGATAATTTTAGAGCAAATTGTTAAATTTGCATAAATTTTAAATTTCATTTAAAATTTACGACACATAGATTATAATCAAGGAAAGCGAGCAAAGCACAAAGTATTTTGCAAGGTTTCCGCTGATTTCAATCAGTGACGCACACAATTTATTGTGCAATTGCGATAGCAATAAAAATTTTAACTCGCTTAAAATTTTACGTCACATAGTTTCTATTTATCAATTTGGATTTTAGAAAGATGAAAATGTATTGTTATTCAGATTTTTCAGATTTCAACAAATCACGAATCTCTTTTAAAAGCTCTATACTTTCTTGATTTTGATTGAATTCTTGTTTCGTTTCTTCTTTAACTTCTTTTATATCATCTTGTTTTTCATTTGCGCATACATCTTCAATCTCTAAAGTATGTGTTGCTTTTTTACCTAATCGTTTAACATCTTCACCTAATTTTTCCAATCTCCTACTTGAGGCGGTGAATATTTTTATAGCGACAAATAATGTAAATGCAATTATCAAAAAGTCAATTATTGTCTGTATAAACACACCATAATTAAGTGATGTTTCGGCAGTAATAAGTGCGCTTGTTGTAGGATCATAAACTGCTTCTTTGATAACCCATTTCCAGTCAGTAACATCCGCACCGCCTACTGCGAGGCTTATAAGTGGCATAATTATATCGTTTACAAGAGATGAAATAATTTTATTGAAAGCTGCACCAATTACTACAGCCACCGCTAAATCTACAACATTACCTTTACTGATAAACTTTTTAAAATCTGACCAAAAAGTTTTTACTTTATTATTTTTCATAAAAAATTTTCCTTTATATAATTTTAATTTAGTATACCGCAAAAACATTTTTTTATCAAGCAAAAACGTTAAAAATCATAAAAAATCGTGGTTTTTCGAGCTTTTTCAAATATTTATCCGATTGGAATAAGATTTTAAAATATTTTATGATATATATTGATTACTAAACAAATTAATAGTATAATGT
Organism: uncultured Lachnospiraceae bacterium; assembly: GCA_964393975.1. Taxonomy (GTDB): domain Bacteria; phylum Bacillota; class Clostridia; order Christensenellales; family UBA1242; genus CALVNN01. The sequence goes on from CAYMVO010000011.1 coordinate 2,699, forward strand.
TTGTATGAATAATTTTTGTAATATTTGCCCTAGAAATTGTAATGTCGATAGATCTAAAAATGTTGGTTTTTGTGGAGTCGATAATAACATATATATTAATAAAATAATGATACATCACTACGAAGAACCATGTATATCAGGTGATGATAAGATTAAAGGAAGTGGCGCTATATTTTTCGCTAGTTGTAATTTAAAGTGTGTTTACTGTCAAAATTATGAAATAAGTAGGACTGTAAGTGGTACTAAATACTCACCTAAAGATCTAGCGGATATAATGCGTAAACTTGAAATGAATGGCGCTTATAATATAAACTTAGTCACACCAACGCATTTTACTAAACAAATTTTGGAAGCGTTAAAAATCTATAAACCTCGTATCCCTATCATTTGGAATACAAGCGGTTATGAAAAAGTGGAGACAATAGAAAAGTTAAAAGGTTGGGTTGATGTGTTTTTGACAGATTTTAAATATTATTCACCTAAAGTTTCAATGAATTATTCTTCTGCTAAAGATTATTACAAGTTCGCTAGTGAAGCTTTAAAAAAGATGCGTGAAATTATACCGATAGACAAGTTTGAAAATGGTATGATTAAAAAGGGAATAATAGTCAGACATTTATTATTACCAAATAATATAAAAGATTCAGTTAATGTACTAGAAAACATCAAATCGCTAATAGGTAACCCTATTTTAAGTCTTATGAGTCAATATACTCCTATGCAAAAATATGAGTATGAAGAATTAAATAATCGTATACGACCTATAGAATATAAAATGCTACTATCAAAAGCGGAAAAATTAGGTTTTGATAAGATTTACATACAAGACTTTTCTAGTGCAGATAGTAAATATACACCTGATTTTAAATAAAAAACAAAAAACTGTTAGAATTACAAGTAAACGCTAACGGTTTTTGTTTTTAATGGTAAAATGCAAGGAGTAAAATCATTCGTGATAAATAACCTCTTTATGAGATTTAAGTGCGTAATTTATTTCATTCTGAGTGGAACTATCAATATATCCATTTACATTAACGACGTAAATCGCATCGCTAATATCAATCTTCTTCCAGTGTGCATTCACTACTCTATCCAATTCTTCCTTAGAGGTGGCGTTTAGGTCTACATCATAAACGCATTGTATAACGCACCGCCCATACTTTTTTCTAAATCACTTGCAATTTTTATCATTTCTTTAGCATACTTCATACTACCACAAATTGTAACAACTTTTGAATCCATATAATCTCCTTTTATTTTTTAATGACTGATGTTTATTCAATTAGCGATGTACACGATTTATTGTGTAATTGCGATAGCAATAAAAATTTTAACTTGCTTAAAATTTTACATCACATATAGTACATAATAACACAATAATAAAATACATGCAATTAGATGTTGTGAAAATTGATATTAATTTTAGATATAATGATTAGTAAATTCCTTATTATAAACTATGTGATGTTGATTTTCTCACTTATGTTCGTAAATCAATTTTGCTAACGCAAATCCGTTATAAATAACGGCATCACAGTTTGAATAAACATCAGTCATTTGAAAATAACGCGTTGCGTTGCTTCCCTCTGACTTCCGATAATATCATATATTTTTAGATTGTTTATTATATAAATATATAAAATGTTGGATATTTAATATTTTTTTGTGTTACTTTGTAACATATTTATTCTGTTTATAATGTTTTTATTGAGTCGTTAATGAAACCGATTTATAAATCGCAAATATATAAGTGAATTTGTAGCGGTTTCTTTTTTAAATGAATAGACTATAAAAGGAGGCAAATATGGCGATAGTAAATAAAGCAAGTCTTAAGTCTTTTTATATGGATGGACAACAAGAAGTTGAAGTAAACAATGATAGTAATAAAAACACTATATACAATATCAATAATGATGTGATGATATTGGGCGAAGCTAGTAAATTAATCACACATCCTGATAGCGAAGTAGATTTAAGTGTTGTTATTACAAACAACACGGGTGTAGATATGACAAAACTACATTTTTTTAACACTCTAGGTATAGGAGCGTCTCACAAGGTTGGTTCGGTCAAGATAAACAATGTTAGTTATGAAACTTTTGATGCAGAAATGGGCTTTGATATTACAGAAACTATAAATAAAAATGGCGGGAATATGACTATATCGTTTACCATCGTTTTGGATAATGAACCAGTAACTGATTCCGTAAAAAGCACTGGAACCATTCAGTTTATCGCCGAAAACAATCAGTATGAGTTAAATTCAAATGAAGTGGAGATTCGAATAGTGGACAATAAAATTGAAATAGTGAAAGATGCAAATGTGAAAGTGGTTAAATCAGGTGATGAGATAGAATACACTATAGTAATAACCAACAAAGGAACAATAGAAAATACAAAATTATTTTTTAAAGATGTTTTACCTATCAATGTGATTTTTGTCGCAAGTAGCGTCAGTGTTGATGGCGTAATTGACGCCACAAAAGATCCCGTAGAAGGGTTTGATTTGGATAATTTAGCTGCAAACCAATCAAAGATAATTAAATTTAAGGCAATAGTTTTATGATGAAAATAATTTCTAATAAATGTAAAGTGTATGATAAAAATTTTGATGATGTTTTTTACGAGAGCAATATCAATGAAATTTTTTATATTCAAAAACCGAAAATAATAAATTATGTTCGTTGTCCTAAATTAAAATGTCTGCAAATTTGTATGCCAGTATGTATTTGTTCATGCGATACTGAAGAGATTTATATTTTTTTAAAATGATGCAATATATGCCTTAAAAAAAACTACAAGGATTGAAGCTCTTGTAGTATTTATTATGGTAGTTAAATCTTTTACACAAATCAATATATTATCCTCTTAAGCACTTTTATGTTCTAATATGTATCTTTCCTTTAATTTATTATACTTATCTATGATATTTAGCATATATCGAATTTTTTCCTCTTCACTGAGTCCATTGTAAACTTCGTAATCCACTAACTCACGCAATACGTACGGATTATCAAAATTGTGTTCTAAAACTGCGCACACCTTTGAATATAATTCCTCATCATTACTCGCAACCACTCTGATTTGATAATTATGTTTGTATAAATTATTATATACTGCAAATGTACTGATTTTAGATACCTCACTTTCTTTTAATGCCCCACTTAGTCGTTTCTTTGCTAATTGTGCAAGTTTTTTTAAATCATTTGCCATTTTCTTCTCCTCCTAAACACAATTTTAACATAAAACGCAAATTATATAAATAGGTAAATTTGTCTTATAAACACTTAAAATGTAAAAAATTGTCGCTTTACTTTTATATATGTATTATCATTGTCACTTGTAATACATTTTATCTTGATAATCTATAGAGATTACTTTGATAATAAATATACTTTTTCAAAGTATATCATACAACTTAGATAAAACTTTTATAAAAAAATAGGCACGCTTGAAGCGTACTTCGTAGAAGTCACTTCATTATGTGTATCTATTTTTATGGAACCCTTTTCAGTTTATTTTAATATTGATAAACTGGTAACGATAGTAATTCTTTTGACTTAACATAGCACATTGTAGATATATTTGAAATATAACCACCATCACTGACTAATATATGAAAGAAACATTCATCATTCTCTTGAATTTCTTTATCTCCTTTCCACCTGAAACCTTCTTTTTTTGCTTGTCTTAAAAATTGTTTACGATTGTTTTCATTTAAAACCACCACAACTTCTTTTTTGTCTTTTAATAAATCTTTCATTGTCTAAACACCTCCAAATTTCCAAAAGAATAGCAATCAAAAACCCCACCATAAGTGATGGGGGCTAAATTCCTTTTATTACACCCATCACACAAGCTTTACCACCTTAACATTTTTGTCAGGTTGGTGTATGGTCAACGGGCTTGTCCCTCGCATACTCTTTATGGATATGAATAGTATAACATAAAATTTAATTGTTTGCAACAGCAAATAAATGATTTTATAACATAACCTATATTATCGGAAGTTAGAGGGAAGCAACGCAACGCGTTATTTTCAAATGACTGATGTTTATTCAAACTGTGATGCCGTTATTTATAACGGATTTGCGTTAGCAAAATTGATTTACGGACATTGTAAGTAAATCAACATCACATAGTTTATATTATCGGAAGTTAGAGGGAAGCAACGCAACGCGTTATTTTCAAATGACTGATGTTTATTCAAACAGTGATGCCGTTATTTATAACGGATTTGCGTTAGCAAAATTGATTTACGAACATTGTAAGTAAATCAACATCACATAGTTTATAATATGTTAATTCTCAAAGTAAATTCCAAAGTAAATCCAATCAACTATAATTTAGATTATTTTTTTACATCCTCACCCGCTAGAGGTTTGTTTACTTGCCTTTCCCTTGCTATCGCTAACGTATCATTTGATATATCATCGGTTATCGTCGAACCCGCACCAATAACCACATTATCACCTATACAAAGTGGTGCAACAAAATTGACGTTACTACCTATAAAAACATTATTACCTATTGTTGTGGTGTGTTTTTGTTTTCCATCATAATTGCAGAACACTACCCCGCAACCAAGGTTACAACCTTCTCCAATTTTCGCATCGCCTATATATGCAAGATGACTTGCTTTCGTGCCTTTACCCAAGCGAGATTTTTTGATTTCAACAAAATTTCCTATTTTGCAATTATCTTCTATGATAGTATCTGGTCTCAACCTTGCAAATGGTCCAATGTAACAATTATCGCCTATAAAACTAGCTTCAATTATATTGTTAGGGTACAAAACCGAAGGACCTATCTCACTATCACCTAAAATTATATTTCCGCTATAGATCACTGCACCTTTACGCACAAGTACGCCTTTTTCTATATAGACTCCATTTTTATTGTAACCTTTGATTGTATCTTTTTTAAAAATAACTTTTTTCATATACTAAATATATTAATAGTGATTGACAATAATGCTATGTATTGATAAAATACTAGTATATTCCGCTAAAAGAAGGTGTTTTATGATATCTACAATGATTGATAACGAGCTAGAAAAAGAAGTCAGTTATGAACATTTTATAAAAGATGATAACGCGACTGAGGTTTTAATGATTGTACTAAGTAGTGAAAATAACACACTTGCACATAATCGCGTAATAAATAAGCAATTACTTTTTGGAAAAAGTATTTTAGACTGGGTACTGGCTAGCGCGGGTGATTATCGTACAAAAGTCATTAGTTATCATCAAAACGACAATGTATTATCACTCATACGACCACATTTAGGTAACGAACAAACGACCATAGTCATGTACGATGATACGCCACTTTTAAGACACGCCAGTCTTGAAAATTTAGTTAGTGATTTCGTTTTCAGAGGGCAAAAAGTACGTAAATTGCCAAGAGGGTATATATTTGACACTGAGTATATAATGTCAAACGATAAAATTTATATCTCCGACAGCGACAATGATTTTGATGAGGATTTTTTATGTGTAAACAATGCAAATTCATTCACTATTGCTAGTATGAAATTGAAAAGTCGCATACTCAGTTATCACATATCTAATGGGGTAATATTTCTAGAGCCAAACTCAGTTTATATAGATGCCGATGTAGAGATCAGTAGTGGTGTTGTTATATATCCTAATAATAATCTTATGGGGGCATGTTTTATTGCCGACGGTGTAACACTTCTACCAAACAACACACTTTTAGACTGCTTGATAGATAAAAACTGCACTCTTTTAGGTTGTAATTTAGAAAAAATTAAAGTACAACAAAACAGTGAGTTAAAATTTTTAACAAAATCAAATAGTATTACACCTTTATCTTCATCACCTATTTCAAACACTTAAAACGCTCAAATAGTGGTAGAATCTTATAAATTAAGGGACAAAGCAAATTACAGCAATGTTCCTTTTTTGATTAAAAAATTTTTAAAAATTGCACCCTGCTTTACACTATATAATCTATGTGACGTAAAATTTTAAGCAAGTTAAAATTTTTATTGCTATCGCAATTACACAATAAATTGTGTACGTCACTGATTGAAATCAGCGGAAACCTTGCAAAATACTTTGTGCTTTGCTCTCTTTCCTTGATTATAATCTATGTGATGTTGATTTACTTACAATGTTCGTAAATCAATTTTGCTAACGCAAATCCGTTATAAATAACGGCATCACTGTTTGAATAAACATCAGTCATTTGAAAATAACGCGTTGCGTTGCTTCCCTCTGACTTCCGATAATATAAACTCAAACTATAAAATAGGTATTGACTTTTATGTTTTTTTATAGTATTTTTACAATAGAGATTTTACATATAGTTTTGGAGGTTATATGCAAAAACAAAGAACACTAAATAAATTATTTTTAGCGACTATCGCTACATTGATTGTAACTTTTTCATTTTTAAGTTTAGGCGTAGATTTTAATTATGAAAAAAATACTAAAATTTATGCTGAAAGCGCTACTGAAACTACAGCTAAATATGGTGAATACCTTTCTAATTTAACACCGATCACACAAACAATTGGTTACGGCTCACTAAAGTTAGATAAAAATATAGACAACAAAAGTATTTCTCTTATTGTAGGTGGCGAAAGAAAGTATTTCGAAAAAGGACTTGTCGCACATGCGACTTCGACACTTGTTTACGACCTTGGGATAAATCATCCGTACGACTATTTTTATACTTATATAGGCGTTGACGCCTCACAGGCAGGCAAAGGTAATGTCAAGTTTTCAGTTTATACATCAAACGATAATGAGAATTGGACAACCGCACTCGAACCAACAGCAAAAACAAGTAGTGATGAAGCAATCATACTTAACATATCAATAAAAAACATAAGATACTTAAAATTTTATTTTGATTCTAATGGGGTAAACCATAATGACCACTCGGGATTAGGCGATTGCAAACTTTTCACAGACGGATACACTTTTGATAAAGATGAAGATTTAATTAAACCTGTTGAATATTATAATAATTTGTTTGCTAGTAAAACAACACAAGAAATATTAAATAATTACGAGTTGGAGCTTATGCAACGCAAATTTATTGACACAATAGGTTATGGGACTCTTAAAAATAGTTTTTTGCTTGGCGAATATGAGCAGGAACGCCGACAAATGTTAAATTGGTTACTCAACGACAGCACCGCTTTAAAAGACTTCGTAACAGGAGGAACGCCAAACGGTGGTAGTTACATAAACGCATTGAAAATTTTAACAAAACTATACAGACTATATAGCACAGATTTAAACGACACTACGGAATTATTCGCTCCGGAAGAGGGTTCGACAAGAAACCGTGGGGATGTCTATCGCACAATGATGATTGCTATCGCGCTAACTAACGCAAGAGATGTTTATGGTTGGGTAAACTCTGGTGATATACTTGATCCATATGCTAGATATGAAGCATATAAGTACACATATCTTGCTCAAGATTATCATTTGAGATATGATATTTTTGAAAATCTTTGTGTTGAAGAAATGAGATATCTTATGAGTTCTCGTATTAATAGTGAAGAAATATATTGGCTAAATGCGTATGCGACAATAAAGTATCTCGCAAAAAACTCTACAATTCAGTATCCAAGTGTTTACTCGCCACATTCACATATTAAATATGGTAGAGATTGGAATTACGCATCAAAAGGATATTATGAGGAAGAAAATTTTGAACAATACAATCAAAAATATATGCTCGAACAATTTGGCGTGTCTTTAACAACAACTCCTCGTTTATGGATGGCAATGGATGGTAGCCAAATTTGTTGGGGTATATCATATCTTGGCACAAACTTTGCCTCAGCATTTGGTGTCCCATCACACTATGTACGACAACCCGACCACGCAGCATTCCTTGTATACAACAAAGACGCAAACGGGCGAACTATTTGGACCATTGATAATGATATTTTCGGCTGGACAAAAACATGGATGAATGAAGACACTGTCGGGCACGGCAACAATCGTATGATGTGCGATTGGGGAACGACTGGTAGTGAGCAAGTTACTCATTATAATAGTACGTATATCCTTTTATCTGCGACAGCACTTGATAATCAATCAAATTATGAAAAGGCAGAACTTGCCTTAAGTCTTAAAAACATTACTCCCGTGACAGAACAAGAAGATTTATTTAGATATACTCTATCTATTATGCCGTATCATTTAGATGCTTGGTTAGAACTCGTTAAATTGTATATCAATACCGATAAAAGCGATGATGAATTAGCAAATCTTGCAGAAGAAATCGCACAAAATATGTATTGTTTTCCACTTCCTATGCACGAATTAATAGCGTTAATTAAAAATGAACTAAACGCTCGTAACACCGACTCATCTTTAACCCAACTTGCAAAAGTTAGGAATACAGATAATATTGCATTGCAAAAAGCAACAAATGTAAATAATGATGAAACCGCTAAAAATTTAATTGCGCAAACCGCACCTTGCATCCAAGAAGCAAAATATCTTCTTGGTTTGATAGAAGAGGAAAAACTAGCAACATTTTCATTTGATGGCGAAAATAAAAACAAACTAGTATTTAATTCAAATTATACTAATGTTAGATATAAATATAGTATCGACGGCGGAACGACATGGAGCGAATCACTTGTCACATCGGTAGATAATATCACGCACGAATTAACAACAAACGAAATAGATAATATTTCAAGCGCTAATGACATTTATATATGGCTCGAAGGATGGGGGACAACAATTGACTTAGCAAAAGCATTTAAAATTGATATTTTAGATGGAGTAGAAGTTAGCACTTTGGAGCAAAACGACAATGAAAATAGATTTTTTGGAACCTTTACAAATATTGAATATTCTCTTGATATGACAATTTGGCAAGATCTAAGTGAGGATAGTGTATTTTCTGGCAACCAATCTATATATGTTCGACATAAGAAATACAACACAACGCTACAAGGACCTGCAACCACATTTGAGTTTATCGACAATTATAATTCGGTAAGGAATTATATTCCAATTTCTTCTATACAATTGTTTGATTATTCTAGCGAAGAGACCTCTCGCAGTAATGATAGTGCAAAACATGCCATTGACGGCAAGCTATCCACTCGTTGGCACACAAGTTGGAGTGGTGGTGACAATGATAGATATATTACAGTAAAACTTGATAGCAGTAGATATATCAGTGGGTTCGATTACACCCCCGTAGGCGGTAATGGCACAATGCTTGCTTGCAATATATATATTAGCCAAGATGGTGAAAATTGGACTTTAGCAACGAGCGTAAGTGGGTGGGGCAACAACACCATAAAGAAATCTCTAACTTTTACACCTGTTTATGGACAATACATCAAGGTCGTTGGGACGAATACTATAAAAGGATTTTGCTCAGCGAGGTTGTTGGAATTTTTTGAAGATACAACATTAATAAACAAACAAATAATTGGAATGAATATAGTCACCCTGCCAAATCAAGATGTCTATATAATAAATCAAAAAATAAACTATAATGGAATGAAAGCACAATTAATATTTGAAGATAATACTTTCGCCGTTATCCCAAATGAGTTATTGATGCTAAATGAAATCACATTTACCGAAATTGGAATAAAAGAAATAGAGATTAAATACAATGAAACAATTAAGACAAGTTTTACTGTCAAAGTCATTGATGTCAGTGATAGTGTCGCTTTAGTTGGAGAAAATTATTTTTCATCTCTTGAAGATGCTATTGAAAGCATTGACACCGTTGGGACAATCAAACTTTTAAAAAATGTTATAGTTTCTTCTGGGTATACTATCTCAAAAACAATTACAATAGATGGCAATAATCACCGTCTAGAGAGAAGTAATGAGTGGTTGTCTGCAATATTTACAGTATCGCAAAGTGGTAGTTTGACATTAAATAATATCACAATTGACGGTGGCGCAGTTTGGGATGGCGATATTAATCATATTTTAGGTCGCGGGATTACAAATAGTGGAATAATCGCTAATGGTCAATTAATTAAAATGAGTGACAATGCTGTGCTCACCTTAAATAATTGTATGCTTATAAATAATTATAACAATTACTCCACCAATGCACAAGGCACTGGAGGGGCAATCTTTTTGGGAAATAAAGCTTGCGCTACTTTGTCTAATACAACCATTCAAAATTGTTATTCATATTTATTTGGTTCGGCAATTTATACTCGTGATAATTCAAAGCTAACAATAAACAGTGGAAGTTTCTTGAGTAACAGTGGAAATTCAGGAAGAAATACAACTGTGATATGTGTTGATAATTCTTCAACATGTGTTGTAAATGGTGGTGAATTTTGCAACAATCTTGCATATACCAAAGGAGGTGTTTTTTGGATAGCGAATGGCTCACTTGATATAAATGGCGGGACATTTAAAAATAATTATGCGACAATAGGTGCGGGTATTTATTTAAATGGTAACGCTAAAGTAAATATTGCTAATTTTGAAGAAATCGGAGACATCTACATCCCTAGTGGTAAAAATATATATATTTTTGGCGCATTATCAAACAAAACATTAAATATCACAATGGCAAACAATGCAGACGATACAATAGTTGCTATTTGTGAAGATGAAAATTTGATATATAAAGTACTAAAATCAATAAATGTAACTAATAAACTCTTATATGTAGATGAGATTAATATCAAAATAAGTAATACAAACACTGCAAAGGTGTCAATACAAAATAATGACAAAGAAACATTGTTTACAAGTCTAGAACAAGCCATATTTTGTTCAGAACAATATGACACAATAACACTTAAAGAAGATGTCACTTTAAATCAAGAAATTTGTATTGAGCATCCACTTACGATTGATTTTTCAAGCTTCTCTGTATCTGGCGTGGAAAACATCAAGGTTATTGATACTTATTGCTCAAAAAAAGATAACAATTTATTGAAGATACAAGAACATATCTACAATCTAAATATCACCTACTCTTGGAGTGATGATAACACCACCTGCACAGCCAAAGGAGTATGCGAGTGTGGTGATGAATACACCGAGACAGTAAGCACAGCAGAGCAGATTACTTTAGGCACTCATACAGGTGAACAAACAGTAACTAGAGTCTGCACCTTTGAATATGATTATTTTACAAATCAAGAAAAAATCATTTCTCAAATAACTAAAGAACATATCTATAATCTAAATATCACCTACTCTTGGAGCGATGATAACACCACTTGCACAGCCAAAGGAGTATGCGAGTGTGGTGATGAATACACCGAGACAGTAAGCACAACAAAGATCATAACAACAGAAGCAAGTTATGATAATCAAGAAATTTCCACTTTTAAAGCAAAGTTTGAATTTAATAAATTTATAGATCAAGAGAAACCAAATATTGTCACAGGGGATTGTTTAATCAAACCTCACACTGAAGATGATAGTACTAATGATACAACCGAGGATGATAAAAATGAAAACACTAATATAAGAGCTGAAAATAATTTAATTATAATATTATTAATCAGTGTAGGCATAATCATTTTAATCACACTATCACTTTTAATTATATTTAAAATTAAAAAGAACAAAAAAATTAAGAAGTAAACTTTGAATGTTAGCAAATTAAACCAGACGCTAAAAAGTATTTAACTGTAAAAATATGGTCGGAATAACTATTCTGACCATATTTTATTGTAAAAAAGTTTATACAAGTATAGATATTATTTAGTTTGCGTAAATTTAAAATTTATGCAAATTTAACAATTTGCTCTAAAATTATCATTTTAGCGACACAGTTTGAATAAACATCAGTCATTTGAAAATAACGCGTTGCGTTGCTTTCCTCTGACTTCCGATAATATAAACTATGTGATGTTGATTTACTTACAATGTTCGTAAATCAATTTTGCTAACGCAAATCCGTTATAAATAACGGCATCACAGTTTGAATAAACATCAGTCATTTGAAAATAACGCTTTGCGTTGCTTCCCTCTGACTTCCAATAATATAGATTAACCTCAGATTAACCTCTATTTAGCCTCATTGTTTTTTTCAATTATTAGTTTATCATATTCATTTGCTTTAAATAACAATGTGTTATACTCTGCTTTTGTAATCATAACTTTACCATACAAATCACCATCTGTTGGTTGTTTTTTCTTAATGACAGACAACACTATTATCCCCACAACCGATAACACAATCAAGGAAATCATTATCTTTGTCATTGCTTCGCTTAGTCCTACTTCGAATATGCTAAGAACGGCTAAAATTATACACGCTAGAATAATTACATATATAATAATTTGCAAAGCAAGTAGATTTTTACCAAAATTTAAAACATTATTAACGACAACATTAAACAACACTGACACCAAAGCAAGCGTAAATACCATTCTGCCAAATAAAACAGCATTAATTTCAAAATAAGTATTAATAAGTATTCCAAGAATGCTAAGTCCGATCAAACTAATTGACACTATGCTCAAAGCCTTATTTTTTGCATAGAGGTTTATTGCGTTTATCGTAAAATATCCGCCCACAGCAAGACATGCAAAGGTTATAAGCATTTTAGAAACAACACCTTCGAACACAGAAACGCCAAATATTCCAGTAATCAATATGCACGCACTAACACAAAAACACACAATTGTAGTTATTGATATAATTTTTTTAAGATTCATAAAACCCCTCCAAATATTTTTACATAATTCTAACATACTTTATATAAAATAGCCACTATTTAAACACAAAAATTCCGTATGTGCAAAACGGAATTTTATTGTTTTAATATTTACGCCTTCATATTTTGAGCAATGTATACCAAATCACTAAAAATAAACGTTATACTATATTTATTATTCTCAGCATCAGCACACATTATCGCTCCGCTATAGACCGATAAACCCTCCATATCTACTTTTTGCAATTGAATTTTGATATTGCTTATGTCACTTATCTCTTTGCCTGTAGTAAAGTCAATAACACTATATCCACTAGCCAAATTTGTGATACTCAATACTACGTGATATGATTCAACGCTATCAGTCGTTTCTTTGATGATATTATCTTCGTTATATATGGTCATAATAACACTATCTTGCGTCATCATAAACGCAGGGCTAAAGGCACCGTCTGCATACATCTTAAAGGTTCTAACATCCTCATCAATAGTAAATGTAGCAAATGTAACGGAACTTTCAAATCTCAGCTCAAACACCGAAAGGGAACCTAGTATATTAGTACTTATTGTAACCAAATATCCATAATCAGTCTCAGTGTATGGTAAATAATTTACACCATTAGTAATGGTTTTTTCACCACAAACCAATGCAAAATCTTCGTTAGTTGTAAACTCTAATTTTATTGTCTTGTTCGCAGTATTCACTAAAGTCGTATCCAAATCGAATCTACCTACATAACCATTGTAGTCTTGTCCATAATACTCTTCAAAAGAAGTGTCATCTCTTTCAAATCCGCCAAATCTCTTGGTTTGATTATTATATGTTACCTCAAACGCATATTCCGCTGGCGCAACGACAACTGGTATATTATAAGTCTTAATTGCCCCATTAGTAGCGGTCACCTTTATAACCATAGTATAGCTACCTTCTTTTGCGAAAATAACTACTGGTTCATTCATCATATCTACGACATCAACACCACTTATTTCTATATTAGCACAATCATTGAAGGCAACGATATTAACCACGCTATTAGCTGGAACATTAATAGTTTTATTATCCTCTAGGAAGTAGTCACTTTCACTCGATATCATACTAGCAACACTATAATACAATCTAGTATCATTATCAATTAAGCCTCTTTTAATAGGTATTATTACAACATCAGTAACCTTATTCTTATCCGCATCATAAACAGTCACAATAAACTCACCATCGACCAACTCGCTTGAGTAATCATACCCATTATATACATTAAGAAAATTTGCTTTCACTTCAAGATTTGTTAAATCCGCACTTAAAGGCAATAGAACATAATTAGGATCATCATGTATATCCACTGATATACTGGTCAAACCATCACTCACCCAAACACCTGAAAATAATTCATTAGCCTTAAGCACATTAGCCTTATAAACATACAAACTGCCACTGTACTTAAAATACATTCCAGTAATCACAAGGGAGAGTTTGCTAATATTATCAGTCAATGTAATATTTGTCCTATTAATACTCTTCCCATCCATTGACACCACACAATCATCGCCAAAATTTAGCTTTTTAGTAATATCAAAATCATTTAACGAATAAGCATTCGCCATATTGTTTAGCTGGTAAGAATAACTATCCCCATTCTCATCAGTTAAGGTGAAGCTTGCATGTATACTCAAATAAAATTTTCTTACCTCAACCAAATTGTTATCAATATCATAAATATTTATTTGAAGGGCATTTTCGCCGACTTTCAACTCATCTTTCAACTCAGCGTTCCCTGAGAATATTTTATAAGTATACCCATCCTCAACCATTACATTTATACATTCAAAGCTACCGTTTGTTGAATAATGATAACCACCATAACCTTCAGTTACTTCTTCTTCACCGGATTGATCTTTTACAACAACTTTTTTAATCAAAGTATTCTCTAAAAATACTATATCTATAGTTTGCTCGCTATTTTCTCCCATATAAATATACAACGAAGTATCATCTGGTTTGATAACAAACTCAAAATCAGTCCCTGAAATATATTCTTTACCTGATATACCCGCCTTTTCCGTCGATGCATATTCAAAGCGGACAACCGCTGTGCTAAAGAAATCTTTACGAATACATATACTTGTTTGGACATCGTTTATCTTATACTCCTCATTATCAATAAACACCGAAGTCACACTCAATGCTACCACTTTAAAAGTCGCACTAAATTGGTAAGTTAATCCATCCTGTGTAAATGTTCCAATCAAATTATTTTCACCCACATTCAATGTAGACACAGCTTCACCATTCAAATTGGTATATTTAATATCTTGATCTTCTAATGTAGTTGAATATGTCTCAGCATATACACCAAAAGGCGTTATCACAACATTTTCAAAAGAATTATCTAGTGTTATATCAAACAAATAGTGGTATATCACAGTAATAGTTTTGATATATGTCTCTCCATTATATATCTCAATATTAAATACATTATCACCGTATACTACATTTTTATTTTCTTTCTTAGCTTTGATAGTATACAATTGCGAATTTTGATCATATACAGAAAATGTATAATCACTATCATAGACGTCACCATACGCATAATATGTATCCACATCAATCCTTTCAAAAGAATACGAAATATACTGCTCTCCCGATTTAATCGATACACTCACATGATCAACGCTATCTTTTGGCACAACTTTTATGGTTAGTGTTTGAATAACATAGTCATTTGAAACAATCTCTACAACATAGATCTTGTTATCCTCAAACTTCATATTAACCAAATCTAGAGATTGCTCCTTCTTATCGAGTCGCCAAGAATAATCGTTATTTGTTTTATTTACCCAACAAACTTCAAGGTCTACATTATCACTATAGGTGCCATTTTCAATCAAAAATGTTTTATTCATTTTATTCAAAGATGTTATTTCTTCGCTACCGATACAAATTTTCTCTACAGGAGATTCTCCCCTAGTACGCAAAGTAAATGTATAGCACACATCATCAATGTATAAATTAAAGCCAGCAACGTTATTAAAAGATGTTTCGTATTGATATATAGTAACAAAATTATTATTTGCGATTACTTTATACTCAAACTTGCCAGTTTCAAAAGTTAAAAACTCATACTCTGTCACATCTTCCCTATAAGGAATCTTACAAACTTCACCACTTGGGGTAGTCAATTCAATTTCTTTAAAGACAGCATATTCTTTTAATTGTTCACTAGTTATGGAACTCACAGTAACCACATAATGCAATATAGTATCATCACTACAAATTACTCGAATATTATATTCACCCGAAGTAGTCGCACTATAATAACTACTATCAATCGTATATTCACTCTCTTCGGCTTCAACATCGCCGGTATTCATCTCCTTGATGACAATCAAACCGCTAACATCAAGCGACTCACCCCAAGCAAAGGTTTTCTTCACAGAAACAGTATTTAATCTCCACCCCGTGATGACAGGAGTAGGCTTGGATACTGTAACAGAATATGTAACACTAAACTCGGTGCCTTTTAAAGTAACGACTATAGAATACTCACCCGCAGTGCTCTTATCAAACTTCTCAGCATTCACTGTATACTCACTCGTTTCAGCCTTAATCGGATCACCATAGCTCATTTGTTTTAAAACAACCAATCCTTCAGCGCTAAAATCATCGCCCCAAGCAAATACCGTCTTCACATCCTTAGTGTCGAGCGTAATCCCTGTGACATCAGGAGCAGGTCTCTCACCAACAATAACATCATAGGTTGAAACAATGAATGTCCCATTTAGACTAACCTTGATACTATAAGTACCCGCAACATCTTTTTTATACGCACTATAGTCTATAGTATACTCACTACTATCTAAAGTAACAGGATCACCAAAGCTTATAATCTTTTTAACCACTATGCCACTAGAATTAAAATCTTCACCCCAAGCAAAGTTTGTCTTAGCACCCGAAACCTCTATTCTCAATATCTTAGCTTCATTTAAAACAGTCACATCAAACGACTTGCTAAAAGTAGAATCTTTTTGAGTGATAACAATTGTATATGTCCCTGCGATAGTATTATTAAATCTGCTGTTGTCTACTTCATACTCTTCCGTTGTTAAATTATCAACGAAGGTACTATTCGCATAAGTCTTAGAAACAATTAAATTTTCAAGCGTTAATTCCTCACCTAAATAATAACTAGTTTTAACACTTGAAGTATTTAATGTAATACCGTTTTGCACTGGCGCACTAACAGTAACATTATATGAGGCAGTAATAGGGTTGCCATTATAAAGCACATCTTTTAACGTAACCACTATAGTGTATGTACCCGCAACATTCGCGTTGTAAGCGGATGAATCAACGGTAAACTCGCTAGGCAAAGCCACCTCATTATCGCCATAACTCATAATCTTACTCACCAACAAATTAGAACTATTAAATGCTTCGCCATATTCAAAAGTAGTTTTTACATTATTTGTGGTCAAATCTAACTCTATACTAGTAACCACAGCGCTAGGTCTAGACTTTACAATGACTTTGTAATCTTGAAATAAAGACGCAGTACCATTCGGTACACTCACAATAATAGTGTATTCACCACAGACTCCCGCTTTAAAGCTATCAGAATTTACCGATACGTCAGAGGCAAGTTCTTCTGAACCATCACTAAACACCCTATATACTCTCAATCCTTCGTATGTAAAAGCGTCGTCCCACTCAAACTCAGTCTTCGCTCCTGTAGTGTCAACCCTCAAAGATTTTACCGTTTTAAGTGCAGATTTCACCGTAACAGCGTACGAAGCAGTGATAGGGTTACCGTCATAAAGTACATCTTTTAATGTAACCACTATAGTGTATGTACCCGCAACATTTGCATTGTAGGCGGATGAATCAATGGTGAATTGATTATCACTTAGCTTACTTTTAGTATTATCATCAAATACAGCATACACACCTAAACCAAACGAAGAGTAACTAGCACCGAAATTAAATTCCTTAGTAGCAATTTCAGTTTTAAGTTCTATCCCAACAGCATTTTGAATATCAGGGTTTACACTCACTTTAAAGCCGGCAGACTTATTGCCATAACTAATAGTAATAGTATAAGAACCTGCAATAGTCTTATCAAAACCGCCCTTATCTACCTTGTACTCATTATCTTTGAGTACCTTACTCTCCTTTGTGTAATTAGCAGTCACAACGAGATTAGACAAATCTAAATCTTGATTATAGTCTAACTCAGTAACAACTTTAGAAGTGTCTAATGTCAAAGACTCTACTCTTTCACCACAAGCAGTGAAGACGCACATTGTAAACATAAACACTAATGCAAGCACACTTGCGCCAAAAAAATTCTTAAATCTCATATAAATCTCCTTTTAAAATAATTTTCCCTTAAAGTAAAATATTTATACACTTATTTATTTTAGCACATTTTTTTATTAACAACAACTATTACACAAAAGTTTTTCAGAAAATTACAAGACAAATTTTTCATTATTTGTTATAATATGTAAAAAATAATTGAAAGGAGTTTTTATGATAAAACCTAATTTATTAAAAAAAGGTGATAGAGTGGCTTTAGTAAGCCTTAGCGGTGGTCTAGGTGGTGAAAAATTATTTAAGCATAGAGTAGACTTAGGGATAAAGAGGCTTAAGGAAATATTTGGATTTGAGGTAGTGATTGCGCCAAATGCGTTAAAGGGTTGTGATTTTTTAAACAGTCATCCCGAGGCAAAAGCTAGCGATCTAATGTGGGCAATAAAGGATGATAGTATTAAAGGTATATTTAGTATAATAGGCGGAGCTGATAGCATAAAGATTTTACCATATATAGACTTGAAAGAAATAACAAAACATCCAAAAGTTTTTTGTGGATTCTCAGATAGCACTAGTGTGCATTTTATGTTTTGGAATGCTGGGGTGCAAAGTTTTTATGGTCCTTGCGTTATGTGTCAATTCGCAGAAAACGTCCAAATGCACGATTACACTTTAAGCGCAATCAACCACGCCCTTATTTTAGGCGATAAATACACGATTGAATCATCCCCTAAATGGTGTGGTACAATGCTAAATTGGATAGATGAAACCAACAACAATATACTACGACCTATGCAAAACGAAACTCACGGGTTGGAGTTTTTAAAGGATAAATCTTCACAAGGGGAATTAATAGGTGGCTGTATAGATGTTTTACCAGAAATCGCAAACGCAGGTTTGTTTAAAAATATTCAATGGCAAGGTAAAATATTGTTTTTGGAACCAAGTGATGAGTGTGTAGCGCCTGAAGTATTGAGAGAGTATTTAAAAACATTGAAAGTTGCAAATATTTTTGATAAAATAAATGGCGTAATTTTTGGAAAACCAAAATACGAAAAATACTACAACGAATACAAAACTGTACTTTTGGAAGAATTGACAGATTATGATATTAGCCTTGTTTATAATGTCAACTTTGGGCACGAAGATCCTATAACAGTCCTTCCTTATGGTGCACTACTTTCTATAGATAATAAAACAAAAAAACTCACTATAGACAATTTTAAATGATTTTATCATTGACTAAATACTACATTTTTGATACAATATTTTTATTAGGAGTAATATTATGTGTAGAAAACTTTTCTTTTACTTAATTTTGATTGGCGTGATAGGTTTTGCTTTTTATGAGTTCGCATTAAAAGGTTTGATATAAATGCCTATAAATAAGGGATGCGCAAAAGGATGCCGTGAATATGCTATAGTGTTGGTTGTCCTTGTGGTGCTTTTTATAGGTGGAGTATTGCCAACATTAATTAATTTTAAATCTAACATCGTTCAAGTGAGTGAAAGTGACGTATATGTCACTCCCATAACCCAAAACGATGAATATCATCTAAAAGAAAAAATGACTGCGTGCGGGTTAGTCAATCTTAGCACCCATCTAAATGGTGATATGTATTTAGAAAACTCGGAGCCTCTTACTAGCAATCTTTCACTGACAGGTAACGAGTTCGCAGTCTTTATCAACTCTGTTTTGTTTGATAACACATTAAAGATTGGTGAGCTAAATATAACAACCACCGACAAAATAATGCTTGAACTGAAATTAAAAATTGATATAAAAAAATTTATTGACTTGTCCTTTATAGGTATAGATTATATATATAGCAACCTAACATTTGAACTAAAAGAAGTCGACGGGATATTTGTCGCGATCTCACCAATTACATATTTTTATGGGTACGAAGATAACAATATAAGCGATAATTTATCAGCAGAAAACCAAGCTCAAATTATCATTACCCTCTTAAACGGCACCGATGATATGCGTGGTTTAAAGGACTCACTTAATGCAAGCACTATTTTATGCGAAAATAACACAATAAATTTTTGTATTTAATATACACCTTATACAATATCTTCATCAGTATTCGCAGTGATTGCACAATACTTTATAAATAAATAGCGACTACTTATGTCGCTAAATACGCGTCTATAGTGAAGTGGAATCACAAACGTCTTCGGAACGTTTATGCCGAGTTCGAATCTTGGTAGACGCACCAAAACTATAGAAGAAAGTCGATGCCATTTCGCGTCAACTTTTTCTTTTTTATGAACACTTTCGACACAAATAAGGGTAAAATGATGCGTTTTTATAAATCAACCTATATAGATAAAAAATATAAATTTGGTTGTTTAACAATGTAAAGTTGGAATAATATAATAGTTAATCCACTACTCAATATGTTTTATGTGATTATGTTTTGAAGAGCAATAGTTTTTAAATTTGATATAAACATACATATTAGCCGTAGACGACAACGTCATATAACATCCTAGTATTTAGGAGGTGTATATGAGATATATAAGTTTGCTTTTTGATGCTATAACAAAACACCAACACTCAACATTCACATAAAAAATGGCTATGCAATAAAGCATAGTCGTTTTTAATTATAATTAATCTAGTTTTTTAAATCAGAATATCTAGATGTATATTTAATGATCTTGTTATTGTTTTTGAAATCTATCAAAATACCATTTGTAAATGACTCATAATTTTTATTATCACTTACCAATGAATCAAAAATTTTATGGAAATATGTCTCAGTAGTATGAGCATTTACATAATAATTATTTAAGTCTTCACACGCCTCAACAGCATTTTCACTCACGACCATATTTTCCGCAACACCCGTTAACATTATGATATGGTAGCCATTCTCACTAAGCACCAGTCCTGAAATATTACCTAGTTGACCATCAGTAAGATAAGCGTCGTATAGATCGCGACTTGCGTTTGTGAAACTCTCCACCATCTGACTTCTAGTCTCAGTATCTTCTTCAATCTTTTTACCAATTACATAATCCTTCTCGGCGTTCTTAATACCTGGATCAAGATTATAACTATATATATACTGATTAAAATTGAGTGATTTCTCTCTTAATGTGCTACCAGCATCTACACTAGCTTTGATATTATTATACGCTTCAGTTACGCTAAGCACATCGCCCGTCTCGTTACCATCTTCATTTATAACAGTCACCTTAATATCATCAGCCAATTCTTTCATCTTAGCATCATAATCAGACTGCAAAATCGCTTTTTGTTCTAATAAACTCTTCCACTCTTTTAATTCAGCTTCTTGCTCATCACTAAACTTTAGTAACACGTGAGTCACACAAAAGAACTCACCGGTAACAGGATGGTAATAAACATCATTTGCATTGTTAAGCATATCATCGACATATTTATCCATACCAACTTTAACAACATCATATTTACCTTTATTTTCTTCAACTAGTCTAAAGTATTCATCCCTCACCATTTCTGTAGTTATGCTCTTGATCAAACTCTTATTGTATTCCGTCTGAACTTTCGTTAAATAAGCATCCTTCTCATATAATTTATACACTCTATCAATCTCATTTAAAAGCACATCATCATCATTCTCGGTGTTAATACCTTTCGTTTCTTCATATTCTCTTAGCTCTTTAATATATCTACTATAAGCTTCATCAGCCACATCTTGTCGTTCAAAGCTCCAATAAGTCTTAAATCCTTTAACTTTATCGGCAAAACCATAATGCGGTGTTTCTTCTGTAACTGAGTCATCCACAACCACAATCTCTCCATCTACAAAATTTGCTTTTGGTTCATATTCACTATAAGTAGTTACTGCAGTAGACTCATCGTTAGGTTTACTGCTAGAGATGTTCCACTCTGCGCGAACAGTCCCTTCCATCTCCTCAAGTTGACTTTGTATAAACTCATAAGTATTTACTAAAGCGGTATTCTTCTCCGTTTGAGTTAAGGAATATTTACCTTTAGAATATTGCTCTAATATTGCTCTATCAATAAGCAAGTCCATACAATAATCAACTATTTGATTTTGAGTATAGCTTTGGTTTGATAGAGTCTCGTAGTAATTGTTGTAGGCGGTAATCAACTCTTCCTTTGTAATCTCTACTTCGCCCACTGTGGCAACTACTTGACTTAAATACTTCCCTTGGTTAAGCGTTACTAGGCTACACCCACTAAACAATGAGACCACCATAAACATACATACAAGGATTAATGATAATTTATTTTTCATCTTCACTCCAATTAATTAGTATTTCGCTCTGATCGGACTCGAGCGATTATTATGACCTAAATATTATATCTAATTTGGTTCAATTTCGCAACACTTATTTAACATTTTATTTAAAAATATCGCAATTATTTTGATGATTTGTTCATTTTTTACGCCAGCGAAGATTTTTAAAGACCTATTTTGCTTAGATATTTCTACTTTTTGACCTTTTAAAAACTCAATAGCATCCATCAAACTCCCATCTTCGTAAAAAGTTATATTTGCACAATCACCAATTATAATAGATTTTATACCTATTTTTGACGCCATATTTTTTAGCATCGCCACCATAGTGAGAGTGTCTACTTCTTTAGGAATCTTCCCAAATCTACCTGCAATAGATTTTAATTCATCTTGCCTTTGTTGTTCGTTGTTGATCCCTGCTATTTCATTATATATCTTGATTCTCTCAGTTTCGTTTGGAATATACATAGCACTAAGCACTGCAGGTTCGTTAACGCTAATTTTAACTTCTCTATTGACACTTTCGGTCTTACCATCCATTTCATTCAAAACTTCCGTAAGCAACCTTTGATACAACTCGTAACCTATCTTTTCCATGTATCCGCTTTGCTCGGCGCCTAATATAGTACCCGCCCCACGTAATTCAAGGTCACGCATTGCTATTTTAAAGCCACTCCCCAAATCATTAAACTCTTTTAACGCCTCAAGTCGCTTAACCGCAGTACTAGACAATTCAAAAAGATTTTTGTAGGTAAAATAAGCATACGCTTGCTCACGACTTCGTCCTACCCGCCCTCGCATTTGATATAATTGACTAAGTCCAAACCTATCGCTATTAATCACTATAAGCGTATTAGCTTTTGGTAAATCTATACCATTTTCTATTAACGATGTTGCAAGCAATATTTTTGATTGTTGATTGTACATTCTCAGCATCGCTTTTTCAATATCTTTTTTATCCATTTGACCATGCGCGATATCAACACTCTCTCCGCTAAGATCAATGATTCGTTTAGCTACACTAGATAAATTCTCTACTTTATCATTTATAATAAGCACTTGCCCATCTCGATTAAGCTCTCTCGTAATAGCATCTTTTAGTATCATATCATTTTCTTCTGTCACTATAGTTGTTATAGGTAATCTACCAACTGGCGGAGTCGCAATAATACTAATATCACGAATCCCACTCAAACTCATATTAAGTGTTCGCGGAATAGGTGTTGCCGACAATGTCAAGACATTTAGTGTAGGCAGTTGTTTTAATTTTTCTTTATCATTTACACCAAATCTCTGCTCTTCATCTAGTATAAGCAACCCTAAATCTTTAAACTCCACATCCTTACTTAGCAGTTTGTGTGTACCTATTACTATATCTATAGTCTTGTCTTTTAACCCTTGTTTAATTCGTTTGACTTCGGCTGTGGGTGTGAAACGATTAAGCAATGCCACATTCACCATAAAGGGTTTCATTCGGCTTTGAGCCGTATTATAGTGTTGCATACTGAGTATGGTAGTGGGTGCCAAAAAAGCAACTTGTTTACCGCTTAAAATATGCTTGTATGCACAAATCAAAGCCACCTCCGTCTTCCCGTACCCCACATCGCCACATAGAAGCCTATCCATAACCTTACCTTTTTGCATATCACTTTTAATTTCATTTACTGCAGTTTGTTGATCAATAGTAAGTTCGTACCCAAACCCATTTTCAAACGCCACCATCAGCTCATCATCTTCAGGATAAACAAATCCTTTCGTTTGACTTCTCTTGTAATAAATTTTTTTAAGATCGATTGCAAGTTTCTTTAGACTATCCTTTGCTCTTTGTTTTGCTTTCGCAAATTGCGCACTCCCCAGTTCATTCAATTTCGGATTGTCCCCACCTAAATATTGACTAATCTCATTGACTTGCTCACTGGGTAAATAAAGTATTGCCTCTTTGCTATATTCTATAACAAAATAATCTTTTTCACCCAATCCTAAATTCATCGTTTTTATCTCTTTACATAGTCCTATGCCGTGCATCTCGTGCACAACATAATCACCAACTTTAGGTAAATAAAACACTCTATCATTTTTCTTTTGAGTGACAACTTTTTGTTTTACCAAATTATTAGTGCCTATAAGCAATAATTTTTCTTGAGGTAGTCCTACGCTCAAGTGTAAATATTCAGAATAAAATTCTATTTTATCGCATTTTAATTCACTAGAAATATATTTTTTAAATTGTTCGCATCTAGTTTCATTTCCCAAAAACAACTTTATATCATAATCTAAGCTAATATAATATTTCAAATCTTCAATCAAAAGTTTTTGGTTATATGTATAATTATTAATAGATATTGTATCTATAGAAATCACATCATCAGGTTTGAAAAGATTGTTTCCCCCTATACCGCAAACACCTATCACAGTTTTCCCGCTAAAATGAAACCAATCACGCTCGTACCAGTTCAAATGCTCTTTTGTGGCTAAATTATTTTTTATTTGCGAATTAATATTTTGAACGCTTGCCTCATATAACTCACCCAATCTATTTACAATAAGATTTGGCTCATCAAGTACTATAATATCAAAAAAATCAGTCACATTGGAATTAATATATTTTACCAAAGGTAAATTATTATATGTGTCTGGTTCTTTTAAAAACATTGTTAATGGATAAACAGTAAAAGCATCTATTTGTGTGATACTTTTTAGTGTGGCTGGATCGATAATAGATATACTCCCCACGACATCAAACCCAACATCTACACGCACTGCTTTATCCATCAAATAAATATCCACCACATCGCCTTTGACGGTAAAATCACCACAATCCTCTAATAAAGATTTTCTTTCAAATCCCAAAAGCGTCAATCGTTTCACTAAAACAGACAAGTTTATTTGCTCACCACTTGTTATTGTGTAAATAGATTCTTTTATTAGATCCCGTGGTGGTAGTTTTTGCATAAGAAAGTTATATGTTACCACTAATGACTTATATTCACCACTAACCACCCTTGACATCGTATCCATTATCTCAAAGGCGTTCATATTTGCATAAACAACGTCATCAAGTGGCGCGGTCAGTATCCCGCACTTATTACCCAAACTATTGAGTTGCTTACTCATATTTAAAGCAGTAACATTGTCTAGCGCAACATAAAGCACACTTTTATTTCTTAGCAAATAACCTCGTTCGCTCACTTTGGTTCCTATAAGATTAATATATCTTTTATTATCAATATCGTAATAAAATCGTTGTAGATTCGCGCTCATTGTATTTTCCCTAATATAAAATCTATAATTTTTAGCGTGGCATTTTCAACCGCAGGATTAATAATTGCACGCTCATCTTTGGATATGTGACTAACCACAAATTTATCTAATGGTATACGCGCTAGTTTTGGTCCAAACCCAACCCTTACTCTAGCAAACTCAGTACTCTCTAATACTCGAACTATATCTCTTAAACCATTATGTGTACCACCACTTCCGTGAGTTCTGTATCTAAATGCACCCTGTGGCAAATCTAAATCATCACACGCCACAATGACATCTGCTAAGCTTATGTGGTACTTTTTCATTATATTTTTCACCGCGCTACCGCTAGCATTCATATAAGTCTTTGGCTTTGCGACTATAACACTTTTGCCTTCTATGTCTATCCACACCAAAGACACGTATGTTAACTCCTTTCTTCTAATCACATCGTATTTACTAATCAAATTATCCACGACATCAAAACCTAAATTGTGATATGTATTATTGTATTTACATCCCACATTACCTAGCCCAACCACTAAATATTCTCGCACTTTCACGCCTCCTACAATTATTTTAAAAGCTTAATTAGTTAATCTTCCACATAGTATACCGCAAAATTTTAAAAAAGTGAATAAATTTCTCTATTTTTATTAAAAATCCTTTTCAAATTTGTTATTTTACGATATAATAAAGGAGATACTACTTGATGTAAGGAGTTTTATATGAAGTTTTTATTAATATGTTCCTCGTTTTCAGGCGAACATCTCACGCAGGATACGTGGAATAAAATAGAAAATTTGGCTTATGAAAGATACACTGATATTGATGGTATTATTATAGCAAAAGAAGAATACACGGTTCAAGGACTCACTACTTATGATTTTAATAATAAAGACAATATTAACTTTGCATTTTATTGGTTACTTAAAAATCTAGATATGAAAGATTATGATGCTGTAATGTTAATAGATGTAAAGTACTTAAGCGATTTGAGCACAATTGGTAAAATGCTGGATTTATTACTGGAAGGGAAAAATATTGTACATGTACAAAAAAAGCACTCCCCTTTGTACAACTTCTTTAGTTACGGGCTTTTAAAGTTTTCAAACACTATGAATAAGATGTTACTCGGTACAAAAGAAAGCAATTATATTAAAAATTTTGTTGCTTTTGATAAGTCAATCATAGAATTACTACAAGAATTTCCGCATAAATGCGGATTCGTAAAAGAAACCGCCTACCTCATAAACGCAAACACTGAAATTATATTTGTCGAACCAAAATACCCCAAAGCAAAAATGGAAAAATTCAACCCAACAGGATATATTTTTTCAGGTCTTGAAGCGATACTAGCATTTACATGTTTTATGCTTGCTATATGGCTACCATTAAGTCTTAGCAATATACTATGGTTAATTATATTAATGATATTATTTGGTATTATAAGCGTTTTGCATTTTTCTATATCTAATATAAATAGAATAGTAAAATTAAGCAAATTAAAAGAGTCCCCAAATATTTTATCTGCCAAGCAAGACACAATATCCACTTCAGATAAGAAATCTGAGAGCCTAAAAGAAACTGAATGCACCACAACAAAGACAAATGAAACTATAAAGGTAAAACCTTCAACCGCTACAAAAAGCAAAAATTTATCGACTAAAAACAAAACAAGTATAACTAAAAGCAGTCAAAAAAAATCAACTAAAAAGGATGGTATTAAAAATGAAAAAAGCACAAATAGGAATTAACGGATTTGGAAGAATCGGAAGATTGATATTAAGAAATACTTTACAAAGAAATGACGCTGTAGTTGTTGCTATAAATGATCCATTTATAGATCTTGAATATGCAAAATATCTACTCACCTATGATACAATACATGGTAAACTTGACGCTGACATAGAAGTAAGTGGAGACTATTTAATTGTAAATGGAAATAAAATAAGATTTTTTGCTGAAATGGATATCTGCAACATTGATTGGGCTAAAGCGGGAGCTAAGATAATCGCCGAAGCAACAGGTAAATACACTAGCCGTGAAAAATCGGAAGCACACTTAAAATCAGGCGCAATAAAAGTTGTCATCACAGCACCAGCAAAAGAAACACCTACTTTTGTGATGGGTGTCAATGAAGACAAATACAATGGCGAAGATATTATAAGTAATGCAAGTTGCACAACTAATTGCTTAGCCCCACTCGTAAAAATCGTAGATAACGCATTCGGGATTGAATGTGGGCTTATGACAACAGTTCACTCCACCACCGCGACACAATTAACAGTAGATGGTTCAACGAAAAAAGATTGGCGCGCAGGTAGAGCTGCAAGTGCAAACATTATCCCGTCCTCCACAGGTGCAGCAAAGGCGGTCGGCGAAGTTATACCACATTTAAATGGCAAGCTCACTGGTATGAGTATGCGTGTCCCAACACTAGATGTATCTGTTGTGGATCTTACGGTAAACCTAAAAACCCCCACCACATACGAGTCAATAGTAGATGAAATAAAAAAACATGCCAATACTGACATGAAGGGTATTGTGTCTGTCACTAATGAGTTTAATGTTAGCAGTGATTTTATAGGCGATAGCCACACGTGCATATTTGACGAACGCGCAGGTATGATGCTTGGCGATAAATTTGTAAAACTTATTGCGTGGTATGATAATGAATGGGCTTATTCATGTAAAACAGTGGATTTAATATGTTTAATAAATAAGGCGATAAAATAAATGGATAAAAAGTTATACAAGAAGTGTCCTAGATGTAATGAGAAATTACTAATTTCAGCAAGTAAATGTGCTTATTGTGAGTTTAATTACGCAAAACTCGCCAACGCAACAAACGCTGGAGCGAAAGAACAAATCAAATCAGGGCATAGAGAAAATGTAGTGTATATAAATAACACACCTAGCGACTTAAACAAAAGAGATTTCTTAATATTATTTTGGGCTTTTGGTTGGTTAGGTTTGTACAATATCTATATAGGAAAATACAGAAGAGGGATAACGCACTTTATATTGGCAATTCTGAGCATTAGCGTGGCAATGATTAATTATTTTATTAATTTTTCTTCAGAAGCCATTAATTACTACATCGTGACGCCACTGCTCACCATATATGGCTTTTTTATGATAGGTTATATACTAGATATATTTAGTATTATCTTTAAGCGCTTTAAATACCCCGTTTCCGTATCTATCAAAACGACTTTAGATAGCGAATCAAAGGAGAGTTTATGAAAACTGTTATCGTAGGTATGAGTGGCGGAGTTGATAGTTCTGTTACTGCGTACTTACTTAAAGAGCAAGGTTATAATGTTATCGGACTATTTATGAAGAATTGGGAAGAGAAGGACGCTAAAGGTCACTGCACATCCGAATCTGATTGGAAAGATGTCGTTAAAGTATGTGAGCACATAGGAATTCCTTATTATAGCGTAAATTTTAGTGAGCAATATTTAGATCGTGTATTTGCGGAGTTCTTATCTGACTACAAAGAGGGATTAACCCCTAATCCCGATGTTTTATGCAATAGAGAAATAAAGTTTGGTCCTTTTCTTGAATACGCAATGAGTCTAGGTGCGGATTATATAGCTACTGGACATTACGCAAAAGTAAAAGAAGAGAATGGGAAATTTTATTTATTAAAGGGCGACGACCTAAATAAAGACCAAAGTTATTTTTTAAACCAACTAAACCAAAATCAACTCAGTAAGGTGCTTTTCCCTATAGGACACATGATAAAATCCGACGTTAGAGAAATTGCAAGAAAAGCAGGGTTGCCTACTAGCGAGAAAAAAGACAGTACGGGTATTTGCTTTATAGGTGAGAGAAAATTCCGACAGTTTTTAAACAACTACCTCCCCGCCAAAGAGGGTGAGATAAAGACTCTAGATGGTAAAATAGTCGGTCACCATATTGGAGTTATGTTTTACACATTAGGTCAAAGAAAAGGCTTAAATATAGGCGGTCAAAGCGACGGTAATGGTAAACGCTGGTTTGTTGTAGATAAGGACATAAAAAACAATATACTTTATGTCCACCAAGGAGAGGATAAACACCTCTACACAGACTACCTTATAAGTGGTGAAGTGAATTGGATAGGTGATATTCCAACAAGTGCTTTCAAATGCAATGCAAAATTTAGGTACAGACAAGACGATCAAGGTGTTACGGTGCAATTGCTAGATAAAGGTGTGAAAGTAATCTTTGATGAGCCACAAAGAGCCATTACCCCCGGTCAATTTGTAGTGTTCTATAACGGGAATAAATGCCTAGGTGGTGCTAAGATACTACAAACAGGCAAAGATGAATAAAACAAAAAGGTTCTATGTCAATTATTTAGACTAAAGTAATAAAAATATTTATTATTTAACCTAAAAGCATTTGACGTAGAGCCTTTTTTACTTATATCTAAACAGTTTTTCATTTCAAAACAAAGCACAAAGCACCGCTCAAAAATATTTTCTTTTTATTAATTTTGTGAGGTAATACTACCTCCACTCTCCAACAAATTTTTTGATAATGCAGATTCGTAATAATCAAATACAAGATTGCTACATCTTTCATCCATACGCAGGTTATAAGGTAATGTCACTTGTAGTATGGCTTTCTTTGTCCTATTTATTCAGTATACCATATTCCTTTTATTTTAATAGCATAATCAGCTACACAATCGCACGCGATCGACAAAGCGTTGCTCCGTAATCCTATTGTAAAATTTCAAGCAATTTGAAGTGTACTCTCTTTCTTCTTTGCGGGTGATAAAGTGAATTGCTTTTTTCACTTTATTTTTCGCAACATTCCTTTTTATCCTATTTTTTGCATCGTGCATAAGACTTATACAAATCTTCCCAGTGTGACTCAAGCGATATCTAAACCCCAAAAACTTGATACCCTCTTGCAATTTGTGTATCTTAGTCTTTCTATTAAATGAAAGTTTTATAGATGACAGTTTTTTACTTATCTCTCCAAGAGCATACCTTAAATGATTTTTATCGTGATGAATTAGAATAAAATCATCCATATATCTAATGTAGTATTTGATTTTTAATGTCTTTTTTATAAAATGATCAATTTCATTCAAATAAAACAAAGCAAACCATTGACTAGTTTGATTGCCAATAGGGATTCCCTTATCCCGCTCGCCAACCCTAATAAACTTCCTTAAAAGCCATAAAGTATCTTTATCAAAAATCCTCGCCATTTTCCTCTCAAGAATATCATAATCAATACTAGCAAAGTATTTCGCTATATCGCATTTTAAGGCATACCCTTCCACGCCGTATCTTTTATGATAATCTATCAAATACTCTTTTAATTTATCCCGACAAAAATCAGTCCCTTTACGCTCCCTACACGCACCATTAGTATAAATAAACTTCCTCTCAAAATAAACCTTCAAGAGCTCATTACATAAACAATTTTGCACAATCCTATCCTTATATGACAAACTCTCAATCACCCTTTCCTTTGGTTCATATATTTTAAATGTTCTATATTTATCTACTGAATAACTTTTATCAAAAATACTCTTTTGTAGTCGTAAAAGATTTTTATTTAAATCAATCTCAAAATCAACCACCTCTCTCTTATGTTGTTTGCCACGTCTACAACGCTTGTGCGTCTCATACAAATTATCCAATGTAAACACCCAACACAAAGAACTAAAATCACTCACCTTCTCCATATCATATCTCCCAAAAAAAGACTAGATTGCTCGCTAGCAATCTAGTCACACAATGTATACTTATTTTACGCAAGAACAATCACTGGTATGTCCCCACTAAGCATACGGATTTTTACTCAAAGAGTAACGGTATAATCCCTTTAAAACTTATGCACGCAAAGAATTCCTCACAAAGTCTCTAACTGGCAAATTATAAATAATTATTTTAAATCAGGACGGACGCCGACGTTCGTGTTGTTGACATTGTTGTTGTTGACATTGCCAGAATTGTTGACGTTGTACGCGTTGTTAGCATTATTATAGTTGCCCGCACGAAGCCACCAACTCACCAATCGGATCCATTTACTCACGATTATACCCAAGTGTCACCACTCAGTATCAATGATAACATATTTCTCCACCAAAAGCAACTAAATTTTTACCATATCACTCAGTCATCCACGCATATAATCTTTCCATTATATAATCAGCTTGTGAACCTATCAAGGTTTGTTGCTTAAAACTAAGCACCCTATTCTCATACGCTATAAATGCTACATACGATAACATCCTTAGGTCTGTATACGCCTCTCTTTGACAATCTTTCCTCTTTTCTAGAGTCGCCTTTACATCCTTTCTATACATACTCGCCTTGACCAAATTGTCCAGTATACTGATACTATAATTTTGTAACCTATTTACAAACGTATACCTATACTTCTTAGGTGCATTATCCGTTACCCTCATTATATATGACACCAATTTCTTCGCTAAGGTTATTACTTCTAGATTGCTTCTTCTCTTTTTCTGTAACCCTACTAGAATAAATTTAGGTATCTGTACAGTAACTAGATTTTTCGCCGTCATATTCCTTATCAACTTCTGTATCGAATTTTTCGTCCTCTCTTGCAATTCTTTCTCAGTATATACTCTTCTAGGGCGCTTCTCCCCCTCCATACTCACTCTTTGTTTACTCTCTTCCACTCTCTCCATGTCACCACCGAAAATTTTTGCATCCTCAATGGTCAAGCAAAAATTTTCTTCGCCACGCCAAAAATGTATTTTTGGCGTGTTTCGCTCCTTTCTCATTTTTCCCTTTATCCACATTTTGTATATTTTTATCTCTCTTTTCCCGCTATTTTGCTGTAAGGCGACCAGTCGTCCTTACAGCAAATATCCACTTTCACGCTCTATTTTGCTCCCCGTTATGCTACCGCCATGACGAAAGCAGGACGGACGCCGAAGTTCGTGTTGTTGACATAGTTGTGGGTGACAGTGCCAGAATTGTTGACGTAGCACGCGCGGCTAGCATTAAGAGAGTAGCCCGCACGAAGCCACCAATAGGTGTAGTTAGAAGAGTTAGCACACCCTGTAGCAAAGGCTAGACCTGTACCTTGTGCCTTTAATATATCTTGACCTGATGTATCCCAGTCCATATTATTTGTTGCGGTTCCTACCTTCAATGTTTGTTGTAGGATAAAGCTATCGTCCTTACCATAATTACTAGAACTTCTCGTACAACTCAAGAGGAAGAGTTTGTCATCCTTACTTGTATCTGCATTATCTCCCGTCTTCATTTCTCCGTTATAATAACTCGTCTTTAAGGTTTGCGGTGTTAGGTAGTCTTGCGCACCCGTTGTAAATAAGTCATTCATGAAGGTGCCATTCATAAATGTATGTATTTCACTCGTACTCCACTGGTTGCCGTCCCAATTCGAATTAAACGCTTGCCCTACCAATGCCTTTTCACTTAGGACTAGTAGGTTTTTCACATCTCCTGTATAGGTCAAGGTCCCGTTTACAGTGGTAAAGTCCGCACTCGTCACTGCCTCTGTAGTCTGTTCGCCACTAGTTTGACCGCCAGTCACTTTGCCTAAGATTAGCCAACGTACAGGCTCTACCTTGTATACTACTTGAGTCGTATCCGATGTCGACGTGTTATACTTTATATACTCCTCTCCATTATACTCGTATACAGGACAGTCGTTAGTACTCTTTAGGCTGTATGATTTAGTTGTTTTATATGCGTCAGTCAATGTGTCGGCTGTCACATTAGTCACCTTACTTTGTGGGTAAGTACCCATATCTACATAGTAAAAGTTCGCAAAA
>CAYMVO010000012.1:0-30250 GCA_964393975.1 uncultured Lachnospiraceae bacterium
CGGTCAAACTAGTGGCGAACAGACTACAGAGGCAGTGACGAGTGCGGACTTTACCGTGGTAGACAATAAATACACTTATACAGGAGATGTGAAAAACCTACTAGTCCTCAGTGAAAAGGTATTGGTACAGCAAGTGTTTAATTCGACTACTGCTAAAGGCAACCAGTGGAGTACGAGTGAAATACGTACGTTTATGAAAGATACACTCATAAATGACTTGTTTACAACGGATGCGCAAAACTACCTAAAACCACAAACATTAACGACGACATATTATGACAGTACGAATAGCAAAGCGGCCCAGTCCAATACAAACGACGACAAACTCTTCCTTTTGGGGAATAAGCAAGATACTTATGTTGATACATTTAATGTAAATACCTACTTAAGTGGCGACTCATCAAAGATATCAAAAGCGAGTGATCTAGCCTTTGCTATAGGGTGTTATAACTCTTCTAACAACACCTATTGGTGGCTTCGTGCGGGCTTCTCTTATCATGCTGACTACGCGTACCACGTCGACTTTTCTGACCTTGTCTTCAACTCCTATGTCAACAGCTCGAGCGTCGGCGTCCGTCCTGCTTTCGTCATGGCGGTAGCGTAGAGTGCGATGTACGGCTATTTTATAGAGTGAAATTAGACGCTAGAGAGAGTTAGCCTTTTAGACAAATCGTTATACATTTATGTATAGCGGTTTGTTTTTTTGTGGATTGGTAAAGTTTTTGTGAAAGTTTAGAAATATTTTTGTAATACTAGTAGACAAAGTAAAATATTTATGCTATAATACATTTGAAATGATATGAATATTTGTTAAGGAAAACATAATATATATAGTATATATGTAGGTATTTGTATCATAAAAATATACCTTTATTTTAAGGATTTAAGGAGAATTAAATTGTATCACCCCTGTACGTTATTATTAACATCTTTGACTTCTACACATATAGCACTTATTGTGGCTATTTGTTTTCTTTTGTGTTGTTCGGCGTTTTTCTCTTGTAGTGAGACCGCTTTTAACTCTATGAATGCTATAAGAATGAGGACTATGGCTGAGAACAAAGTAAAAGGCGCTGGTAAGGCGTTGTATATTTACGAGCATTCAGCGAGAATGATTACTACCATTTTAGTTGGTAATAATATTGTAAACATATTAGCGACTACATTATGTGCATTGATATTATCTGACCTCATTACAAATTCTACGCTATACACTGTTTTAAATACTGTGGTGATGACGATCATTATTTTGATATTTGGTGAGATTTTACCTAAAGCGTTTGCTAGGAGCGCACCTGAGAAGTTTGCGGTGAAGTTGTCTACGCCTGTGTACTATGTAATGAAATTATTTTATCCAATCGTGATTCCTTTTTATAGTTTGCAAAGAATATTTACGAAAAAGCAAGAGCAAGAGAATGAAAGCGTTACTGTGACTGAGGATGAATTGGAGAGTATTATTGATACCATGGAAGAGGAAGGTGTCCTTCAAAAGGAAGATGCTGATTTGCTTCAAGGCACTATGAAAATAAAGGACGCTACCGCTCACGATGTTATGACGCATAGGGTGGATGTTGTGTTTTTGAGCGTTGATGCGACTACGGATGAGGTAGAGAATACTTTTATGGAGTATCAATATAGTAGGCTTCCTGTATATAGAAATAATACTGATGATGTGGTAGGTGTTTTACATATAAAAGATTTCTTTACTGCAAAAGTGAAAGGTGAAGACCTTAGTCTTGAGTCGCTTATGACACCACCGCTATTTACAGCTGAAAATACAAACATTGACACGCTTATTCGTGATATGCAGAAGGAAAAGAAACACCTTGCTATTGTGATAGATGAGAATGGTGGTGTGAGTGGTATAGTGACTATGGAGGATGCTATCGAGACTATTGTCGGCGAGATATACGATGAGACCGATACTGAAGAGAAGGAACCTGAATTTGTACAAGTCGGTGATGATAGCTATGAGTTTGATGCAGAGGTCACTGTAGAAGATTTATTTGACAGACTTCAAATAGAAAAGGTCCCTGAAAATCAATATAGGTCAATGGGTGCGTTTTTGTTTGAATTGTCTGAGGATGTACCAGAAAAAGGTAAAAAATACGAGTTTGATACAGTAGATGAGATCCTTGACGATGAAGGTAATATGACAGCACATAAGATCAATATGGCGTTTACTATACTCGTCATGGAAGGACATCGTATCAAAAAGATTGGTCTAAAAATCAATTATCTTGACAAATTAGACGAATAATGGATAAGGCTAACGGCTATTTTACTAGCGTTAGTTTTTTTCTTGACAATCCGACAACTATCTGTTAAAATAGCATAGGTATGTATAAATAACGGAGGTTTTTATGTTTATTGAGAGACATTTATCTAAAACGATATTAAATTTGAGTAATCAATTTCCTATTGTTTTATTGACTGGACACAGACAAGTGGGAAAGAGTACTATTTTGCAAAAAACTTTTACTGATATGAAATATATAACATTAGATGACCCTAATGTTTTTATATCTATAAAGACAAATGCTTTGGAGTTTTTTAAATTGCAAGGTACACCTTTGATTGTTGATGAAGTGCAAAAAGCATCTGAATCGTTTTCGTGTCTAAAATTTTTAGTAGACAAAGATCGTAAAAACGGAATGTATTTTTTAACTGGTTCACAAAGGTTTAATCTTATGCAAGGTGTTAGTGAGAGTCTTGCTGGGAGAATTTGCATTTTAAATATGTTTGGATTATCGGCTCGTGAAATATATGGCGACAACTTTGATACTGCTTTTTTACCAACATTAGAATATATTACTTCTCGTAACACAAAAATAGATAGTGATGTGAATTTGTTGTGGCAAAGAATTCATAGAGGATGTATGCCTGAGTTATATAATAATAGCGAGTTAGAGTGGGAAAGTTTTTATGCGTCGTATTTAAATACTTATATTGAGCGTGATGTTAATCAATTAGCACAAGTAGGTGATACACTTTCATTTATGCAATTTGTTATATCACTAGCATCTAGAACAGGTGAATTACTAAATTATGATTCCATTGCGAAAGATGTTGGTGTAGATATCCGTACGATAAAAAAATGGGTTTCTATTTTACAAGCATCAGGTATAATTTATTTATTAAATCCTTTTTCTTTAAATGTGAATAAACGCACTATAAAAACCCCAAAAGTCTACTTTACCGATACGGGATTGGTATGTTATCTTACAAAATGGTTGACTCCTAGCACTTTGATGAATGGTGCAATGGCTGGACAAATTTTTGAAACTTATGTATTTAATGAGATTTTTAAAAGCTACACAAATGCGGGTAAGGAACCAAACATTTATTTCTTTAGAAACACCGATGGACAAGAAGTGGATTTTTTGTTTTATCAAAATGGGGTTCTTTATCCTGTTGAAGTGAAAAAGACTGCTCAACCTAATTTAAAAGATATAAAGCATTTTTCGGCACTTTCAAAGTTTTTTCCTACACTGGAAGTGGGGGAGGGTGCTGTTGTCTGCACTTAT
This sequence comes from uncultured Lachnospiraceae bacterium, assembly GCA_964393975.1. Taxonomy (GTDB): domain Bacteria; phylum Bacillota; class Clostridia; order Christensenellales; family UBA1242; genus CALVNN01. The sequence goes on from CAYMVO010000012.1 coordinate 3,528, forward strand.
GATAAGGTATTACCGTTAGATGAGAAGAATAGAATTGTACCTATCAGTTTCATTTAATTTTATGGAGGGGTTATGATTACAAAGGTAAAAGCGATTTACAATGATATGACTATTGATTGTGTGCTTTTAGCAAAGTTTGATATTGAAGTAAATAGTCTTAAAAGTGAGCAGAAAAAGTTCTTGTTTTTTAAACGGAACAAATTTGTTGAATGTGTAGATTGTAAAAGTGTTTGCCTTGTGTTTGCATCTTGGAGGCATAAAAGTAAAGAGTTTGCTTTTATAAGCAAAGAATTGGTTTTAGGAAATAGTGATTTTTTAGATGATACAAATATTATCAAAAGTGTAGACTTTTGTAGTGAGAGTGTTCAGTATTATTATGGTGATAAACCAATTACTAATAAAGTGATGATTAAAAATTTTGAAGGGTATGATTTTATTTATAAAAATAATTCCTTTTTAGCGAATTTGTATAATGGCGCTTCTGAACAGTGTTACAATTTGTTGTTTAAACAGTTGCACGAGGTTTTTGATTGCGAATCTATTGATGACGAGATTAAACCTGAAACAAAGTTTATTGATTTTACAAAACGAAAGAACAGTGATTATATTGAGTTTCAATTTGCTAAAAATATAAAAAATCCTTTTAAAGATATCGAGCATTTTAAAGATGAGTCGCTTTATATTCAGTCAGTTAATTTAGATTGGTTCATGGAAACTTATGGGAATTTGTTTGAAAATTGCGTTTCACCAAATGGTGAAAGTAGATTTTGTTTTTATGGTGTTAATTATTACCCACTAGATATGGCAAAATTAATTTTTTATAGACTTAAAAAATCTAATATTGCAGGTAGTGAAAAATTGATTGTTTGACTCGAAAAAGCTGTGTCAAACGGAGAGGGGTTTTATATCTTAGGTATATAGTAACAAAGTCAAAGTTGGATTGCATATAATATATGTGAAAGAGTGTATATTGTTGTTATTATTTATGTTTTTTATGACTTCTATAGGGGCGTGTTTAGTTGCGTTTTTTAAAGAAATTAAACCAAAACTGAATATGATTTTGATAGGTTTAGCATCTGGTATTATGGTGGCAAGTAGTATTTTTTCACTCATAATTCCTTCACTTGAAATGAGTGAGTATTTGGGTGCGTTGTTTTGGTTACCTACATCTGTAGGCTTGATTTTTGGCGGGATGCTTTTGTTTATGTTGGATAAAATTGCGTTGTGTATAAATAAAGCTAAGCTAAATAAATCAAACAAACTTTTCCTTGCTATGACATTTCATAACATTCCGGAAGGGTTGGCGGTAGGCGTAGGGTTTGGAACGTATTTTGCAAGTAATGACGCGTTGTTACTTGCTTCGGCAATAGGACTCGCTATCGGCATAGGTGTGCAAAATTTACCTGAAGGTTTTGCGGTTAGTCTGCCTTTATATGTAAATGGTTATTCAAAGAAAAAATCTGCTTTCTTAGGCGTTGCCAGTGGCGCTGTGGAGGTCCTGTTTGCTTGTTTTGGTGTAATGCTTGCGGTGACGTTTACTGGTATAATGCCTTGGTTGTTGTCATTCTCCGCAGGATGTATGCTTGTGGTTACTATTGGAGAGCTGATACCTGAATTGAAATCTACACATATAGGTTGTGCATCGTTTCTTTTTGGGTTTATTTTAATGCTTATACTAGACAACACTAAGTTTTAAAAATTTATTATTTGTTGTTTAAAATTTTCATAATGATAATAATGAGGCACAATAAATATGAAGTTTAAAAATAAATAGTGGATTATAGTTTTTTGGTAGGGGTGGTGAAAAGGTGTTAAATAAATGTGTATGATTGTAGAAAATGGAGGAAACAATCTTATGTTTAGTGGTTCTTTTCAAGTGATTTATTTGATTTGTAGTAGGTTATAATATTTAAGAAAAAACTGTAGAAACGATCGTGTGGGACGGTGAGCTGAAAGCTAATATATTATATAAAATAATTTTTATATAATATACAATATTAAATACGATAAAAATACATTCTTCACGCTTTTAACACTTTTATAGATTTTTAAATTTATAAAAATAAGAAAAAAGTTGTTTATTTTTGTTGGTTTATTTTTATTTTTGTGTTATACTAATTTTGAAATTGTCTTTTTAAGGGGTGAGTGGATATGGCTGTACATATGATTCCGCGTAAAACAAAAGTAAAAATTGAATTTTTGAAAAACTTTACTCTTAGCGATCTTATATATTGTTTGATAATGGTTGCTGGCGCTATAGCGATTTTTACTTCAAACTTTGAGTATCATATTTATCTGGGTGTTGCTTGGGTGGCTCTAGGTATTGCGTTTTTTATACAAGTAGAAGATGGTATTCGAATCTATGGGTTTTTAGGATTGGTTTTTAGATTTTTAGCTTTTAGGAAAAAGTTTAGCAAAAAGAAAAAGCGTGGGTTTGCTGATGTAGATGCAATTATGCCTTTTGTAGGTTTGTATAATGAGGCATACATAGATTTTGGTGAGTATCGTGCGGGTGTAATTGAGATAAACCCTATGAGCTTTGGTCTTTTGAATGAGTATAAGCAGGATATGATGATAAATACTTTTGCTAATGCGCTTAGACGTTTGACACTCGATCAAGCGGGTACAATCGTTAAAATTAGTAAACCTATAGTGTTGGACGACTTTATTTATAACGAAGAACAAAAACTTAGCACTTTAGAGTATATGGGTGATAAGCGAGTGTTTACCGATGAGGAACTAGAGAGCCGTGTTGGCGTCATTGAGGAGCGTGCGGCACAAATGGAGTATTCAAACACGGATGCTAAAGATTATAAAGATTATTTTTATATAGTTGTGTATGATAAAGATAATGAGGCGTTAGAGACTACTATTACTGGTATGATAAACTCTATGATGTCGTCGGTTACCCCTATGAGCGCAAGACAATTATATGGCGCGGATTTAGCGATATTCTTAAAGGCGACTTATGGAAAAGAGTTTAACGAGCGTGAAGTTAAAAACTTGTTGTATGAAGACTATATAAAATGGGTTAAACCTGAATCGGTACAATTTAGAATGGGTGCTACTCTTATAGATGGCAAGCCATATCGTAACTTTGTAATTACCGATTATCCTTTACAAGTAGGTAATGCATGGGGATACATGTTGTTTGGTATTGATAAGACAAAGGTCGTTATAAACTTTAGACCTGTACCAAAATATCAATCTGAAAAGCAAATTGATAAGGCGATTATGGAGACTGAGACTAAGTTGTATAGAACGGGAAAATCTAGCACTCAAATTGAACTCCAAACCCATTTGGAGACTTTGCGGGAGTTGCTCGCAAGTCTTAAAAATAATAATGAACAATTATTTGAAATAAATACACATATTAGCTGTGAAGAGTCGGCGAGAAAAGAAGTACGTGCTATTATAAGGCAAAATGGATTTAAATTTAGTGAGATGTTTGGTCGTCAAGTAGATTCTTTTGTTAGTAGTTCTATTAGTAGGCTTGACACAATAAGCGAGACATTTAGAGGTATACCTACTACAGCATTCGCAGCAGTATTTCCGTTTATTTCTAGCGAACTTCAAGATAAAGGTGGGTTTTATATCGGAGATAACCAGTATCCTGTGTATGTCAATTTGTTTGCTCGTAATAGCGAGCGTGTCAATAGTAATGTAATGATTATCGGTAAATCAGGTTCTGGTAAATCATTTGCTACTAAATCTCTATTAGCAAACCTTGCAGCTGATAACGCGAAAGTGTTTATTCTCGATCCGGAAAACGAATATGATGAACTCGCTCAGTCACTAAGAGGTAAAAAGATGGATGTGGGCTCTTCGGTGAATGGTATTTTTAATCCATTCCATATCAGTACGACGCTAGAGGCTGATGAGGGTAATAGAGATGATTCTTACGCGTTGCATTTGCAGTTTTTGGAAGAGTTTTTTAAAATCATTTTGGAAGGTTTAAATTCCGATGCTTTTGAGTTGTTAAACTCTCTTATTGTAGATTTGTACAAATCAAAACATATTGATAATAATACAAAGATAAATGAACTAAAACCCGAAGATTTCCCTATCTTTGATGATTTGATGAAAATTATTAAAAAGAAGATTAAGACCGAAAAAGACACTTATAGACTTCAAAATTATCAAGTCATTGAGACCTATATTGAGAAGTTTGCTACTGGCGGTCGTAATAGTAACCTTTGGAATGGACCAATGTCTATTGAGACTAAGGAAAACTTTATTACATTTAGTTTCTTGTCGTTACTTGCAAACAGAAATAAAACTATAGCAGCGGCGCAAATGCTTTTGGTGTTTAAGTATTTGGATAATGAGATTATTAAAAACCGTGACTTTAACGGAAAGTATGCGTTTAATAAGAAGGCAAACCGTAAGATTATAGTCGTTGTTGATGAGGCGCACGTGTTTATCAATCCTAAGTTTCCTATTGCGCTTGACTTTATGGCGCAAATGGCTAAACGTATTCGTAAGTATGATGGTATGCAAATCATTATTACGCAAAATATTAAAGACTTTGTAGGTAGTGAAGAGATTGCAAGACAATCTACCGCTATTATTAACGCAAGTCAGTACTCGTTTATATTCTCTCTTGCTCCTAATGATATGACCGACCTTGTTGAATTGTATCGTAATGCGGGTGAAATTAACGAAGAAGAGCAAAATCAAATCGTTACAGCTGGGCTAGGCGAGTGTTTCTTGATTACAGGACCAATGAGCCGTACAATGCTAAGAATCAATACTTCACCTTACATCATTAAACTATTTGATAAAAAGCATAAATAATAAAAAACAGTTACAGGGCGTGAGCTTTTAAGTTGCTTTTGTTTTTGAATAAGCCATTTAAGGATTATTAATAGCAATAAAATTAGTATAGTGATACTGGGTTTAGTTTGTAGGTAAAGTAAAATGTTTTTTGATAAAATATTCTTTAAAAAACTTTTCGGATTAACCGATGTAACAATAAATTATTCAACAATTAAGAAATTAATGAGGTTAATTACTTATTATGGTTGCTACCAGTTGATGTATGTTAGTTGTTTAAAATTTTATTATAATTAAATGAGGATTTTTATGGAAGCGTTCACCTCTACTGGAACTATATTGATTTCTTATATTGATAGAAAGATTTTGTTGGTGAAACACCCAGAAGGACACTGCATAGTTTTGTATGAGAGTGATGTAAACAATTGTTGGTCGAGTATTAATCTTGTGCCATTTCTTGTTTATAAACATAAGAATTTATTATTAAAATGTAAACCTAATGGCTGTAGGATTGACCAACGGTCAATTGATTTGTATTTAAAAATCATGCAAGAATTTGGTTTTAAGATTAAAAATCTTAAAGATGGTAGTATTAAAATAAAATTAGGAAAGTGCGAAAATAACAAAACTATTGAATTACCATTCCCTTCTTTTACTGGTTCATCAATAGCTATCTATTGTTCTATGATTAACACAAAGAAAACAACAATAAAGAATGTATCATTGAAACCGGAAATTCTTTATTTAATTAAAATTGTTAAAAAATTGGGTTGGAAAATTGAATTTTATAATAATACTTTATACATAGAAAATACAGGCAAAGAAATGAGTATTTTAAATATACGGATACCAGAGGACAGAAATGTTTTAGTGACTAAAATAATATATAATCTAATTAACAATAAAAGGTTTTATTATTCTAGTGAAAATAATCTTTATTTGATGCCCCTTATTGAATATTTTGACAAAATTGGTGTTAAATATAATTTCAAACATTCATTCGATGTTTGTTAATTCTATAATTGAATTTAATATTGCTTTGGTTTTGGATAGTTATAAAACTTTTTTGAAAACCTTTTTATGTATTCTTGATAAACTAGCGATTTATCAACAAAATTTTCTATTTAAATATTTTTCTTGTGAAAAGAATTGGAGCGATAGCCAATTAAACTCTATAATAAATTATATAAAACAAAAGGAGAAAGATTGTGACATTTTTCGAAGAGTTACAATGGAGAGGATTGGTTCAGGATGTATCAAGTCCTGATTTGATAGATAAACTAAACAAAGGTGGTCTTACTTTTTACATTGGAACCGACCCTACGGCTGATAGTTTGCATTTGGGACATTATTCTTCATTTTTGATTACTAGGAGACTTGCAAAAGCGGGACACAATCCGTTACTACTTGTTGGTGCGGCTACCGCTTTGATAGGTGACCCTAGAGGGACAACGGAAAGAAAGTTGTCTAATAAAGATGAGGTATTTGCAAATTTTGAAAAATTAAAAGCACAACTGCAAAAAATTTTCCCATATCCTGTACTGAATAACTACGATTGGGTTAAGGATATTCATATTATTGATTTTTTTAGGGATTACGGAAAATATATCAATGTTTCTTATATGCTCAATAAAGATTTAGTGCGTAGACAAATGGAAAACTCGGGTATTTCGTATGCGGAATTTTCGTATATGTTAATACAAGGACTAGATTTTAAATATTTACATGAAAATATGGGTGTTGATTTGCAAATAGCGGGTTCTGACCAGTGGGGTAATATGACAACAGGTATTGAACTAATTAGGAAAACTACAGGAGAGGAAGTCTACGCTATGACGATGCCTTTGGTTACTGATGCGAATGGTGTCAAATTTGGAAAGAGTGAAGGCAATGCTGTTTGGTTAGACAGAGAAAAAACAAGTCCTTATGAACTCTATCAATTTTTGATAAATACCGATGATAGAGTAATCATTGATTATTTGAAACGATTGACCTTTTTAACAAAGGAAGAAATAGACACTATTGAGGCTCAACATTTAGAAAGTCCGCATCTAAGGATAGCACAAAAGAGACTGGCAAAAGAGATAATATCCGATTTGCACGGATTAGAGGCTTATGAAGAAGCGGAAAAAATCAGCGAAAATCTATTTAGTGGTAATATAAAAGATGTTTCTATAAAAGATTTGGAAGTAGGTTTTAAAAATGTACCTCATTTTGATATAAAAGAAGATAACATAGTAAATGTGTTGGTTTTAAATGGTATTTGTTCATCAAAGCGGGAAGCGAATGAGTTTATTAGTAACGGTGCTATCTCTATAAATGGTGAGATTGTCAAAGATGCAAAATTTAATGTAGAAAAGAATATCGCACTAGATAATAGAATAGTGATTATAAGAAGAGGGAAGAAGAAAAATTACTTCTGTAATGTTATATAACTATAAGATGAGTATAATTAATATGTGTAAAATAAAAAGGTTTTTTGTTAGTGTGTTTTGTTGGTGGAAAAAATCTCGGCGTTTGCCGAGATTTTTGCTTTAAGCAACATTTATTTGTTTTTGTTCTATATAAGAAATTACATCACTAAGTGTTCTTAGTTTGCTAAAATCTTCATCAGGTACTTCAATCCCAAATTTATCTTCTATATCGCATACGACCGATATTACGGAGAATGAGTCAAGCCCTAATTCTGTTTGTATGTCCATACTGCAATCAATTTTATCTGCGCTTAGTCCAGTGTAATCACTTACTATTTTTTTGATTTCTTGTTCTACCATTTTATCCTCTCTTTAAAGTTTAACTTTTAAATCTTTTATTAGTATTTCAGGGTTTTCTGTTATTTGATTTATTAAACTAACATAGTTGTTATGATAGTTTTGTACGTCTTCTGCGGATGTTATAATGTCTTGTACGTCATAACACATTTGTATATCACCAGCGTTAATGTCGTAAAGTAAAGCAAAGTATGCTGGCAAACTTCCTTTTTCGTTGCTATAAATTGTGAAGCTAGCATTCTCTTGTTTTACATAAGGTATTAGTGAAAAGGTTAAAGGGTAGTATGTTGATAACATAGGTGCGCCGTATTTCTTTTTAAACATAACCTCAAATTCTTGATCACTAAAATTTATATGTCTATATAATTGGTTTTGCATTGCAACAAACTTTTCAAAGTTCTCGTTGAAACTTTTGTTTTGGTCTATTTCGGTGTAACTTCCTATGCTTTGTACTTTCGTGCCAGCGCATTTTTTCTCTAGCATAGTTCCTCTACAATTACAAAGTTCTAGAGGTAACATAGCAGGAGTATCGCCATTTATTTTTGAAATAGTTATGGATGATATATAGAAAAGTATGTTTGCTAGTGAGTTGCGAGTCTTAGTTGATAGTTCCACCGCTTTATCTACTGTTTCTTTGCTTATTTTATGCATATAGCCCGTAGTCTTATTTTTTATAAAGAACATCTTCATATTACGTTTGTTTTTTTCTCTACGCTTTTTGAATATTGGTTCTTTTGAACCTGCTAGACTAGCAAAGTATGGTTCCTCTTTATCTTTCCAATAATTTTCAAAGAATTGTCTATGTTTTGAATATTTAACTTCGTCCTCTTTGTTTTCAATATCATTGATAATGACATCTTCAAACTTTAAAGGTGCTTCAGGGAGCTCGGTTTTATTTATCAGGGCATTATATACATCTGTTAAATCTTTAAATATTATATTTAATCCATAAATATCAACGACCATATGACATATTTTAATTAGTACTATGTATTTATTGTCAAAAGTCTTTATAAAATATGGCTCCACCACGACACCTTTTTTGTATGCAATAGGTCTCTTTTTGTGTTTAAGTAAAAATTTGGTCTGAGCCTTTTCATTATCAAACTCATAATAAGGTATTTCTTTTATAGGTTTGATATCTTCAATATTTTCAAAATATTGCATTAACTTTTTATCTTTTTTTACAAATCTTATTCTTAAGCAGTCGTTTCTTTCTACTACTTTATTGTATGCTTTTGTCATTATACCTTTATCAAAAGGTTTATCAAAATCTAATGATGCGACAATATTAATCACTCTTTTATCTAAAGTGTATTGTAATTGAAGCTTTACCACTTCTTGAGAAGGGTTTAAATCGTATAGTTTCATTTATTATCCTCCGAAAAATGTTTGTAAATTTAAAATTTACATTGTACATTTTATTACAAACATATATACAATACAAGAGAATTATCAAAGATTCTTTCTCTTTTTAAAATCCTTACATTGAGAATATAAAAAAATTTCTCTCGCTGAGAGAGAATTTTGCAATTTTTGTTTGTGTTTTTGTTCTACTAGTAGTATAATATGTATATGAAAAACATAAGAGATACAGTTAAAGATAATTTAATAGCTTTAAGAAAGCAAAATAAATTAACGCAAATGGAGTTAGCAAAAAAATTAAATTATTCAGATAAAGCAATTTCTAGATGGGAGAATGGTGAAGTTTTGCCTGATGTTGAGATATTGCAAAGCATAGCAGATGTATACAATATCCCTTTATCTTACATATTAGAGGAGAAGCATCCTGAAGATAAAAAGCCAAAACAAATGCAAAAAAAATATGCAGTAGCGGTTTTGTCTATTCTTGCATTATGGACAGCTATTACGGTAGGATTTGTTTATTTAAACATTGTGTACAATTACACATTTTGGCAAATCTTTGTTTGGGGTGTCCCAATTACTTGTGTGTTTATGTTAGTGTTCAATGCAAAGTGGCAAAATAGCAAGATTTTGAGTTTGATTTTTTGGTCGATTTTGTGTTGGTCGTTGATTGCTAGTTTTTATTTACAATATTTACAATACAATCTATGGTTGGTGTTTTTGATAGGTATACCAGTGCAAGCGTGTGTTGTAGTGGGGTTTTTAATGCCGAAAGAAGATAAGGAGTGACGGTATGTTAAAATTAAAAGACGTTACAAAGCGTTATGAAATGATAGAAAACAATGTGGACGCTTTAAAAGGTATTTCAATAAATTTTAGGCGCAGTGAATTTGTGTCTATATTAGGTCCTAGTGGTTGTGGTAAAACTACACTACTAAACATTATTGGCGGATTAGATAGGTATACTAGTGGGGATTTAATTATAAACGGTGTTAGCACAAGAGATTATAAAGATAAGGATTGGGACTTTTATAGAAACAATACTATTGGGTTTGTGTTTCAAAGTTATAATCTTATTATGCACCAAACTATTCTTAAAAATATTGAACTCGCTATGACACTTAGTGGGGTTAGTAGGTCTGAATGTAAGAAACGCGCTATTAATGCTTTAGAAAAAGTCGGGCTAAAGGAGCATCTACTTAAAAAACCTTCTCAGTTATCTGGTGGACAAATGCAAAGAGTTGCTATAGCAAGAGCTTTGGTGAACAATCCATCTATCATACTTGCGGATGAGCCTACAGGAGCTCTTGACAGTGAAACTAGTAGACAAATAATGGATTTGATGGAAGATATTGGTAAAAATCATTTAGTTATTATGGTTACACACAATAAGGAATTAGCAGAAGAATATTCGACGAGGGTAATAAATCTTTTAGATGGTAAGGTAATTAATGATACCAATCCTTATAGCGATGAAGATTTTTCTAAAGATTTTGCTATAAAAGATGAAGATATAGACAAACAAAAAGCCAAAGACAAGACGTCAATGTCATTCGCTACAGCATTGTCTCTTAGCTTTGATAACTTGAAAACTAAGAAGGCGCGAACATTTTTGACTTCTTTTGCGGGAAGTATAGGTATAATAGGTATTGCGCTAGTTTTAGCTATTAGCAGTGGTTTTAGTGGGTATATTAATACTATGCAACAAGACACATTATCATCTTATCCTATAGTAATTGCAGAAAGTACTTATGATGTGACGCAATTAATGTCGCAGGGAAATAATATTTTAAGTGGCAGTGATAGTGAATTTGTTGTTAACCCAATTATGAGTAATATGAGTAAGGCAATTGTCAATAATAATATTACTAAAGATTATATAGATAATGTAATCATTCCTTTAAAGGGTGAAGATTTTGTTAGTGATATTTTGATTGATTATGAATTTGATTTAAATGTATATAATCAACGCGGAAACAATGATGGTGTGAAGTATGTTAAAGCGTATTCTTACGCAAAAGGTAGTTGCTTTTGGACTCAAATGACTAATAAAACGGAGTTAATTTTAGATACTTACGAGCTTATTGGTGATAGTAAATTACCTAACTCCGCTAATGAAATCGCGGTAGTGGTTGATAGTGAATACCGTATATCAGACTTGACACTTATAGCACTTGGGCTAGATAGTAGTGTGGGGAAAATAGGTATAAATAGTTTGCTAGGATTAGAGTTGAAGCTTATAGACAACAATAACCTTTATAGTAAAAACGGTGATAGGTTTACTCGTAATATAGTTGATGAGGTTATTTATAATACTGGCGATACGATCAAAGTTACCGCTGTTTTAAGAGCTAAATCAGATACTGATATGAATAGTGTGATTAGTGGTGTAATGTATCACAACTCGCTAGTCGATAAAGTGCTAGCTAGTGCTAAAAATAGTGATATTGTGACTTGGCAATTAAAAAATCCTACAATAAATCCATTTAGTGGTGATGCTTATGTGGAAGATGACACCACAGTACAAGAACAAGAAACAAGTACGTTAAAGTCATTGAATTATTTTGAAACACCTAATCAAATAAGGATTTTCCCTGTTGACTTTAAAAGTAAAGAGGATGTAATTAAGGTGTTGGATGAGTATAATGAGGATAGGCTTGACTCCGAGAAGATCGTATACACCGATTCCATAGCGCTTATGGTGAATACTTTAAATACTGTTGTCGACACAATCACCTATGTGCTTATTGCGTTTATAAGTATTAGTCTTGTTGTGTCTTCAATAATGATAGGGATAATTACTTATATTAGTGTGCTTGAGAGGACTAAGGAGATAGGTATATTGCGTTCTATTGGGGCGCGTAAGAAAGATATAAGTCGTGTGTTTAATGCAGAGACTTTGATCGTGGGGTTTGCTAGTGGATTACTTGGTGTGTTTATAACGCTACTTATAAGCGTGCCAATCAATATTATTGTTGGTGTGTTGACAGGCATTTCAAATGTTGCAAATCTTAGTGTTTTTAGCGCTATAGTGCTAATAGTTGTAAGTATGCTATTAACATTGATTGCGGGGTTGATTCCTGCCAAAATGGCTACGAAAAAAGATCCGGTTGAAGCGTTGCGACAATAGTAATTATTGTAGTGTATGATGACTTATAAATTGGACTTTATGTGTAAAATGGGGATGCTTTTATATTGATAGTCAGAATCAATAGTCGCAGGTGAGAAAGCTAAAAAGATAAAATTTTTAATTAAATGAATAATCAATAAATCAATAGTTTGGATAAGAGAATAATTTTGTGAAAGCTCGCAAATAATAAATTTAGAATACTTTTGAGGTGTAAAATGAAAAAAATATTAATATTAACCGCAAGTGCCGGTGAGGGGCATAATGGTGTGGCTCGAGGATTAAAAAAGGGCTTTGAGGAAAAGGGCGCAGAGGTGAAGATTGTAGATTTGTACAAAGAGTGTTGCTGTTCAAAATCAAAAAGATGGATAGTAAATAAGGGATATAAAATAGCGTGTCGATATGCACGTCCTTTGTATAATGCCTGCTATGGTGCTGTGCTTAATAAAAAAGGAAGTAAGACAAACGCTAAAACTCTAGAAAATTTAAAGAAGGTCATAGAAGATTACAAGCCTGACGTTATCATAGCACCGCACGTATATGTTGCAACGACTCTTGCCAACTATAAAAGAAAATACGGGCTTAATGCAATAAGTGTTTTCATTGTGACTGATTATTCATTATATCCATATGTAGCTGATACTGTAAACTTGGATTATATTGTATTGCCACATGAGAGTATGGTTAGTGAGTTTTTAGAGCTTGGATTTAATGAGGCGAAGTTGTTGCCTCTTGGTATTCCAGTTGATCCTAAATTTTCGGTGTACAAAGATAAAAGCGAGGCACGTATGGATTTGGGGTTGGATGATAAATTCACCATATTGGTTATGACAGGCGGTGGCGGGTTCGGTAGTATAGAAAAATTACTTAAACAATCTTTAAAAGCGGATGGTGATTATCAAATAATTTGTATAAATGGTAATGATAAAAATAGTTTTAAACGTATAGAAAAATTTATAACAAAAAACAATCTTGGGAATGTTTTAAACTTGGGGTTTGTTAATGGTGTTGTATCATATATGAATGCCAGTGATTGTATGGTCGGTAAATGTGGTGCTATAAATTTGACAGAGAGTTTAAATGCGTGGGTACCACTAATTTGTCGTAACAAGCTTGTATATCAAGAACTGTGTAATTATGAGTTTTTAAATGATTATGGTGCAATAATTGGTTTTAGAAAATTTAGGGAGTTACCTGTGATTTTGACTGATGTCGTTAAGGGTGATGCCCGATTGAATGAAGTGAAGAAAAACATACTAAAAGTACGCAAATTAAACGCTTCAAATGATTTGATAGATAAAATTTTAACACTTTAATATAAACGGAGGTATACTAATGAAAAGTGAATATAAAAATTGCAACCTAGAAGCAGTTGAATATGATGAAGGTTGCTTTGAGTTGGCTGTGACTGATGATAAGTTGGGGGTGGAATTGTTTTCTAGTACAATTGAAAATGACAATCTTTGCGAAGAGGATTTGATAGAAAAACTCAAGATTTTTGTAGATAGTTACAAATTGTCGCCAGAAGAATATCTTGAGTACGGTATTTCAAAAAATTAAAGCTTATCATCTAGCGTTTGCATTGTATATGGTAGTGTGTTTCACATAGGAGGAAATATAGGCTGACACTACCGTGCATACGAACAATAGGTTACACGAAATTAAATTTTTAAGTGGCGAAAATCAAAACATGAAAGTAAATACAAATATTTATAAAAATTGAATACAAAAAGATGATGTTTATGATATAATCAAAACATAGGAGAAAAGATATGAATAAAAATAGAGAAATTCAAGTTTTAGATAAAGAAATTCATATAAACGAGAGTGATTATTTTTCATTGACAGATATTGCTAGATACAAAAATCCGTTAGAGCCAAAAGAAGCAGTCAGAAACTGGTTAAGAAGAAAAGATACAATAGAATATTTAGGATTGTGGGAGCAGCTTAATAATCCTAATTTTAAAGGGGTCGAATTCGACGCCTTTAAAAACCAAGCAGGCACGAATGCTTTTACATTATCCCCTGAAAGATGGATAGAAAAGACAAGTGCAATAGGACTTACAACAAAACGCGGGAAGTATAATAGTGGAACTTATGCTCACAAAGATATTGCTCTGCAATTTGCTTCATGGATTTCTCCAGAGATAAATTTATATATTATAAAAGAATTTCAAAGATTAAAAACTAATGAACAAGCTCAACTTGGTTGGAATGTAAAACGAGAATTATCTAAAATAAATTATAAAATACATACCGATGCAATAAAAGAAAACATTGTGCCGACTCTTAGTGAAAAACAAGCAAATTTTATATATGCTAGTGAAGCCGACCTTCTCAATGTTGCATTATTCGGGAAAACAGCAAGCGAATGGAGAAAAGAAAATCCAACACTAAAAGGCAATATTCGAGATTATGCAACAATGGAACAACTTATTTGTTTATCCAATATGGAAAATATAAATGCTTACTTGATTGAACAAAAGAAATCTCAGAGCGAAAGAATTGTTGAATTGAATAGAATTGCAATTAAGCAAATGCAAGTGCTTATGAATAATTCCAATAGGCTAGTAATAGATAAAAATGAATAAAAAATCAGATTATAAAATTAAAATTAAAATTAAAGAATAAATAAATACTTGACAAAAAATTGTTTTTTTGTTATCTTATTCTTGCATAATAAAGTTGTGATGAGATATTTCAAGGGATATTAGGTAAGAATGTCAACTAATGCGCATAATTTAATATAATTACATTTTATAAATCTTATAATATTCGTTTTCCTTGAGAACATTATAAGTTCGGGTCTACAGTCCAGATAGATAAAATTATAAACATGTAACTCAATTATATAGGGTTCAACCCTATTGTTTGTGTTGCACGAAAAAAGGAAATTTTTAGTCATCAACACAAGTTGATGATTTTTTTATTTTAGTAGGATAATTTTTGATTATATGATATAATGTAAATGGATTAGTATTGACAAATGTCGTGTTGGAGGAATATGATGAACTTTTTATTTTTAGATTGCACATTTAATATGGTTAAAGGAAGTCAAAATTGGGATGACTATTTTTCCACATCATTAGTTGAGCAATATTCAAATATTTATAGGAAAATGGGAAACTCTCAAAAGGCAACAATTGAAGATTTTAAGGAATTTATGAATCGATGTTTTAGCCCATACATGACCAATATATATCATTTTTCAATGCCGGCATTTGATAGAAGGGCGGAATGCGATAAAAAGGGAAATTACATTTATAGAAATGTTGTCATAAGACCAGAAAAAAATGATCTAATTAAAAGATTTTTACCTAATGGTCAAGATGTAATTATTATTGGAGATATAAAATGTTTAAAGAATAATTTATTTGTTGTTAAAGGGATAGAACTAATAGATGAAATAAGTGAAGAAGAGAGTGAAATTAGTGTTCAGTGTAATTGTTCAGTTGCTTATGAGTTAAGAATACTACCAAATGGAATTAGGGTCCCCAATTTTGGTGTTAATATAGATGAGTATTCTGCTAATAATATTTTGACTAATGATTTTATTTATAAATTAGTTAATGGTCCATTCTATGTAAAACAATATAAGAAAGTATTACAAACCTATAAAGAATGGAAAGATTATATATTATTTAGAAAACAATATTTAGAAACACAATCTGAAAAATGTATTAGATTTAATAAATGTGAAATATTAAATACTTTTATTATTCCTAGAAATGTTTATAGACTTAATGAAGAAAGATATAGTGGATTATTGTTAAATAAAGAACTTGTTAGAGATGATCAAATTGTTATAACTGAAAATGTGGATGGATCAGAGAGTTTTCCACTTGTAAGAATTGAAGTTGACTTTAATAAAAAAGAAATTTATTCTGCTATGACAGAAAAAGATAGAAAACCAAAAGAAGAATTACTATTAAATAGATTTACTAGACAGGACATTTCTTTAACAGCTCAAGAACCAAGTAATAATCAAACAAGAATAAAATCAATTCAATTAGATGAAAGATATAAAATTTTTGCAGAAGATATTTTACCAAACACAGAAAAATACGAAAAAGAATTTGAAAATGATTACTTGAATGATAAAGCCAAAGTTGAAACTCAATATAACAACATTATTAATGGTGAAGTTTATGAGTATTTAGATGAATTATCTTTGCAACTGGATTTAGAAAAAAATAATAAAATTAAAGAATTTAATGAAAAGAATGATATTTCTGACAAAAAAAATGAAGAAAAATGCAAAAAATTTGCAGAAAAGTTAGAAAAAGAAAAAAACGAGAATATCAATAAAGCGAGAATATCAAAGGAACAAGAACTAAAAAATAAGTATAACAATCAAATTAATTTAGAGCTGTTTAAAACAAAAGAGTATCTATTAAATATTAAAAATGAAAAAATAAATAAAGCAATAGAAAATGAAACAATTAGAAGATTTAACATATTGTTTAAAATTGAAAAGGATAATGTTGATGAAGTAAGAAAAGAACTTGAAAATATTAAGCCATGTTTTATGACATATAATAATATCGCGGAAAAGATGAAAATTGAAAGACAAGAAAAATCATTGGACGCATTTTTTAAAGGGTTTGTTAAAAATCCATATTTGTCAAGGTATTTATTTGAACCAAAATCATTACAAAATCTCAATCATAATATTGAAGATGATATTGAATGGAATTTGCAAAGTTTAAATGATAGACAAAAGGAAGCAGTGAGAAAGGCAGTTGCTAGTGAGAGTATTTTCTTATTACAAGGTCCACCGGGAACGGGTAAGACACAAGTTATTGCTGAAATAATTGCTCAACTAACAAAGAAAGGTAAAAAGATATTGGTATCAAGTGAAACTCATAAAGCAATTGATAATGTTTTTGATAGATTACCGAAAATTCCAGAGATAAGGCCATTAAGATTGATACCTAACATTAATGGTAAAAATACTGATTACAATCCAGAAAGACTTGTGGATAATTTTTACATTAACATTTCACAAAAAATTGATAAACAAATAATGTCATTTGAAAATTTTACAACGACAAAAGAAAACTTTGATGAGGAATTTCAAAAGCTGAAACTTGATTATCAAAAACTATTGAAAGAACAAGTTCAAATTGATAGTGTAAAAAACCAAATATCATCTTATGAAAATAATAAGAAATTGTTGAATGCACAGATAAGTAATTACAGAAAAGAGATTTCTTTTATAGAAAGTAATAAGAATGACTATGAGTTTTTAATTAAAAAAATTAGAAACTATAATTTTGCTATTGATGAAAATGAGTTTAAGAAAGATGTTTTAGAAAGATTAAGCAACAATATTAACAGCATAATGGGGAAGAAAACATACTTTAAGACATCAAATATCAATGAAATTATGCGAATGAATTTGGGTAATATTATTGATGAACTTAATCAAATTCAATTTAATCCAGAACTTATTGACCTTGAAAATGAAAAGAAGGATATTTCAAAACAAATAAGAGAAAATCTTGATGAGGATTCTGGTGAGATTATTGTAGGCAAAGAAACTATTGTTAAAGAATTAAGAAGCAAACTCAATGAAATAAAAGAAAAAATCACACAAACAAAAAATGGAATAGATTATGATTATTCTGATTTACAAGTATCAAGAATAATAGATGTTAAATTGCTAAATGAAAATGAAATAAAAGATTTGCCAACAATTATTTCTAATATTAGAAGTGAAGTTGGTAGTTTAGTAAGCAATACTACTATCAAGTTAAATAACGAATTAACCCCAATACAAAATCAAATTAATGAAGTAACATCTAAAATTAATAGTATTAAACTTGATATATTGCAAATTGACGAAAGAATTTCAGAATTAAGAGAAAAGAGCGAGTTTGTTAATTTTAACGATTTACAATCTGATTTAAAACAAAGAATAAATAAATTCTTTAAAGATTTCAATATTGTTAAAGATTATTATGATATTTCAGAAGCATTGGAAATCATAAAAGAAGAGTGGAAAGAACTTGAAAATAACTTTGATAAAAAGGAAAAAGAAAATAAAACACTTATTCCAATGTATAAAAAGATTTGTAAATTTTTAAGACAAAAAAATGTTATAGAAGAAGATAGAATTTATTACACAAAACAATTATATGACAATGCTAATGTATTTGGAATAACATGCACAAGTAGAGATAGATTTAAAGAAAAAGACTTGGAAGAATTGTCTAAATATAATTTGGGAGACCTTGATGTAAGAACACAAGGCATTGACGTTGTTATTATTGATGAGGTAAGTAAATCAAGCTTTCTTGATTTGTTAATTCCAATTCTATATGGAAAAACAATTATTTTGGTTGGCGACCATAGGCAATTACCACCAATGTATGATTTAAGAAATTTAAAGCAATCAGATATTGAAGACCTTGATTTTATTGATTTAGACACTAATAAAGCATATACAGAATTATATGAAGAATGCTTTTTTAAAACATTATACGAACAAGTTCCACAAAACAATAAGATTATGCTAAATCAACAATATAGATGTCATGAAGATATTATGAGAGTATTTAATCATTTTTACGGTGGAAAAGATAATAAGGGTTTATTGCTTGGATATAAAAAACAAAATGATGAGAAACAACATTTTCTTAATGTCGTTATAAATGGTAAAAATGTAATTGAACAAGATAAACATATTTATTTTGTTAATTGTGATAAACATGACTTTAACGATAATGGAAGCACATCTGTTCAAAATCCACAAGAGGCAGATGTTGTTTGCGAGTTGCTCAATAAAATCAACAACGAATATTCAAATATGATTAAATCCAACAAAATAAAGGTTGAAATTGACAATGAAAGGAACATTGATACAAGACCAAGTATTGGTGTTATTTGCACTTATGGAGATCAAGCTGGACTCATAAAAAGGAAATTAAAAGGAAAGTTTAAATCATACGAAGGATTTAGTCAAAACAATGATAATAAATTGGTTATTAGCACGGTTGACGATTTCCAGGGTGATGAAAGAGATATTATCATTTTATCAATGGTTAGAAATCCTATAAAGAGAACCGGAAATTATGAGTTTATTAAGAAATTTGAAAGAATTAATGTTGCTTTAAGTAGGGCAAGAAAGCTATTAATTGTAGTAGGTAATAAAGATTTCCTATCTAATTGTGGAGTAATTAATTTACCAGATATAGATGGTAATAAAGCATTGGATAGACAAGCATATCCAGTATATAAAGAGATAATAAATACGATTGATGTTTATGGAAAAATATTACAATCAGACGATATAATAAAGGAGGATAGATAATATGGAGTTTTTAAAATTAAAAACATCTTTTCCTATACCTATTCAATTTATGCGTTCAAAGGTAAATTATACAGAAGTAAAACAAGCATCAGGTATACAATATATTTTATTTGCATTAATAAATAATAATTCTAAAAATGATGAAAAACTATATGATGTATTGAGAAAATTTGGTGTTCCAAATGATTTAATATTTATGTTTATTGATGAAATTGAAAATATGATACAACTAGATATTATTAAACTTAGAAGATTAAAATTTAATGCTGACTATTTTAAAGAATATTTAGTTGACGATTTTGAGTTTACAGAAAAAGGAAATAAAATTTTTAGGAATGGTGCTGTTCCAACTGGTAAAGAATTAGTGAAAATTGTGCCATTATATTATGATTTACTAAACAATAAAATTCTCACATCTGTTAATTTTAAAATGAAACCTAATGACAATGAAAATAAAATTTCAGAAGAGATGTTTGAAGATTATAAATATGACTTTTCATCACTTTTAGATATTGTTCAAGAAAACAAAAAGAACTTTAATTTTAAAGAACAAGAAGAAATCATTTATGTTCAAAATGAAGAAATGAAAATGCAAAGTGCCAAATATGAAGACTGTGTTATTTTGAAATTAGAAAATGATAAATTAAATTTGACATTTACTGATGATAGATTAGAGAATTTTGTAAAAAAATACTATACAAGTGAAAATATTACAGCCATATTTGCTTATAAAGAAAAATTTAAGTTTGCTAATGAAATGAATGTTGTTAAAATTAACAATATTAAAGATATATCAAATTTGACATCAGTTTTCTTGCCATCTCAAATTCAAACAGCACCACAAGAGACACCTGAATTATTAATACAGACAGGTAAATACAATGTCTTTAAAAGAAAGTATAAAACTGGATTAACATTAATTGGAAAAGAGTATGGCATAGATTATCTAACATTAAATAATGGTGTTATGAAAGCATATATTCCAGCTTGTGTTGATTTCAATGTAGAAAATATTGATAAAAAAATATCACTCAATTTAATCCTTGAAAAAGAATTAAGTTCTAATGAAAAAGAGTTTTTCTATAAAGAGATTTACAATCAAGTAAGTGCTGATTTTAGCAAGAATAATATATTGATTACAAAATTAATTTCTAATGATGAAAATGATTATTTATCAACGTATTTAACAAAACACATTCTTGAAAAAGCTGAACTATCACAACAAATATTAAACTTAAATGAAGTTAATAAGACTTTGGATGAAGGTGATAGTGTAGTTAAGATGATTTCAGAGCAAATATTAGAGAAGGTTATAAGCGAAATTAATGTATCAAACTTTGCTACATATATTGATTTTGTAAAACCAATTCGAAAACTTTTGGGATTATCTTCACATGAATTCCTAATGAAATTAACTCAAAATATCAATAAAGATGAAAGTTTATTTAAGAGTATTTTAAATGGAAATTATAAGATGATAGAAGCATTATCAATAATTAATTTGTATGATAAATATTTGAATAACATCATAGAGAATGTAAAAATTAGTGATGATAACGAACTAGCATTGGAATCTGAAAAAACAAGGAATAGATTAGAATACCTTAAACAATTATTAGGTATAAAATCTATTACTGATTATGTAATTGATGGAAATTATAATATGCCAGATTTGGTAAACAACTATGTTGAATTTGAAAAATCTTATAACTATTTAGTTAAATACAAAGAGTTTTCAATTGATAAATTTAATGAAATTGAAAATTACAAAAACATTATCAAACCTATATACGAGTATGCAATTATTGAACGACAATCATCTTACAAACCAGATAAAATTACATTTGATTTTATTAATAATAAAATTAAAAGGGGTGATTTTAAATCTGCCGTTGCAGACATGGTAATTAAAGTTGATTATGACTTAACTAATAAATTAGCATTAAAAAATAGTAATGAAATGGATTTTTATGATAAAATAGTTTTAGCAGAAAATAATAAATTAATAAAATCTAATGAAGCTAGTTTATTGCATACATTAAGAATATGTAGAAATAAATTATTGCACCCAAGCAAAGATGAGATACATTTTAACATAGATGGGTTAAATAAATGGAATGAATATATTTTCAAAAGTGAGGTAAAAGATGAGTCACCAAGCAAGAATTGATTTTGAAGGTCAAGCTATAAAATGTTGTAGTATTTGTAAAACTGCTGAACATACATTGTTTGACATTGATACTATCCTAAAAAAAATAGAAGAAAACTCATCATTGTTATTAAATGAAGATAGTAAAAATTTAAGAGAACAACTCCTGAAAGAAAAAGATAATCTTAATAAAGAGATTAATAGTTTAAACCAATTGGCAGAAGAACAAAAGAAAAAAGGTGTTGTATATGGTGAAGTAGATACAAGTCGAGAAATTGTTAATAAAGCGAATTTATTATTAAGTAAATGTAATAGTTTTAGTTCTCAAAGGGTATACGAATATGAAACACTTTTAAAAAGAATTCTTGCAACAAGTGTTAGTGATAGAAATAAACTCTTGCAAATACAAATCAGTGGAACAGTCGCTTTTAGTAAAGAATTATATGAACAATTTAATAAGATTGAAGATGTTGTTTTAAAAGATTATGTTTATTTAGAATTAATCAAAGAAAACAATATTGGTAAGAGTTTTGATGAAATCGTAAAACAAGCACAAACAATATTGGATAGTGAAGTCAATAAAACTATTAGTGATAATAAAGAAAACATTATTGAAAAAATTACAAAACAACTTAAAGATATCAATCTGGAACAAAATGAGATTGATAAGATAGTTAAGGTAGAAAAGTTTGATAGTTCTTCATTACAAAAAATTCAAGAACAAACCAATAAGGAAATCGTTGATGAGCATGTAAGAAAAGAAGCTTTAAAATGTATCATAAAATCAATTGAACAAAGAGGTTTTATAGTTGACAAGAGAAATATAAAATTACAACGAGATAAAAATCAAGTAGTTTTAATAGCACAAAAGGTTAATGGTCAAACAGCAGAATTTCAAGTTTTCCTTGATGGAAGATTTATATATAAATTTGATGGATATGAAGGTCAAGCTTGTCAGAAAGATATAAATCCATTTTTAGAGGATTTAGAAAAAATTTATGGAATTAAAGTTACAAAATCAGAAACATTTTGGAGAAATCCAGATAAAATTTCCACCATGAATTACCAGACATTTAATACAAATAAGGATAAAAAATAGGAGGTGAACTTATATGGCATTAGAAATTGGTTTTAAAAGAATAAAAAGGGAAGTTGGCATTAAAAGATGTGTTATCATTGACGGCAATGTCGGTGATGTTTATCTTGATGGCAAAAATCAAATTGTTGACTTAAAAAAGTATTTAATAGAAATGCTTGAAGATTTAAAGTATGACGATATTGTTTATTGGGATAGAGTAAGTGGAATTGAAGGTGATATAAGTAGTCTTAAAATAACCGAAGAAAAAGAAGTTGAAGGTGAAGAATACTCGCTTGATGATGAAGCTGAGAACCAAAATACAACTATATCAAACGGAAACTTTAAAGAACCAAGCGAAATCTTTAATTTAGTTTTTAAAAACTTAACAAATAAAAATAGAAAAACAGTATTTATATTAAATTGGTCAGATTATCTTTTCTCAAATGGTGGTCAATACGATAATGAAGAAAGACAAAATTTAACATTGTTGGGCAAATCAATTAAAGATAAAAAAGTTAATTATCTATCAACAGATGTAAATGAAAGCACAATTATACTTATCACAAACAAGTTGTCAAATTTCCCATTGTCTTTTTATCAAGCAAATTCAGAAGTTTCAACAATAACATTGTCTAAACCAGACAGATTGGAAAGACGTAGATTATTGGAAAAAATTGAAGCGGGATTTGAACTTAAATTCAATCCGGGCGAAACTTTGTTAAATAGCAGTAGAACAAATGAATATGTTGATGTATTAGAAGATTTTACTAATAGAGAAATAATACAAATGGCAAAACTTTCAAGAAAGGAAGAAAAGTTAACATTTGATAAACTATACTTATTATTCAAATATGGCGAAAAGGATAATCCTTGGGAAAAACTTGCCTATGAAGATGTTAAAAACATTAAGAAGAAATTATCTGAAAGAGTTGTAGGACAAGATGAAGCCATTGAAAAAATTGAGAAGACAGTTGTTAAAGCATATATGGGTTTAACAGGTTTACATAAGATATCAAGTAGGTCCATGCCCAAAGGGGTGTTCTTCTTTGTAGGACCAACTGGTGTTGGTAAAACAGAACTTTCAAAAGCACTTGCTAAATTCTTGTTTGGTGATGAGCAAGCTTGTATTAGATTTGATATGAGTGAGTATGCACAAGAGAATTCAGACCAAAAATTAATTGGTGCTCCACCGGGATATGTTGGATATGAGCAAGGTGGACAATTAACAAATGCTATAAAAGAAAAACCATTTAGTGTAATTTTATTTGATGAGATTGAAAAAGCAGCTAAACCAAATCCAAGAATACTTGATATTTTCTTACAAATACTTGAAGATGGAAGGTTAACTGATAGTAAAGGTGAAACAGTATATTTTAGCGAAAGTATAATCATATTTACATCAAATCTTGGTGCAAGTGAAGTTAAACCATCTGATAATAAAGAAGAAACAGCGGAAGAATTTATTAAGATTGTTAAGAATTATTTTGATAACGAAATAAAAAGACCAGAAATTCTTGGAAGAATTGGTTATAGTAATATTGTTCCATTTAATTTTATTCTTGATGATGAGTTTGCTATCCAAATTGCGAAGAGTAAATTAAATCCAATTAAGAGGGGAATTCAAGAAAAATATAGACTTGATTTAGAATTTGAAAGCGAACTTAATTTCATTAAGTATATTTTAAAAAGAGTTGATAAATCAAAAGGTGGTAGAGATATTCTTAATGCAATTAATGATATTTTGCTTGATGAATTATCAATGTTCTTGTTTAATAATAAACAAGATTTAGGACTATATAAAGGTTCAAAATTGCTTGTCAAAATATCAGACAAAGGATTAGAGTTTAGTTTTAATGATTAAGTTTAATGTTGCGCTTATAAATACATGCACAGAAGTAGAAGGTCCATTTAAAAGATTGTGTATATGGTTTCAGGGTTGTAATAGAAATTGCAAAGGTTGTTGTAATAAAACATTACAATCTTTAAAACCGGCCAATATAATTTCTCTTGAAGATTTACTTGAAATAATAAGAAAAAGTAAAATAGAAAACAAAATAGAGGGGATAACACTATCAGGAGGAGAACCACTCTTACAAACTGATTTAGTTAAACTACTTGAAGAAGTGAAAAATTTGGAATTAGGCATAATTCTTTTTACTGGATATCAATTAAATGAAATTGAAGATAATTTAAAAAGTCAATGTGATATCATCATTGATGGTTATTTTGATGAGCAAAAATTAGATAATGAAAGGACTTTAGTGGGCTCAACGAATCAAAACATCAATTATATATCAAATAGGTATTTAAATCAAAAAGAGTGGTTTTATGACAAAAAAGGTTTGATTGAAGAAATAAATGTAGGGAATGATATTTTCTTTAATGGTGATAAAATATAATAAAGGAAGTTACTAATGAAAAATTTATTTTTTGATTTGGAATATGCAAGTTGCAAAAATGGCTGTAAGATTTGTGAATTTGGTTATGTGATAACCAATGAAAAATTCGAAATATTAGAAAGGAATAATCTTATTATTAATCCAAACATTTCCAATGATGAATGGGATTGGTGGGCATTAAAACACATACTTACAAGAACTAAAAAGGAGTATGAAGAAAGACTTACTTTCAATAAATATTATCCTAAAATTAAGGAGATAATAGAAAGCTGTGATTATGTTCTAGGGCACTCGCTAAATAATGATGCCAAGGCATTAAATGATGATTGTAAAAGATATAGTTTACCAAGTATTGATTTTGATTTTTACGATGTTAAATTGTTTTATAAAGAATACAAGAATACTAAAAAAGAAATATCAGTATTAAACATTTTGGAAGAACTTGAATTAAAGGGCGAAGAAGGTGAACATGATGCCGAAGTTGATGCCCACAATACAATGATAGAGTTCAAGGAGATATTAAATAAACTTGGATTTTCTCTTTTTGAGATTATTGAATTATGTCCTAATGTTAAAGGTAAGACAAAAAACTTTATTGTTTCTTCAATAAAACAAAATAAAGAAAATAATGATGAAATTGGCAAAAAAACAGGTGAATTCGCTAAAAAATTGAAGAAAATTGCAGAAAAATATCCAGAAAGAGATAATTGGCCTTTAATTTGTTTATCTGATTCTATTAAAGAAGCAACAACGGAAGGAAGATTGAGGCTTATTGAAGCTATTTTTAATGCAGGATACAATTACGGAAATAAAGTATCAATTTGTTCATATTTTGTTATGGGGAATGAGTATGGTGAAAGAGATTTGTCTTGTGACCATAATATAGAAGATAATCATAAGAACATAAAAAAGATAACAATTGAAGAGCTGTCAAAAATGTTAAAAATAGAAATTAATGAATATGGTGAGTATATAAAACATGATGAAAACAATTGCAAGGATACTGCATTTAATACTGCTCTAATTGAAAGTTTAAAAAAGAAAGGCATTTCTTATGAGGATTGGTTGAAGCAATTTGAAAACTAACAAATGAGAAGAAGTGATTAAAATAAATTTCAATTTTCTACCTTAATTTTTCAAACAAAAATGTCCTTATATATATGAGAGATATATAAAATTTAATAACTTATATAGAAAATAACTCAATTTATGTTGGGTTATTTTTTTGTTGTGAATTTTTTGAAGAGTTCAAATGCTGAACTCTTGGTGTTGATAAAATTTTTACATAAAAATATTCCCGCGTGTTCAAATGGTGAGCACACGGGAGTGATATATTTAAAATATAAGCAAGAAAATTAAAAAAAGTTTCTCGTGTCACACAATGTGTGTGATGAGGGAATTATAAAATTGTCTTGTAAAAATCTTTCTCGCTTGACCAAATGGTGGTAAAGCGAGATTGATAAAATAAAACTACAAAATAATTTTCCGATATATCACCCGTTAATAAATCGACTTTGCAAAAATATTTTTGTCGCTGTAAAGAATGTGTTTACAGCGGGATTGTTAAAATCAAGTTGAAATAAATTTTTAACATCACACAATGTGTGTGATAAAGGAGTTATAAAATGCTTATGTAAAAGTTTTCTCGTGGTATCACCCCTTGATACCACGACAGTGATAAATTAACAAAAAATATCCCGATAGGTCACCCATTGAACTATCGACACTGATAAATTAAGGAAA
>CAYMVO010000013.1:0-29668 GCA_964393975.1 uncultured Lachnospiraceae bacterium
GGCATATAAAAGGATACATTTTATTAGATAAGCACATCAAGCCGTACGTCCGCAATCGAAACGCTTTTGCGGGTATCTTTGCGCGGGTGTCGACTCATAAAATTTTTTATGGCTCAATACGACATACCCTCACTCATGATTTGCTTGCTATATAAATCAAAAAACATTACCTTATACACACAAAACGAGATCTATACCTCTCTCTCCACGACTTTAATATTTTCAAAGCCAAGGCTACCGTAGAGCTCATTTAAAAGCGGTGTAACAATATTTACTTGTTTGCTATATTTAAATGCTTTTTTAGTCTTTGCATCCACAAACACAACATCGCTCTCACCCCAATATCTACCAAGTACTATATCTAATCTGTTTTTTAGTTCTACATCAGACATATCTAGTTGGAGATATAGCATTTTCTTTAAAATAGAATCTTTGCCTCTAGACTCCCATTTTTCCATTTTATCAGCTATAACACTAACAGATCCATTGTCTTTTTTACTAATTTTACCATAAATAGTAACCATATTATCCGTAAAGCACAATGGTTTCAGCCTCTCAAAAAGTTTAGGGAAAATCACCACCTCAAAAGTACCATATAAATCTTCAATACTCAAAAAACACATTTCTTTGTTATTAGTTTTTGTATAAATTTTTTTCATTTCTACAATAGTTCCGCCACAAGTCACTGTCGCACCTTCTTCTAGTCCTGTATCTTGAACAGCGTATTCGTCAGGCGTCTCCACCTCATCATCAACACCCGACTCACCAAGCTCAATCATACTAGAGTCAAAGTTAAAATCTCTGAATTTATCCGCATAGATATCCAACGGGTGACCAGAAAGATACATTCCGGTAACCTCTTTTTCTTGCTTTAATTTGATGTCAATGGGAATCTCTTTAATGTTAGGATACTCCACCATACTAACAGCCTTATCTTCTTTTAATAAATCATCAAACAAACTAAACTGACCTTTATCACGCACTTTTTTATCTTGAAGAACGCGCTCAACAATTTGTGGATAAGCCTCAATCATTTGACTACGCTTTAACCCAAACACGTCAAAAGCGCCTGCATAGATAAGATTTTCAATAGTTCTTTTATTCAAATTTGCTTGACTCACCCTTTCGCAATAATCTTCCAAAGACTTGTAAGGACCATTCTTTTCGCGTTCTTCAACAACTTCATTGATTAGTTTGACACCTATTCCTTTTATAGCGGCAAGTCCAAACCTAATCTCACCATTTTTAGTAGCATAAAAATATGCTTTACTCTCATTAATATCAGGGAGTAAGATATTTATACCTTCTTCTTTAGCGTAATTTGCATAATTTCTTATCTCATCCGATTTGTCAATACGATTATTTAAAACAGCTGTTAGAAACTCAGGTTCGTAATAACATTTTAGGTATGCAGTTTGATATGTTATTAGCGAATAAGCGGCAGCGTGTGATTTATTAAATGCATAAGAAGCAAAACTTTCCATCTCACCCCAAATCTTCAAAGCCACATCTTTATCTACACCACGCTTGATAGCACCATCTATTGCTTTCTTGCCATTTTCAGCAGGTTTACCATATAAAAAGACATCCTTTTCTTTTGCCATCGCTTCTTTCTTTTTCTTGCCCATCATACGGCGAACCATATCCGCTTGACCTAAAGTATACCCCGCCATATCTTGAACGATCCTCATAACCTGCTCTTGGTAAATAATACAACCATATGTCACATTTAAAATAGGCTCTAATATCGGATGAGCATAAGTAACATCTTGCGGATTGTGCTTATTGTGAACATATCTTGGAATAGCATCCATAGGACCTGGTCTATAAAGTGCAACACCCGCAGTAATATCTTCTATTGAAGTAGGTTTTAAGTCTTTCATAAACTTTTGAAATCCACCACTTTCTATTTGAAAAATGGCTTTTGTGTTACCTGTTGAAATTAGTTTATAAACATTTTGATCCTCGTAACCAAGCTCCGCAAAATCCACCGTCACACCATGATTTTCTTTGATATATTTTATACACTCTCCAATATCATCTAGGTTTCTAAGTCCCAAAAAGTCCATTTTCAAGTGACCTAGTCTTTCAATATCAGTCATAGAATATTGAGTGGTGATATTATCGCCATTACGACTCATAGGCATATAATCTTCTAGAATTTCCGAACTAATAACCACACCACACGCATGCTCTGACCTATTTCTTGGCATACCTTCTAGCTTCATTGCAATATCTATAACTTGTCGTATCTCAGGATCGGTGTTGTACACTTGCACCAATTCAGGCACAGAATAATCTGTACCTTTATCATCTTTATAAAATCCAAAACATTTTTTGATGACATCATTGTGTTTTGCGTCCATTTTAGGAATAGCTTTCGTAACTTTATCCAATTTACTATATGGAATATTTAGGGTACGACCTACATCTTTAATCGCGTTTTTAGCCGCCATTGTGCCAAAAGTCGCTATTCCAGCGACTTGCGCTTGCGTGTATTTATCAGTGACATACTTGATGACATCTTGCCTACGATTTGCTGCAAAGTCCACATCAAAGTCTGGCGCTGTAACACGCTCAGTATGTAAAAATCTCTCAAAAAGCAAATCATACTTCATAGGATTGATATCTACAATACCGATTAAGTACGCAACCATACTACCCGCGCCACTACCACGACCAGGACCAACCGCAATACCCATTTGCCTAGACGCACGGCAGTAATCTAACACCACAAGAAAGTATCCCACAAAACCCTGCTTTACAATAACATTCATTTCCGATTCTATACGATCACGAAGTTCTTTTGTGTCTGGCACCTTTTTCTTTACTATACCATCTTCAATCAGCATTTTTAAATAATCTAATTGCGACATACCATTTTCAGGAACATACTTAGGAATATAATAAATATTTTTATCTATCTCTTCAAATGTATAATTACACTTTTCAGCGATCTCCAAAGTAGTCTCAATAGCCTCTTTATTATCCGGAAAAAGAGCGCACATTTCATCATAGCTTTTCACATAAAATTCATTAGTGTCAAATTTCATCCTGTCAGGATCATCCGCCTTTTTACCTGTCTGAACGCAAAGCAATATATCTTGCATTTCCGCATCTTCTTTGTATATATAGTGGCAATCATTAGTGGCAACGGTCTTAACACCTATTTTTTTCGCTATCTCACAAAGATAAGGGTACACATATTTTTCTTGCGCGAGACCATGATTTTGAACTTCTATATAATAATCACCTTCAGCAAACATATTTTTCATTTTAAGAGCATAATCTTCAGCTTTTTCAAACTCTCCTTTCAAAATAAGTTGCGGCAAATCACCCGCTATGCAAGCCGACAAGCAAATCAGTCCTTCACTATATTTTGCTAGTGTCTTGTAATCAATGCGAGGTTTATAATAATACCCATCCCTAAAAGCAATCGTGTTAAGTTTACAAATGTTATGATACCCAACACTATTTTTAACAAGTAATATCAAATGCGAAAGTTTTTGTTTACCATCTTTTACTGTAAGGTCTGGAGCAACATAAAACTCACAACCAAAAATGGGCTTTATTTCCGCTTTTTTACAAGCATCAAAAAGAGCCACTGCGCCATACATATTACCATGATCAGTAATAGCCACTGCAGGCATTCCCATTTCTTTAACTACTTTAACTAATTTTTCAATTCTACACGCTCCATCAAGTAAACTATACTCACTATGTACGTGCAAATGCACAAAATCCATACACACCTCAAATCTTTTTATAATAAAACAATAACTGTGTTTGTTTATACTCACCTTTTAAATCATTACATAAAGTTTAACCACAAATCACCGCCACCACTATATTTAATTATCTTTTAATTCTTCCGCTATTTTTATTATTTTATTTAATCTATAATTCAACGCGCTTCTAGTCATACCACTAAGACTTGCTAACCCTTGCAAACTCTCGTCCTCATTGGCAAGTCTTAACATACATATATTTTCCAAATCTTCGCCCAACGCCTCTAAACCTATTGTTTCCATAATTGTGTTAATTGCTCTCAACTGCAAAAGTGAGGCATCTATAGTTTTATTTTGATTGGCACTTTCACAATTATTTATTCTATTTACTGAATTTTTAATCGTACGCATCGCAAACTCATCATTAAGACTAAGCATTGCATTAGGAGCATCCACAACAACCAACAAATCACTGATTTGTTCAAATTTTTGCAAATATACCACAAACATATTTTTACGGGTAATCTTTCTACCAAAGATATTAAAATACGCTAACATTTCCAATAAATCAAAAGCCGTCTGTTCATTAGTCATCACCCATTCCAAATGGTAGTCTATACTGCGATTTGTAGTTTCTCCAATTCCACTCACAGAACCACATGACAATAATAAACCTTTTATATATGATTTTTTACAGCACTCATCAATTATTATTTCACTTTCCACACCATCAACAAAATCAAAACACCCATTCTCTATCTTTGCGATTCCGCAATCAATCAACATAGGCTTAACATAATCTCCCTCAATGATTAGTTTAAATCTTTCATTTTGGTTAAATATATCTTCATCACTTATAAGTTTTGGCTTAATCCCATATAACGATTCAATTATAGCACTTGTAACTTCAAGCAGTCTTTTTAACTTAGTACTAACTTCAACACTAAAACCTTTATTTGTAATATTGTATTCACTAGATTTTAAAACCGCCGATAAAAAACTTAGTTTACAACAACTGTCTTCAGCGAGATTGTCTAAGACCTCATTTTTCACTTCTAACGAATAACTACCTCTTTGTCTCATAAAAAGCCTTTTTATCTCTCAATTTTATCCCACCGTTTAAATTTGCTATACGCTCTTCTGGGACACCGTATTCTTTCGCTAATTCTCTCCACATAGTCACCTCACCCACACGCTCTTTTGAATGAGCATCACTATCTAGAACAAACATACAGTTTGTTTGTTCCACCATATCACGAACTTGTCCCTCACTAAAATGTTTCCTTTTACCATTGAGTTCTATATAACAACCAACTTCCTCAGCAACTTTTGCCACCGCCACTACATCCACCTTTGCATGGTGATTTAAATGACTAATTATATCAATAGGATATTTTCTTAATGCTTTTATATAACTACGCGTGTTTGACTCAATAGTTTTTCTAGATTGATTTTTTATAATATTATTTTTAAGGATATAATCAATCTCACTCTTTAGGTCACTCCAAACAGCTTTGTGGTATCCTACAACTAAGAGCTCTAAATACTCAAAATCTTTAGGTCTCACATCAACCTTCCCTGATTTTGAAATAATGTTAGCCTCTACCCCTAGATAGATTTTTAACCCCGTTACTTTCTCAGCCTCATCTATATCTCGCCTTAAGTTTTTAAGTTCCCTACGTTTTATCGCAAAAGCTATATGATTAAACCCGTGATCAGTGATGGCAAGCTCTTTTAAACCCTTTTCTTTTGCTACTATAGCGTTTTCCATAACAGTTCCCGTGCCGTGGCTATATGGTGTATGTGTATGATAATCTCCATATAACATTTTTAATCTCTCTCCCTTTGTTCTCTATAGTTAATTCCCATATTACGCTTTACTCTTTCTAACACCTCTTGTACTTTTAATCGCGCTTTATCACTACCCGAAAAAATGATTCTATACACCTCATCCAAATTGGTTTCATATTTTGCACGTCGTTCTCTAATAGGTGTAAGCAAATCTTCTAACACATTAATCAGTAATCTTTTAATCTTAACATCACCTAGTCCACCACGCCTATAATGATCCTTCAGCTCATCCAAAGTATTGTACCCTTCCATATATTTTTTTACATCTCTATCTGTAGCGAAAATATCTAGATATACAAACACCATATTCCCTTCCACCTTACCTGCATCCTCCACATGAATGTGATTTGGATCAGTATACATACTCATTACCTTATCATAAACTTCTTTACTACTATCAGATAAATAAATACAGTTACCTAAAGACTTACTCATCTTTGCGTTACCGTCAAGACCAGGAAGCCTAGCTTCATATTTGCCTTGTGGTAAAACAATTGTTGGCTCCTCAAAAGTCTCACCATACAATCTATTAAATGTTCTTACAATTTCGTTAGTCAATTCACAAACAGGTGCTTGATCTTCACCAACAGGTACAATAGTCCCATCAAATCCTAAAATATCTGCTGCTTGACTCACTGGATATGTCAAAAACCCCGCAGGCACGCTTTGTCCAAACCCACGCTCTTTAATCTCACTCTTAATAGTAGGATTTCGCATAAGTCTATTTACCGTAACCAAATTTAAAAAGTAAAAATTTAATTCTGCCAGCTCAGGAACTTCTGTCTGTATAAACATAGTAACTTTATTTGGATCAAGTCCAACAGCTAGATAATCTAACACAACATTTATAACATTATCTCTCACTTTTTGAACATTGCCAAAGTTGTCTGTTAAAGACTGTCCATCTGCAATTTCTATATAAAACTCATCATAATCACCTGAATTTTGCAACTCTAGTCTACGCTTCAATGTACCAACATAATGTCCTAAGTGTAACTTGCCTGTACATCTTTCACCCGTTAAAATAATTTTTCTCTTCATATTTCTTTCCTCTATTTTTTCTAAAATTTATTATATCATTTTTTTACTTTAAAATCAACAAAGTGGTCGTGATTTTTTTAAGTAAACCAAAAACCCGTTAGTGTATTTACAAAACATACCTAACGGGTTACATTTTATCCATTTATATGTTTTGTGAAGATTTTACGCAAAAACATTCACAAAACCTTAATTTTGTGAATACAATTAGTCACGCCACCAGATAAATGAATAAAACATACTTTTCCCTCCAAAACTTTTATCAACACAATTATACACGACCTAAAAATTTTTGTCAACAAAAAAGATTTTGACTTAAACTAAATCAAAACCTCATAATTATTAATCATCTGATTTTTTAGCTGATTTCTTTTTTACTGACAACTCATCATTTTTAAGTGTCTCCGCAACGCTAGTAAATAGGCTAGCAACGTTTTGAATATCACTAGGAACGATAATCTTAGTGCTTTGCCCATCAGCAAGTGCTTTAAGTGCTTCATAACCTTGCAATGTAATATATGCAGTGTCAGGTTTTGCATCAATAATAAGCTTAATAGCGTTTGCTTGACCTTGAGCTTCCGTCTCAAGAGCAATTTTTTGCGCTTCTGCTCTTAAAATAGCAGCCGCCTTTTCACCTTCTGCGACCAAAACATTACTCTTAGCTTCACCTTCCGCTCTCAAAATAGACTCACGACGTTCACGCTCTGCACGCATTTGCTTTTCCATTGCCTCTTGAATATCTCTAGGAGGTAAAATGTTTTTAAGTTCTACACGATTAATCTTTATACCCCATGGACCAGTTGCTTCATCCAAAATTAAGCGCATCTTTTCATTAACAACATCGCGACTCGTAAGAGTCTCATCTAGTTCCAACTCACCAATAATGTTACGCAACGTAGTAGCAGTAAGATTTTCAATAGCCCTTAAAGGTCTCTCAACACCATACATATACATCTTAGGATCCACTACCTGAAAATAAACAACAGTGTCTATTTGCATGGTAACATTATCTTTAGTAATAACAGGTTGTGGTGGGAAATCTGCGACTTGCTCTTTTAGAGAGATAATATGACCACATTTATCTATAAATGGTATAACCATATGAAAACCAGTCTCCAAAGTTCTATAGTATTTTCCAAGTCTCTCGACTGTAATAGCATTAGATTGTTGAACAATCTTAATACCCGCAAACAAACAAATAATAACAGCAATAGCTATTATACAAATAACAACAACAGCAATAGTATTCATGAATTAATTCTCCTCTTTATGATTTTTATTGATTTTTTTTACTTTTACGATAGTGCCTTTAAACTCCACCACCGAGACTTCATCATTGGCAACGCAAGCTTCGCCATCAACCTCTTCAGCACTCCAAACAACGCCGTTAATCTTGATAGTGCCTTTTGCATCAGCATTGATAGGGCTCAACACCTTATATACCTCGCCCACAATAGCGTCTAAGTTAGTATTCCCTTCTGCCTTCGCTAAAATACGCCTAAAAAGTGGTCTAGTGAGTATAATCGCAACGATACTGATAATAAAGAATGCCACGAGTTGCCACACAAGACCAACCCCACACAATTCCAATATCAACGAAACTATACCTCCACAAGCAAACCAAATACTTACTAATTCAAAAGTAAATATTTCAGTGATGAGAGCAAGCGCAATCACAACACTCCAAATTATAGTCACATTCACCTCCTAAAAAATAAGATATCTATATAATATTATTTATATAAATATCTTATCACAAAAGCACAAAAATGTCATTATATTTTTAATAATTTTTCAAAAAACTTTTATATTTTTTTAGTTTTTATGTGTTTTGACTATTATATACTTCACTCAAAAGTCTAATGTGCGTACTATCTGTTTAAACAAAAGTTTTGATTATCTAATTTTTTAATAAAGAGAGCATCATCTTTTGTTGTTTTATATCCTGTTTGCGTAAAGCACATGCATTGTTTTTCCCTTTCGCCAATAATACGACTCGTAATATAATCACAATTTCTCTCATTTGCCCATTGCTCAAATTTTGATAGCAAAAGCATATTAATTGCAGAATCTTTATTCTTAACAAACATACCTTCATTAACACCTATTTTTTTAACGTCGTCATTAACATCAACTAGTTTTGTATAACAAACCAAGAACCCTAAACACTCATCACCACTAAAATATAAAAAAGCAGTTTTTAATTTGTTATTCCCCATCTTAACATCAATCACTTCACCGGTTTCATTTTTTAATTGTTCTACCATATCTAGTAAATATTTCTCGTTTTCAACATTTAATTTCTCAATCATAAAAATCCCCTCCAAATTTTATCGTTAAAAATTTAATTATTTACGCTACTAGAGCAAAGTCATCACTTGTTATGCTGTATCCTATAGTTTCCTCCTTATTATTTCTCAATATATTGAACGCTATAGTGTCCCCACTCCTAATTGTAAGCAGTTCATCCACTAGCTCAAACGCTCTTACGAATGATATATTTTTTGAATTGATAGTTATAGATTTTATAATATCATTTTCTTTTAAACCAATTTTGCTAGCGATACTATTCTCAGTAACACTTTTCACGTTGACATCTTCATTTATTTTCACAGATAAAAGTTTTTCATCATATACGGCACGAGAATTAACCCCAGTCACACTAGCGCCTAAATTAAACAACTCCACCGAACCAGAATTATCTAAAATATTATCGGCAACTTTTGTAGCAACATTAATAGGAATAGCATAACTGATGTTATCAATGTTTTCTTTTACAACCTTAGCATTGACTATACCAATAAGTTTGCCCTCATCATTAAACAACCCGCCACCACTATTACCTCCATTTATAGCTGTGTCTATTCTAACAACTCTAGAAGTGATTACAGTCTTATCGTCGCTCGCTTTCATAGTAATATATTCACTATCCACACTCACGACACCACTAGTCGCACTAATACCTTCAGCCTCAGGGTTTCCTACTGCAATAGCAGTCTCGCCAACAACTATCTCATCAGAGTCCGCCACCTCACAAGCGGTACAAATGGAATTTTTAAGAATATCACTATCAGTCACTTTAAGGACAGCAATATCATAATTCATTGAACCACCGACATAATCAACCTTTATAGCGCTTTCCTCGTTCTCCATACCATAAAGCCCAATAGAAATATCATCGCTTATTTTATCGGTCGTGTTGCTACTCGTACTATAAACCACGTGATAATTAGTTATTATATAAGCGTTGCCGTTTTCTTTATCCAAACTATAAATCACGCCACTACCTGCACTAGTAAACGCCTGTTCATAAGTATAAGGTTCATAACCATAAATAGTCATTTTATAACCAACCATAGTACCCGTAAACCCCGCAACTACGCTAACCGTACTAGTAAGTGCTTTGCTAACCGCATTAGTGGTTTTGCTCTCCGCATCATAATGTAAGTACTCGCTCAAAAAATCCCAAAAAGTTCCCATGTAGCCATACTTCACCGCTAGTTCATAAATATCCTTACCGCTATCGGAATTGTCATCCTTTGTGAGTTCCACATTATTCACCCTGCCATCACTATAAACAATAGCGTAAGTCTCGCTAGTAACGGTCTCTTGCGTTTTAGTAACTGAAACAATATCAGCTTTCTGTCCCGAACACGCACTGAAAAGCATCATACAAGGCATCAAGAGTGCCACAAGTAAAAAAGTTTTAGCTTTCTTCATAAATTATCTCCTTTTTCAAGCACTAATTTATTACTTCAATGTGTAACCATAATGAAAACACAAAAAAATTTGCCTTTTTTAGCAAATTTTTTAAAAGTTTTTATTTTATTCTTTTGGTTTAGCATAAAAATAAAATGTACTGCCTTTATTAAGTTCACTTTTCACACCATAATCAAACTTATGATATTCCAATATACCTTTGACTATGCTAAGTCCAATCCCACTACCAACAGCCATTCTCTTAGCATTAATTGCTCTAAAATGCCTATCAAAGATCGCTTTTTGATCCTCTTTTGATATACCTATTCCGTAGTCTTTGACCGCAAATTTATATAGTCCATTTTCTTTAATTAGACTAATATCAATTTGTTTCATCTCACCTGAATAATTGATAGCATTATTAATCAAATTAGTGACCACTTGACCAACACGCTTCTCATCACCATTTATAAACGCATTTGGTTCCACATCCACATTAAACACAAAATTAGGTTCTTTATTTTTAAACAAATCTACATATTTCAAAACAAGTTCACTTAAATCAAACTCACCCATCTGGTAGGTTGCAGTACCCGCGGAGATTTTAGACAAGTCTAAAATATCATTTAATATATACTCAAGTCTATTAGCTTCATCAACGATAATCTGCAAATGCTCCTTCCTCTTCTCCTCATCATCACCGCTAAAATCTTGAATAAGTTCGGCGTAAGATTTTATCATAGTTAGCGGAGTACGAATTTCGTGGCTGACATTTGCAACCACTTCTCGTTGCAAAAGTTCACTCTTTTTTATCTCAACCAAACTATAGTTTAGCGCATCCGTAAGTTCACTTGTTTCATCAAATTCTCTTGCATTAAACCTGACATTTGTATCACCACGAGACAGTTTTCTAGCCTGTCTAGCAAGCCTTTTTATAGGACTACTCAACCGCATACTAAAAAACAACGATAAAAGCACAGTCAATATCACAGCAGTGACGCTAATAAGCGCAAAAAGGAAATTCATTACTCTAAGAGTAGAATCAATGGGTGTGATATTAGAATTTACAAATATATAATAATATCTATCATCAAGTTTAACCTCTCTCCCGAAAGTTAGTGTAACAAAATTAGCCTCTTCTGTCTTATAGGAGACTGATTCCCTCTCGCCAAGTTTTTCTATTAATTTGTAAAATGATTTTTTTATTTCCAAATCATCGGTCACACGTGAACTATTAAACGCAATGCTTATATTCTGTCCCACCATCTCAACTATCACAATGTTGCACTCAGTCTTAACCGACAATCGCAAAAGACCATCCATATCATTATTATTGTATGTTTGCACAGCAATATCACAAGCACGCATAACTTCGGCTGTTTTAACATTTTCAAATATCCATTTGAAACACACAATTTGCAAAAGCCAAGTAAGGGATAAGATAAATAATAATATCGCTAAAAATCTAATAAGTACTTGCGTTTGAATAGAATTGAAACTACTTCTCAATTTTGTATCCTACGCCACGCACAGTCTTAATCAATTCTCTATCATCAAGGTCTTGTCTGAGCATTTTGATATGAGTGTCTACTGTACGCTCTTCACCCTCGTAACCATATCCCCAAACCTCGTTTAAAAGCATCTCTCTACTCATAGCAATACCAGCGTTCTTTATAAGCGTGGTGAACAATTCAAACTCTTTATTGTTAAGGTTAATAGTTTTGCCATTCTTCCTAACCACGCGCCCCGAAACATCTATCTCATATTCACGAAATTTCTCACTCACACCATTACGATTGATAACAGCTTTAATACGAGCCATAACTTCTTTAGGTGAAAAAGGTTTCACGATATAATCATCTATCCCAATTTCAAACCCAGCTAGTTTGTCATACTCCTCACCTTTGGCGCTTATCATAATTACAGGAATGTTTTTGATAGTTCTTATCTCCCTCACGGCATCATAGCCATTCATATTTGGCATCATAATATCCATAAGAATACAATCGTAATTGTTACCCTCAACTTTCGCCACCGCTTCAACGCCATCAAAAGCCTCATCCACCTCATAACCGCTATGAATAGCGTACTCCTTTAAAACATTTACAATATTAACCTCATCATCCACAATTAGTATCTTCATAAAACTTCCCCTTTTGTTATTTTTCAATTGCGCAAACAATTAGCATAGTATATACAAAATCAATGTGTAATATCAATGAAAATAAATTAAACTTCTTTAAATATGCTGATTAATTGTTTTACAAAACCTCATTCTTTATAGTATTTACAGTAAAATCATTCCTAGCTCATATCAAAAGCATATAAAAATTCACACTTTTTTACAATACCTAATTAAACACTCCTAAAATATAAACTATGTGTCGTAAATTTTTAAGCAAGTTAAAATTTTTATTGCTCTCGCAATTACACAATAAATTGTGTACGTCACCGATTGAAATCAGCGGAAACCTTGCAAAATACTTTGTGCTTTGCTCTTTTTCCTTGATTATAAACTATGTGATGTTGATTTACTTACAATGTTCGTAAATCAATTTTGCTAACGCAAATCCGTTATAAATAACGGCATCACAGTTTGAATAAACATCAGTCACTTGAAAATAACGCGTTGCGTTGCTTCCCTCTGACTTCCGATAATATAAATTCAATTCGCTAAAAACACATTAAAGAGTAAAATTATCTTAGTTTTGGTGTCATAAAATAAAGAGCAAGGGTGTTAGGTCCGGAATGCGCACCTATTACCGAACCAATAAAATTCATCATATCAATTCCAACATTGTATTGTTCCTTTACTAACCCTGCCAAATACAAAGCGTCTTCCTCACAATCACCATGGCTGATAAAAACTTTGTTGGGTGCAGTGTCACCACATTTTTCCACCATATAATCCACCAACATTTTGATAGCTTTTTTTCTGCCTCGTGCGTTGTTAATAGGAATAAGTCTGCCTTGTTCATCTACATGTAAAACGGGCTTTAATTGTAAAATCGTACCTAAAACCGCCTTTGAACGGCTAACCCTACCACCTCTATATAAATGAAACAGATTATCCACAGTAAAATAATGACAAACCTGATATAAATCTTTTTGTAATTTCTCATAAATCTCTTCAATACTTTCACCCGCATTTCGTAGATCCACCGCATAATCAACCAGCATAGCTTGACCTAAAGAAGCACATTTACTATCAACCACAAAAAGAGAATTAGGATAAGTCGCCTCTAAGATTTCTTTTGCTTTTACGCCACTATCGTAAGTCCCGCTAAGCGCCGAACTAAACGCAATATATAAAATCTTTTCACCTTCTTTTAATCTTGGTTCGAAAGCCCTAACAAGATCATCCGCACTAAGCAATGAAGTAGTAGGCAACACGCCACTACGCATTAAACTATACAGCACTTTAGGATCGGTTGTCGCAGGTTCTTCATTGATATAACACGGCATATTTAGCACTGTTACATCATTTTTTTCCGCATACTCCGTTGGCAAATCTGAGGTGGACTCAGTAAAAATTAAAAAGCTCATAAAATTCCTCCGTTTTCTTAAAAAATCTATATTTTATAACATCTACCTAAAAGCAAATCAAAATAAAACTATATGCTTTTAATCTAAACATATATATCTATGTATCCGCATATCACAATGTGCGAAGCTTTATCATTGTATCACAATTACCACATATAAGCAACACAAAAACAACATTAAAAATAAAAAAGTGATATCGTTATTTATCACCTTCATAAAAATCAAAAAATTTCATAATATCATCTAAGTTTTCTGTAGGATTTACCGCCTCACGCAAATCAAACCCAGAGTGTTGCATTATCTTCTGAGCTAGCGCATTTTTCTCCTCGCCATCCCCCACCTCTAAAAATTTATCCACCAAATTTTCAAATTTCTCATCGCCTTTGAGTTCTACATTAGCGATAGGTTTTATTTTTGTAGGTGCAGAAATGTGTCTCTCGTGCGGTTCTTTGCTTAGCACTGGCGCCATATCATCATCAATAGACTTAACTCGCTGTTCCTCTTTTCTTTTCGCAATGTATTTATTCATTTTATTTAATAGAATGCGCATAGGATCATACGCCGACACATCTTTTACCGTCACGCTAAAATTTTTACTAAGCGCTTGATTGATTTCATTTTTAAAATCATTGACAACTTCTTTTGTAGTAGCAATATCTTTTACATCCTTGTTTTCCTCAATAAGCTTATCCAAAAAATCACGGTATTTATTAAATAAAAGTCGAAGTCTTTGTATTTCCAGTTCGTAAACTTTTTTGCTACCATCTTCAATTTGTTTTGCTTTATCCACCGCCACTAGTAATGCGCTACTTATATTAGATTCTTTATCCGTAAAAGTCTTTAAATCTAATTTTAATCTTTCATTTTCATCCTGCAAAATCTGTATCCTTTCCCTTTGATCCGCAAGCTGATTCTCATAGTTATAAATCACGGAGGCTACATAGTTATCTACCTCATCAATCTTGTAACCATTTTTTTGTCTAGAAAATTTCACTCAACGCCTCCTTTTTCATCTTTTATTTTTACA
Source organism: uncultured Lachnospiraceae bacterium (assembly GCA_964393975.1). Taxonomy (GTDB): domain Bacteria; phylum Bacillota; class Clostridia; order Christensenellales; family UBA1242; genus CALVNN01. The sequence goes on from CAYMVO010000013.1 coordinate 14,890, forward strand.
TCAATTAATTTATTCACCTGCGATTCGTTTTGTGTAATTTGCAAGAGCCCGCTACCACTAGAATTTTCACTCGTGACAACTTCTTTTAGCGACCTCTTTTTATTAATGTATTCTTTATAAATAATATATACCGCATAAGCCACAAATGCTATCACAAGCACTAGGCTTAGCACCTGACTCACTCTAAAACTACCCCAATACAAACTATCAAGTCTCAATCCCTCTATCATAAAACGACCAAGTCCATATAAAACAAAATATGTACACACGGTGAGTCCTCTCACGCCGACTTTAAAAAACACCAAAAGCAAAACACTGAACACTATAAAATCCCACATGCTTTCATAGAAAAATGTCGCCATAAACCATGCATTATCCACCACCGAGCCAAATGCATTCACCACCGCATCGGTCGCATCTGGTGTAAAGTGCGGACTAGATATATTGACTGCAAAAGGAAAAAACTGCCAGTTCGGATCGGTGATAAGCATACCATAAGCCTCTTGATTAGTAAAATTACCCCATCTGCCTATTGCTTGTCCCAAAATCAAGGTCGGCGCTATACAATCACACACTTCAAGTAAATTAATCTTTTTAATAAGACAGTATATAAGCGCGCCTATAAACCCACCTATGATGCCGCCATAGATAGCAATACCACCTTCCCAAATCTTAAAAATCTCCCAAAAAGTATAATCATGCGTGTAGAAAATCACATAATATAACCTAGCCCCCACAATAGCGGAAGGTATACATACAAGCGCTAAATCAATAACAGTATCAAGATTATAGCCACGTTTCTTAAAAGTCTTAATCGCCACAAACAAACCTAATAACATACCAAACGCGATTATCACACCATACCAATTTATAAATAACCCAAAAATAGAGAACCCACGCTCCGTAAACTCCATACAAAATTCTTCCTTAAAGCAAATTCATTAAATTATACATACATTTTTTCATAAAGTCAACGATATTAACCACTAAATTTGTCTAATAATTAATTAAACATAAACAAAAACTCACATACTTAAACTAAAGTTATCTACCCCGCCCCGCAAAAGGTTCAAAAAAATAAACCGCGCCAATCACAGTTTATTTAGAATACATAAAAGAACTAAACATCAGACTTAGTGCTAAATTCAATCATATCTAAAACATCAAGAATGTTTGATTTTACTTTATTATTTAGAGCATCGATATCTATATTTCTATTTAAAATTTTACCTAAAATAAAATATCCAAGTTCCTCTTTTACTTTTATTAAATCACTTATAAACAAAGCAATTAGATAATTTTTATCCATTTCATCTTTTTTGTAGGCGTAAATAAAATTATCACGCAACCTATCTAACCTATCAATCAAATTGTTAGGTATTATAAATGGTTCTTTATTTTTATTCTTCAAATACTCATTGTAAACTTCATATATACTTTTCCCCAAAGTTCATCTATAAACGCATATCTTATATGATGTTCTTTAAACCTATCCAAAACAGCAAGAGTTTCTTTATCAAAACTGTACTTTTGATATTTAGAATAACCACCTTCATATTCAATTAATCTTTTATTGAGAATTTGTTTTACTATTTTCCCATTTTTTGTAAAACATTTTTCCACAGAAATAAAATCAGATTCTAGTTCTATACCATAAACATTATCACAAAAATCAACAACTTCCAATTCTAAGCTAGAATAAAAATCAGTATAACAAATTTCCGCAATTCCTTGCAATTCATCACAAAAGTTTACATCCAATATCTTATAGGTTTTTCCGCTTATCACATCAAAATCAATCAGTGTTCCATCTATCTTTGTTGCCTTAATATTGAAATATTTACTGCAGTGAAATGCCATTTGCAAGTTATCATTTTTTAGCGTTAACTTGCTAGATGTGTAAACTATTTCAACTAATTCATTTTTTAGATAATCTAAGTTTAACATACAACTCCTTTACACTAAATAAAATGAATGAACTACAAACAAATTATTTAAGCCTTTCAAATAGGCGATACCATAAATAACTTGATTTGAAACATCTCTAAGCCTAAATGTTGTAATTCCAACTAATTTCCCAGATGCATCAATCAAAGCACCCCACTACTACCTTCTGATATAATAACATCGCATTGAATAACTTGCTTAACACTATCACCATACTGTATATTCACATAAGGTAATGATACCACAGCTTTTGTAATAGATATACCGCTATTATTAATGTTACCAATTGCATATATAACATCGCCATAATTCAATTTAGATTCGTATCCTATTTTACAAGTCCGAACCTTCTCTTTATTATTAATAAGTCTCAACAAAGCCAAGTCCAGATTTTCATCAACTTTAATTAAATATACTTGTTGATAATCTTCTTTATCACTGAAACGGATATAAATATTATCAAACAAGACTGTCTTTTCTATAGATTGATACATCAAAACATGTGTATTTACAAGTAAATATCTATCCTCTGTTACAACCACAGCAGAACCATACTCAACCCCGACATTTTCTGTCACCGCTTTTAGTTCCACAACACTCTGTGTCTATATGGATAAAGAAGAATTACGCCACCTAAAACAATACGCACCCCAAAAAAGTCACTAGCATAAAAGACAAAATTAATAACACATTAAAACTTTTTCTCATAAAAATGAGATATCACATTATTGTGTTCTTTGTCAAGAGTTTTTGTTATCCGATATTTCTTTCCTTTTCTTCTTTGCGCTCTTGTTTACGCTCTTTTTTAGTAGTTAGTTTTTTGAGGGACTTTCTTAAGTTCGCTTTATTTTCCGTGCCGACTAGCATTCTTGTAATATTTTTTCTATGACTAAAGAATATGATTATAAACATAGAAAACAATAAGATACTAATAGTTAAATTACCAGCATGCAAATAAGCCTCTATCACTGTCATAGCGGTGATTACAATAAACGAAGCAATAGCGCCATAATCAAAAATCAATAAGTACACAAAAGCAATCACAAAAAATGCCAACGTTAGTAGTGGATTTGCCACAAAGAACACACCTAACGCACAAGCAACCCCTTTACCGCCTTTAAACCTTCTAACCACAGGGTATATATGCCCAAGCACGACCGCAAGCCCCGCCACATAAAGACCTGTCTCGCTTAAAGTCAATAACCCCACAAGAGCGGGAATAGCGCCTTTTACAACATCCAAAATAAGAGTCAGTCCGCCTGTTTTAAGACCAAAATTCCTCAACATATTCATAGTCCCAGGGTTACCGGAACCTAATTTTGTAATATCACTATTTTTCTTACGCGATAAAAATATTGCAAAACTGATATTCCCTAAAAAATAACTACCCAACACCAAAAGTGTATACCACAAAATATTAATATCCATTAGTACTCATCCTTTTCTGATCTATCTCTAAAAATCAATCTAATAGGAGTCCCTTCAAAATCAAACGCCTGTCTTATTTTATTCTCCAAATACCTTGCGTATGACTTCGCTATAAGCACGGAATTGTTACAAAAGAACACAAATTTTGGAGGACACTCACCTATTTGCGTGCAATACGTAATCTTGAGTCTTTGCCCACTTACACTAGGAGGAGGTGAAGCCTGCACGGCGTCCCCAACAATTTCATTCAAAACCCCCATAGAAATTCGCCTTTTGCTATTTTCATAGCATTTGTTAACACTCTCCAGCACGCTATCCACACGCTGTCCCGTGAGTGCGCTGATATAAATAGGTCTTAGATAACTCATAAAAGCAAACTCTAGCCCTATATCCTTATTGAATTTGTTCATAGTGTAACTATCTTTTTGCACAGCATCCCACTTATTGATTACTAGCACGCAAGGTTTACCTTCACTATCTATAAACTCACCAATTTTTTGATCTTGGTCGGTAACACCCTGTAATGCGTCCACCACGAGTAAAACGACATCCGCGCGCCTCACCGCATCAAGCGCTCTAATGACACTATAATTTTCTATACTGTCATCCTCTATTTGACTACGCTTGCGCATACCTGCGGTATCTATAATGATATAGTCCTTGTCATCAAATCTAAACGGCGTATCTATCGCATCACGAGTCGTACCCGCTATAGATGATACCACCATACGCTTATCGTTTAAAATACGATTTGTTAGACTAGACTTACCAGCATTCGGTTTTCCAACAACGGCAATTTTTATAACCTCATCCTTTTGATTTGCATCTACAATGGTCTTAAGATTTTTCACCACCTCATCCAACACATCGCCTATACCTTTGCCATGTTCAGCAGAAATAGGATATGGATCGCCTAGCTTCAACGCGTAAAATTCGTACGATTTTTCCACCTCGTAATTATCTAATTTATTTACCACTAATACAATAGGTTTACCACTCTTTCTAAGCAACTTTGCGACGTCATAATCACTAGATGATAGTCCGGCTTTACCATCCACAAAAAATAAAATCACCTCTGATAGATCTACAGCAATCTTCGCTTGCTCAAAAATATTAGACTTTATCTCACCTTTATCCTCAAAATCAAGACCGCCCGTATCCACCAAACAAAACGCCTTACCACACCACTCCGCGTCTGCAATAATACGGTCACGAGTGACACCGGGTTCATCTTTTACAATACTTATTTTTCTACCGGTTACCTTATTAAAAAAAGTACTCTTTCCGACATTTGGTCTACCAACTATCGCAACCAAAGGTTTACTCATATAATCACCTCCTTTCAAAAATATTTGACTACACAAAAAATCATTCATTTTAGATTATACCAAAAAAAATGTATTTTATCAACTGCAAAATACAAAATACTCAAAAATCTTTCGATCAAAGTATTTTTTTGCGATTTTTGTCAAATAATGTCACCCCACCGCATACAAATAACTAGGTTATTTAAAAGGAGTGATACTATGATAATTGAAAATTTTATGACCTTTATGAACAAAATAATGTTATTTTCAGGATACATCAATAATGTGTCGTGTTTCCCAAAGCCTCTCACCCCCGCAGAAGAAAAAGAAATGCTACTAAGATACAGAAATGGTGACACAAAAGCAAAAGAAATACTAATAAGTCACAATCTTCGTCTAGTTGCACATATAGTAAAAAAATACACCGGCGCAGGTGAAGCAGATGACCTAATATCCGCAGGATCAATAGGTCTTATAAAAGCAATCAACACCTATAACGCCGATAAAAACACTCAACTGTCCACCTACTCTGCTCGTTGCATTGAAAACGAAATTCTTATGTTACTAAGAGTCAATAAAAAACACAACCAATCAATTAGTCTAAATGAGAGTCTCGGCACCGATAAAGACGGCAATGATATTTGTCTAATGGATATCATCCCCGCACACGAAGGTCAATCTATAGAGCGCGTTGAAAATAACATCATGAATAAAAAGCTCCTCAAAATAATCAAGCAAACCTTAGATGCACGCGAATACGCCATAATCAATATGCGTTACGGTCTAGACGGCAACAAGCCAAAAACGCAACGAGAAGTCGCCTCCGCACTTGGGATATCTCGTAGCTATATCAGTAGACTAGAAACGAAAGCCTTAGATACACTCAAAGCCCACACCACCGAATTTTTATAGTCCCATGATACCCCCACTCCCACATTATGCAAGGCACCTCACATTAAACATAGTTTATCACTCAAAAATCAGTAGATTTTTGTTCTTCTAACAAATAATATATCAACATTTTAACAACAATATTTTAAACCATTAATGATTGTACCACAAAAATTTACCTTGAGATCGCATTTAAATTTACATCAATACTATTTAGGCGTAAACAAAGCAAAGACATCTCTTTCCTCACCATATAAACTATTTTTATATTGATTTAAAAATTTCAAGCATAAAAGTTTATCAAAATGTTTGATTTTTTTTTACTAGTTTGATAAACTAAATACAACAAATAAAAACGAGGTGTGTAAATGGGTAAATTAATTAATAATGATAACCTTTCAAAAGATGAACTTAAGAAAATAGATGCGTATTTTAGAGCTACAAACTTTTTATCTGCATCGCAACTATATTTAAAAGACAATCCGTTATTAACTAGACCACTAGAGCGTAGCGATGTGAAAAATCGTATTGTGGGACCATGGGGTACTGCGCCAGGTCAAAATTTTATATACGTACACCTAAACCGTGTAATCAAAAAGTTTGATTTAAATATGATTTTATTATCAGGACCTGGTCACGGTGGACACTTTTGGACTGCAAACACGTATTTAGAGGGGACTTGGAGCGAGTTTTATCCTGAAGTGACAGAAGATATGGCTGGGCTACAAAAGTTTGACAAACAATTTTGTTTCCCTTTTGGCGTTTCTAGTCATGTAGCTCCTGAAATGCCTGGCTCTATTCACGAAGGTGGCGAATTAGGTTATGTGTTAGGTCATGCTTATGGCGCAGTACTAGATAATCCCGACCTTATAGCGACCGCAATAGTAGGTGACGGCGAAGCCGAAACAGGACCGCTTGCTACTTCTTGGCACGCTAACAAATTTTTAAACCCTATCACCGATGGGGCAGTGTTACCTATTTTGCATTTAAATGGGTTTAAAGTATTCAATCCTACAGTACTAGCGCGAATTAGTCACGAGGAACTAAAAAATCTTTTTGAAGGGTATGGATATGAGCCATATTTCGTGGAAGGGGATGAACCTATGAAAATGCACACACTTATGGCAAAGACTATGTGTACCGTTATCCGTAAGATCAAACAAATACAAGAGCGTGCAAGAAAGAATAACGACGCCTCTCGTCCAAAATGGCCTATGATAATTTTGCGCACACCAAAGGGTTGGACTTGTCCAAAAGTCATAGATGGAAAATCTATCGAGGGTACGCATAACGCATACCATGCGCCTTTTGATATGACAAAAGAGACTCATTTAAAGGAATTAGAGAGTTGGTTAAAAAGCTACAAACCTGAGGAATTGTTTGATAAAAATGGCAGTCTCAAAAAAGAATTGAAAGATTTAGCACCGAAAGGTCAAGCGAGGATGGGTAGTAACCCTATCGCGAATGGCGGTTTAGTGCTTAGAGAACTCAATCTACCAAACCTAGACAAATACGGCGTAAAAATAATTGGTCGTGGACAAGTATTTAGTTCGGATACCACCGTGCTTGGTGGGTATATGCGTGATATTATAAAGGCGAATCCTGACAACTTCCGTATATTTAGCCCTGATGAAATGGTGTCAAATCGTATGAAACCTGTATACGAAGTCACTAACAATGTGTTTAATGCTGAGATTTTTGATTATGATGAGTCTATCGCGAAATCTGGTCGAGTAATGGATTCTTATCTTAGCGAGCATACGTGCGAGGGGTGGTTGGAAGGATACTTGCTAACGGGTAGGCACGGAACGTTTAGTTGTTATGCTGCCTTTATTCGTGTAGTTGATAGTATGATAAGTCAACATTCAAAATGGATAAAGATGAGCAAAGAGGTAACATGGAGAAAACCTATTGCTTCATTAAACCTCGTACTCACCTCTCATGCTTGGCAACAAGAACATAATGGTTATTCACATCAAGATCCTGGACTACTAGACCATCTAGCGAATAAAAAAGAGGATATCATTAGACTTTACCTTCCACCTGATAGTAACTGTTTACTATCCTGCTACAATCACTGTATGCAAACCAAAAACTACATCAACGCCATCGTCACATCAAAGCACCCCTCACCACAATGGTTGACCTTAGAAGAGGCAAACGCACACTGCGAGCAAGGACTAGGAATTTGGAATTGGGCTAGTAACGGGCAATCAAAACCAGATGTCATTATAGCGTGCGCTGGTGATATTATCACCATGGAGACAGTAGCAAGCGCACAAATCTTAAAAGAAAATTTACCTAATCTAAAATTTAGATTTATTAATGTCGTTGATTTAATGAAACTTACTAGTGATAAGTCACACCCACACGGACTAAGTGATAGAGAGTTTGATAAATACTTTACAAAAGATAAGCCTATTATATTTAACTTTCATGGGTACAGAAGTCTAATACACGAACTTACTTGGAATAGGCATAATCGCGACATAACGGTTTGCGGTTATCAAGAAGAAGGACGTATTTCTACACCTTTTGATATGAGAGTGCAAAACAAAGTGGATAGATTTAATTTCGTAAAAGAAGTTTTAAGGCATATCCCAAAAACAGATGAAACAAAAGCACTAGATAAAAAAATGGATGCAATGCTAAAATATCATAATGAATATATCAAAGAAAACGGAATTGACATCCCTGAAGTGCTAAATTTTAAATTTAATCTAAAATAATCCAACAAAACAAACAATGTATAAATGAAAAGACATATTGAGGTTACTAGCAATATGTTTTTTCTTAAAACGTTAATTCCCAAAGTAAATTTTTTTAATTTCCACTATGGAATTTACTTTGAGAATTAACAAAATAAAAAAATTTTAAACAAATTATTGACTTTTACTTTTTATTATGTTATATTGTTAATGAGGTGAAAGATATGAGTAAAAGAGTAGCAAATTATCCAAAGTTTAGAGATTTTTTAGGTGAATATCCTTATTCAACGCAACCAGAGGTCCCTGAAGAAGTAGTAAAAGAAAGATGGGCGAGAGCAGAAGAATTACAAAAGCAAAAAACGGAAAAAAGAAAAAAAGAGTTGCAAAACAACAAAACTGATGAAAGAAACATATAAACGCGACTAAAAAGGTTATCCACTACCAATTAAGGTAAGAGGATAACCTTTTTTTGATTTTGACTCTACATAACATCTTTAAATGATTAATAATGTCTTAACTTTATACTATTTTAGTGAACTTTCCATATAAAGGAGCCAACTTTTCTTTTCTACACCATAGGCGTATCCTATCATTTTGCCGTTTGAACCAATCACTCTGTGACACGGCACTATGATAGCGATAGGATTTTTATGAATAGCACCACCAACTGCGCGTACCGATTTTGGCTGACCTATTTTTTCGGCGATTTGTTTATAAGTCAACGTTTCACCATAGGGTATTTCCTCTAGTGCCTGCCAAACTTTTAACTGAAAAGGTGTACCTAGCAATCTTTTATTCACATTAAAGGTCTTACGTTCCCCTGCAAAATACTCATTTAATTGCTTTACTATAAAGTTATCTTTAAAAGACTTCATTCCGTCAAAGTCACTAACGACTTTCACGCTATAAAGCACATCTTCTCTACATTCAATTTGTAATACTCCAATGGGCGTGTCCATATAACAAATCATTGACATATACTACTCAATTATAACTTCTTGTTCGGGTGTTTCATCTTTTGAATTTTCTATCATTGTTTCCTTTTTACACGCCACCAACCCCACTATGCTCATATAAACAATCACTTTAACAACCTCTACTAGATATCCTATTTTTGTTACTATCGCACTACTAACATCAAACAATGCAAGCAAGTATGACAAAAATAATAGCACTGCACTAGCACCTATAAACGCAAGCGTTATATAAAGTGAATAACGTAAAGTCTTTTGCGTTTCGTAGCCTTTATCCTTGGTAAAAAAGTATCCACCTACTAAAACATACACCACGCTAGAAAGCAAGGAATAGACACCTATAAACGAACTCACCCAAATAAGTATGTTTTTCAATTTTTGACTCATAAATTTTCTCCTTTGAATATGTATAAATTTTTAATTAATGTGATTATACATTAAAGTAAAGAAAAAATCAACCATATAAGCAACTAATCTATATGTAAAATAATATAATAAAAATAAGTTCATATCCTCACTAAAAAAATTTGAAAAATTTTATAAATTTATAAAAAAAGTGTTGACAATCACATCTCTACTTGCTATAATGTAATCGTTAATCCCCAATAGCTCAGCCGGTAGAGCGCTCGACTGTTAATCGATAGGTCACAGGTTCAAGTCCTGTTTGGGGAGCCATTTTACTAAACCCGAAAGGGTTTTTTTATTTACAAACAGGACTTTTAGGTTCACACTTCGTGCGTAGTCCTATTTGGAAAGCTAATATGGAGTCGTCAAAGACTCTTTTTGCTTTTTATTCACAAACAGGACTTTTACGCAAATAGTCCTATACAAAAACAAACCGAGTCTAAAAAAATTAGACTCGGTTTGTTTTTAAAAATCTATTTTTTAATTTTTGTAATCTAAACTTTTTAGATGTTTTATCGATTTTCCCTCTTTACCTTTATAGTATAATTGTGTTTGTTGCAATTTTTGCAATTTTATAAAATTAAAAATTTTATCAATTTTCAAACAAATTTAGAATAATTTGTTAAAAAAATTATATAAATGATTAAATATTTAAATTATAGTCAAACATTTTATAAGTTTTTACTATAAAGGCATTATTTTAATTGTCTTTAATGGTATAATATATTAATACTTTTGAAAAGGGTGACTTATGAAAGATCGTTTAAAGAAATTAAGAAAAAATGCTCATAAAACACAAGCACAAGTAGCACAACTACTTCACATTACTCAACCTGCTTATGCAAAATACGAAAAGGGTATTACCGAACCTGACTGTTCTTCATTGAGAAAGTTGTCGACTTATTATGGTGTAGATATTGACTATATAGTAAAAGATAAAAGCTCTAAGATAACCGAATTAGAAGCTGATATTTTACAACGGCTAAAAAAACTATCTTTAGATAATCAAAAGATTGTACTAAACATAGTCAAAGAGCTTGCTCGTGTCAAAACACCATGCGATATTCAAACTAGTAATCATACTAGCACAGAAACGATAAAAGAAAAGGATGATGAATAATCCTTTTTTTGCTGACCAAGTTATACAAAACATCAATCAAATTATTCTAAATAGAAATTGTGGTAGCACGATTAAAATCTTATATTTTGGAAATACTTTGATATGGAGGATAATATGAAATATCGAAAAGCAATAGGATTTATAGATGATTTGTTTAGTAGCTTTATAATCTTTGTTTTGTGTTTAATATGGTTTAGATATTTTTTTAATAGTCTCTTGCTTAGTTTATCACTTTCTGTAGTAGTTAGTCTGACTATTAGTTTTTTACGTATTGAATTTAGAAAAAGAAAATCTGTCGCTGTTACATTAAATAAAGAGCAAATCACACAAATGGAAAACATAATGACTTATTTACTTTTAAGCCGTCAAGAAGAAATTACGTCTCTTTTTAACAACAAAATAAAAGGACACGCAAAAGGTAAAGTGATAGTAAAAGATAACGAGCTTTATTATCTATTTTTTGATAATGAAACATTTACATTGAATAACTTTTACAAATTAACAAAATCACTACCAAAAAAAGTTAATGTGCAAATATTTGCATGTTCTTTTGAACAGCAATTAGTATCTTTGATAAAAAATTACACTTCGTCAAATATAAAGCTAAACGCAAAGGATGTCATTTACAAAGAATATTTATCTGATATTAATATAGATCTATCTACGCAATTAAAGACTGAAACAAAACACACCTTTATAGACATACTCAAGCTATTTGTCAGACCTGAAAATTCAAAAGGTTATCTATTTAGTGCGCTGTATATCCTACTCGCTTGTCTAATCGTACCACAAAAATTATACTATGTAATATTTGCTAGCATATTACTACTTCTCGCGTACATCAGCAGTCTAAAAAAAGTCACTCAAAAAACAACTATTTAATAAAAAACCGTTTATCAAAATAAGATAAACGATTTTTTTAAATTAATCTTTTTATTAGATTGACTATTTCTTGAATAATCTGTTTTTTATTATCTTCACGTGTGCTGTAAATAACATTTAATTTGGCAATGTAATAATTACAGCCGTTAAACACACTAATAAACACCGCATCATCATCACCATAAGCATTATGCTTATCTATGCGCCTGAGCTTCCCCGTAACCCCAATGCCAATATCAGCCCTAGAAAATTCACGCACCGCTCGACTCATTTCTTTTGCGGTTTCCTCACTATAAACACTGTAACGCTCAATAACCTCAGCGTCTACACCAAGCTTTACCTTGAAGGCATTTGAGTATGTGACCGCTCCAAACTCAAACACTTCGCTAGCCCCCTCAACATTTGTAATAGCATTACAAACACCACCACCAGTACAAGACTCCATACAACTAATTTTAAGTCCCTTGTCCGCTAGTAATCGCACTAGTTCACGCATTGATTTATTCCTCTTTTGGTTTTTCCAACTTTTTAGTCATTCTAAAAGAATGTTTGTAGATACTCTCGTCTATTTCTAATAAAAATTTACATTGCTTTGTGATTCTTTTGTTTAATTCCTCAAAGTAGTCTTCACCGTACTTACTATCAGGCTCTTCCACTATTCTTAGCAAATCAACATAATTTTCACGCTTTGTCTCAACATTTTTAAACACAATAGCCTCAACAGTTAATCTCGCTTTAAATCCTTTCGCATTCACCATTTTATAATCTTGACATTTAAAATCAACAAACATCTTAGGCTTGACATTTTTAAATAAACTATCCGGATCAAAAGTCAATGGTTCGGTAAAACACCTAGTAAGTGAGTAACCTAAAAAATCTAAATTTGCATTTGGCTCACTTTTTACATCTATCTCTTTTACAAACTTATATTTCTCGAACATCTTTATAAACTTTTTATTTGGATTATCCTCTATATCTCGCTCCAAGGTCAACTTTCTCTTATTGCCTATAGTATCAGTACTCAAAATAACCTTGCTCAATCTCAACAAATTGTCATCGTTATCATAAAAAACAACTTCTCGCTTGTACTTGTCTTCTCTGGATGTGTTGTAACCGGCAAAAAACTTGATAGCTTTATAAATCTCTTTTTCACCACCCTTTCTTAATATCTCATAAAATCTTTCTCTAGGTTCACTCATATTTTAAAAACCTCGCTTGCTTTTTTATTTATTATACCCTAAAAATCTTTTTCGCGCAACTAAAAGAAAAACTTTTTTTTACAATTTATAAAATATATTTACATTGTACTATTTACATTAGCATTTTATTTAATTATCCAATATAGTGAGCACAAAAAAGTTGTTAAAACAAATTAGTTGTGATATAATTAAAAAAACGATAATACAAATATATGTAATCAATGTAAAAGGAAGAGATAATGAAAAGAATATTATTAATTCTATTAGCAACCGTATTTTTATTTACAGGTTGTGCTAGTGTAAAATACACTGTAGTAGATAGCGGTTCTTATTTACAACAAAATATACAAATCAATCTAGATAGCGACGCTCTTAGTAGTAAAGGTTTACAGTTGGAAGATGTCAAAAATGAAATCACTTCTGTAGTAAATAGATTATATGAAAATTCGCATAATTACTTTATAAACAATTTACAAATGTTAATTGTCAATGAGAGTCTCACTCCTACGCAAGCAAATGAAATAATGAAATCAATTTGCGTCACTAAAAAATGGATAGACGAAACAACTTTCATATATGAAATCACTTTTATAGGTATAAACTCTAGCGACTTACAACTAAGTTACACCGAAGTATTTTATCTGTATAATTATGGAACGACTATACCACCCGAAGAAGATGATGAGGAAAATCCAAACATTCTTACATTTAACTTTTTAACGACAAAAGTCCAAAGCACACAGACAACAGCATTCGCCAACAATAACAATATTTTAGAGTATTTCACAAACAAATTCGGTGAATATGGCTTTACTGAAGATAACGTAAAATATGTTTATTCTTATGGGACAAACTACCGCAGGCTCCATAGCGATGCTGATGAAATCAATTATGTAAATGGCATCTATATGCACACTTGGCAACTCGCCGACAAAAACGAAGAAATCACTCTCTATAGACTAATACCGAATACCACCAACTGGTATATCATAGCACTTTGTGTAGGCGTAGGCACAGTATTTACACTTACATTCGTGAGTATAATCAAAAAGAAAAAAACCACCAAAGCAAACCAAATAAATATTGATTTCTAGCCCCACTGAGCAAAACTTTTTCCAATTCTCCTATATGCTTGATAGTATATAGGAGTTATTTTTAAATCATGTTAAGCCGTACGACCGCAACCGAACCGCATAGCGGTTATCTTGCACTGGTATCAACACATAAATTTTTTGTAAAAAATTTTATGGCGCAGGATAACACACTATTGTTTATAATATACCTATTCTGTAAGGTGAATGTACCGCGACTTCATCACTTAAGCACACATAATAAAACACACCGCTATGTAGCAATCGTACATAGCGGTGTGTTTAATTAGATATAGCACATTAAGCCACTCATTCGCAACCAAATCTTCTTCGCTTTTCTCTTTGCTAGTGTTTTCCCTAAAAATTCGATGACTCAACATGACACACTTTTCTTCATATTTTCTAAAAACTTCCCTTTAATCATCTCTTCTCCGCTTCAATGCTCACTGTCACATCACCCGTCACACTACTCACTTCAAACTCATTCATGCTTCCTCCGCCTACTTTCGAACCGTTCATCTTAACATTCAGAAAAATATCTTGCCAAGCACCAATCCCTTCTACACTTATCTTAATTGTCTCACCAGCCACAATATTTCCACCGTTAGTCAAATTTCCGCTCACACTACCTATAAAACTTGCCGTCCATATTGTGTCCTCATTCCATGATATTGTATAATACACAAGTTCCGAACTAGTCACAGTTATCACTATGTCACCCGCAATTGTCACGCTCGTAGCGTTAGCGCTCTCAGTAGTGGTGCCATTCGTTACTGTCCAGTTTGCAGTGTATCCACTAGTAGCAGTAGCGGATATAGTGAGCGTAG
>CAYMVO010000014.1:0-29114 GCA_964393975.1 uncultured Lachnospiraceae bacterium
AAGAAGCGTCTATAACTACTTTATTTTGGTTTAGACTTGCTTGTACATCTATGGGACGTTGATTGGTGGAGCGGGAGAGGATATTTTTAGGAAGGATAAAATATTTTTGTTGATAGATCGATGTAGGTGTGGTATAATCTAAAATGAGTGATAGATTTTAAGGAGAGAGATATGTTTATAGTGATAGAAGGTGGAGATGGAGTAGGAAAGACCACTTTAATCAATAATCTAAAGGTAGCGAGGAGTGAGTATGTGTTTACTAAGGAGCCGAATTTTAATGATGCTACTAGCAAGATAAGAGCGATTATAGATGAGGGTGGGCTGAGTACTGAAGCGGTGGCATATTTGTTTGGTGCGTGTAGAGCGGAGGATACTAGAAAAGTGATAATGCCGGCACTTAGCGTAGGGAAGACTGTCATTGCGGATAGATATGTTTATTCATCTATTGTATATCAAGGGTTGGTAGGAGGAATGGGTGTAGAAGAGGTGAGGGCACTCAATAAATGGGCTATGATTGAGCCTGATATGGTCATAATACTTAAGGGAAAAAGTTTCAAGGATGCTAGTGAAAATTGGTTGGATAATATAGGGCAAGGGGCTGAGGTTGGTCGTGCTTTTGAATTGCTTGCGGAAAATGATTCCAAGCTATTCAAGATGGTGGATGTCACCGGTAAAACCCCTAAAGATATACTGAGAGAAGTGTTGGATATTATAGATGGTGAGATATGCGAATAGATTTTGATAAAATACTTAAGACTAATGCTGGATATAATAATTTTATGCGTGATTTTCGTAATGGCAATTTGTCTAGAGGGTATCTATTTATAGGTGAAGATAAGGTGTTAAGGGATGAGGTGCTAATTAGGTGTGTAAAAACAATGTTTTGCACTAGTGAAAATAAACCTTGTGGTGAATGTGCGGAATGTGCAAAGATTGATAATCATAATAATCTAGATGTGATGTATTTTGGCGGAGATAGTTTTACAAAAAATGATGCTTTGCGTCTCAAGGATGAGTGTATAGTAAGACCTATGACTGGGGATATAAAGTTATTAGTGGTGCCTAATGCGGACGCTATGGAGGAGTTGACACAAAATAAATTATTAAAGACGCTAGAGGAATTGCCTAGTTACATAATGGTGATATTGTCGGTGAGCAGTGAAACGTTGGTGTTACCGACAATAAGGTCGCGTATGCGAAAGGTGTATGTTGGCAGTGGTGAAAATGCGGTTAAGGAGTTTTTGAGTGGTAAACCTTATGCGGATGAAATTGCTCTTTGTTCTAATGGGTTATTACAAGAAGCGGAAAGTTTAGCTAAAGATGTAAAATTTATTAATTATTATGAGTTTGCGATGTCTTTATTAAACGATTTTCCTAATAGTAGGGTTTTGGGTGAAAAGGGTAGATTTTTTGTGGAACATAAAAATGATACAATTAAAATACTTAGGATATTGATGTATGTAATGTATGACAATATGAAACAAAACAAAACGACGTATCCTACTGAAGCGTTACCAAATTGTATTCGTGCGGTCGGAAGAGGGCTGGAAGCACTAGATGCTTTTGCAAACCCTAACGCAGTGATAGATAATGTCTTATTAACAATCTTGGAGGAAAAAAGTAAATGCAAGTAGAAGTTTTTTTTAAGAATAGCAACGCACCTTTTGTAGTGAATGTAGAGAATGTCTATAAACGAGATACAATGGTCGTAATAGAGACGATGCGTGGCGTTGAACTCGGTAAAATCGGCAATATTACAAAAGCAAAAGCAAGGTGTAAATTTGTACGCTTGGCAAGTGATGAAGACGTACAGAGAGCAAAAGATTTGGAGGAACGTGCTAATACTATACGTGACGAAGTGCAACAAATAATGAATGATATGGGGTTTGATGTAAAAGTATCACTCATTGAGTTTACTTTGGATGCGAGAAAAATGATTGTGCATTTTGCTAGTGAAGTGAGAATCGACTTTAGGGGGTTGGTAAAGGTTCTCGCTAATAAGTATAAAAAGAAGATTGAAATGCATCAAATAGGTCTTCGTGATGAAGTGCGATATAAAGGAGGGGTGGGTACTTGTGGTCGTGAGTGTTGTTGTAAGGCTTTTCTCACTAATTTTGATAAAGTGTCTATAAAAATGGCAAAGAATCAAAATATTTCACTAGGTCCAAATAGGGTTAGTGGTGTATGTGGAAAACTTTTGTGTTGTTTGGCGTATGAAAACGATATGTACATTGAAGGCAATAAAAAGATGCCAAGAGTGCATCAAAAGGTGAAAACACCAGAAGGGGAAGCGGAGGTCGTATACAACGATATTTTGCGTGAAAGGGTGCATGTTCGTTTTGAAAATGGTGGGTATAATTTGAAAGATTATCCATTAAGTGAGATACATTGGGATGAAAGATAGAATAGATGACTTGCAGATAGGAGGACTCAAACTTTATCAAAATGATGAGCTGTATGCGTTTACTTCGGATGCTGTGCTATTAGCAAATTTTGACAAAATAAAAAAAGACGCAGTGGTGGTTGATTTTGGTACTGGTAGTGGGGTGATAGCGATACTAATAGCGTATAAATCAAAAGCGAAAATTGTATACGGTATTGAGATACAAAAAGTTATGAGTGATATGGCGTGTAGGAGTGTAACGCTTAATGGTCTTGAGGGACGAGTGAAAATTATAAATGATTCTATTCAAAATGCGTATAACATTGTTGGGCGAGGGCAAGTTGATTTAGTAGTATGCAACCCGCCATATAGCAAAATTGGGACGTGTAAAGTAAACGAAAATGAAAACGCAAAAATTTCTAGGCACGAGGTGTTTGTAACGCTGGATGAGATATTTGAATCGGCAAATCGTGTTTTAAAGAGCAAAGGTGAATTTCGTATGGTTCATCAAGCGACTAGGTTGGGCGAGATTATAGTATGTGCTAGTAAATATAATTTTGCACTTAAAAAAATGAGATTGGTGCAAAGTTTTATGGGTGTTAAACCGCATTTGGTGCTACTTAAGTTTGTAAAAGATGGTGGGCTAGGTGTGGAGGTGCTGTCTAATTTGATTATGAATAACTTAGATGGGACATACACCGATGAAGTAAGAGAGATTTATAACAAGGAGACTTTATGAAAGGTAAATTATATATAGTAGCAACACCTATTGGTAATCTAAAAGATATAACTTTACGTGCGCTAGATGTGCTAAAAAGTGTGGATATAATTATATGCGAAAACCCTTTACATTCAATGAAATTGCTTAATGAGTATGATATTAGGAAAAATTTACAACCTTTTCATAAATTCAATGAAAGGGCAAGCGTAGATAAGGTAAAAAAGTGGTTGGATGAAGGTGAGGATATCGCACTTATTAGTGATGCGGGTACACCGCTTGTAAGCGATCCTGGATACTTGCTTATAAGTGAATTGAGAAAGGGTGATTATGAGATCGTTCCTATACCTGGTGCGTGTGCAGGAATAAATGCGTTGATTGCGAGTGGCTTAAATACCGAGAGATTTTGTTTTGTTGGGTTTTTGCATGGTAACAGGGCTGATAAGATAGATACATTAAATAAATATCGTGACCTTGAGTGTACACTAATATTTTATTTAGCGCCACACAACTTACTAGAAGATGTGAAAATTATTGCGAGTGTGCTAGGAGATAGAAACGCTGTACTGGTGAACGAACTCACGAAAATACACGAAAAATATATTATGTTTAGTTTGTGTGGAGATTTGGATATAGATTGTCGTGGAGAGTATGTTTTGGTTGTGGATGGCGCTAGCGGTAAAGTGGATTTTAGTGGGCTAGGTCTAAAGGAGCATTTGGATATGTATATAAAAATGGGGATAGATGAAAAATCTGCTCTAAAAATGGTCGCTTCCGACCGTGGCGTTTCCAAATCAGTAATATACAAAGAACTAAAAACTAAATAAAATGGGCAAATATTTTGAAGATGTTTGTCTTTTTTATTAAAGTGGTAAAAAATTAATCTAATTAATGTAAATAAAAAATTTAAAGATGAAAAGAAAAGTGTTTTAAAAAATTATCATAAATAGATTGTAAAGTGATGTGATTTATGGTAAAATAATCATAAGATTAACTTTACGAGGTCTAAATTGAGAACTAGCGGTGAGAAAGAAACTTTTGTGATAGGTGAAAATTTTGGCAGGTCACTTAAGGGTGGTGAGGTGATTTTGTTGAATGGTGACTTGGGCGCTGGCAAAACTGTCTTTGCTAAAGGAATTGCTAAAGCGTTAGGTGTGGATGCTATAGTGAATAGTCCGACTTTTACTATAATGAATGAGTATTTTGGGCGACTTAGATTTTGTCATTTTGATATGTATCGCATAGATGATGAGAGTGAGCTTAGAGAACTTGGATTTAAGGAGATTATCGGCGATAAAAATACGGTGTGTGCGATAGAATGGGCGAGTAAGACACCTAGTATAATACCTATAGATGCTATAAATGTCTATATTAGCAAAATTAGCAACGATGAAAGGGAGATTGATATAAAATGAACTATATGATTATAGACACCGCTAATGATGTAGCAAATTATGCCATTAGAAGAAACTCCGAAGATTATGTGCTTCATTCGCCAAAAGGCGATAGACATAGTGAGAGTGTGCTTAAATATTTGGATGAATTGCTAAAAAAAAGCGACCTAAAGTTAAAAGATATAGATGTTTTTGGTGTGAATGTTGGACCTGGTTCTTTTACGGGCGTTAGAATAGGGCTCAGTGTACTAAAAGGGTTTTTTGCAGGCGGTTTAAATGCGAAGGTGGTTACTTTTAATAGTTTAGAAGTCATAGGTGAAGGGCGCGAAGGTGTTGTTTGTTTTCGAGCCAGTCGTGATGATTATTTTGCGGGGGATGCTGACATCAATAATGTAACTAATCTTCGCATAATGACTAACGCTGAAATAGATGCGTTGACTGAAAAATATGAATCAACTGATTTTGGAGCGAATGCAGAGCTAAACATTACCGAAAGAAAGGCAAGCGCGGGTGAGTTTGTGGATATAAATACAATAACAGCTATTTATCTAAAACTTAGTCAGGCAGAACGGATGTTAAAGGAGGATAAGGGTGAGAGTAAGTAAGGCGACGGAGGATGACTTGCGCGCTATTGAATCAATAGAAGGTGAGTGCTTTGGCATTGAGGCGTGGACTCGTGATATGATAAAGAGCGATTTTAATGTTAGGTCATTTTATCAGGTCATACGCACAGATGAGGATGATGTGGCAGGGTATGCGAGTCTACTACTCCTTGATACGGAGGCGGAATTATTGCGTATTGCGGTAAGAAAACGTTATCGTAAAAAAGGATACGGGAAAGCGCTAATGAGTGCGGTGATTGAATATTGCGAAGATAAAGGGTTTGAAAAATTGTATTTGGAAGTCAAAGATTCTAATGAACCCGCAATGTTGTTGTATAAGTCGTTTGGTTTTTGCGAGGTCGCTCGCCGAAAGGGATATTATAAAGACGGCGATGCGGTCATAATGTCAAGGATATTGTAGATTTTAAAGGCTACGTCTCATATATTATAAATATGAGAATGTTATATAAAGATATAAATATTGATTATGATTATGTCTACAGAGGAACCAAGGTTACAAATGTGTATTTGCATGGTTGGGGTGGTGACAGAAATATCTTTGAATGGCTAGCGAATGAGAGTAATCTTAACACATTAAATGTAGATTTACCCCCATTTGGTGATTCTGGGAGCCCAAAAACCGCTTGGGGACTAGATGATTATGTTGGAATAATTTTGGCGTTAGTTGATTTGCTTGGACTAGGCAAGATAAATTTGATAGCACATTCTTTTGGTGGGCGAATGTCACTTAGACTTGCTAGTAAGCAAAATATAGTAAACAAAATGGTTTTGACAGATATAGCAGGTGTTGGAGTGCGAAGTTTGTGGAGTATGCTTAAAATTTTTCATTATAAATGGATGAAGGTTTTGGCGAAAATCGGATTGTTGGATGATTGGTTTGTGGGTAAAAGCGGTAGTGAAGATTATTCTAGGCTGGATGATGTTATGAAAAAGACTTTTACTAATATTGTGAAAATAAATCAAAAGCACGAATTAAAAGATATAGACGCTCCATGTTTGGTGGTCTGGGGTGATAGAGATAAAGATACTTCACTTAGAGTAGGGAAATATCTTGCGAAACACTTAAATGCAAAACTCGTAGTACTAGGTGGCGGGCATTATGCTTTTTTAGAACACAAAGAAGAATATCTTAAGATTGTAAATGAATTTTTAGGGAGTTGATTATGGAGTTTTTTGGGAATATAGGCATACATTTTTATATTGCTATTGCTCTCGCGATTGTGAATGGAGCGATGATGTGTATGGTTGGATATAAATTTTTGCAAGTGCTACAACTTGGTGGTTACAAAATGAGTTCCTATGTGGAATGGGTTAAAGACACAAAGGGGAAATATATTAGTCGTGTGGCGTTTTTATCTTTTTTGTCAATTGCTGGTGTTTTGGTTACAAATGCCGTTTTTGATAGCTACATTGAAAATGGTTATTTGTCGTATTTAGGTTTGATATTTTACTTTTATTTTAGTATAGTATTTATCAAAAATTTGTTTGACGCACCTAAGAAAATACCATTAAAAAATACAAATCGTATGAGTAGATTAAATATTTGTTTGTTTTTAATTATGACTATTGTGACTTTCGGTCTAATCTCTTTAAGTACCGAGTATGTTACATTTTTGAGATATGGTATTATATCAATTACTCCGCTTATTTTAATAATTGCGATACCTATTGCACACTTTATTATGTTACCGCTGGAAGCAGTGATAAGATTAAAGTATATTTATAAGGCGAAAAAAGTTTTAAATAAAATGCCTGACCTCATTAAAATAGGTATTACGGGTAGTTATGGTAAGACCTCGTGTAAATATATTTTAAATACAATGCTTAGCAAAAAATATTCAGTCTGTATGAGCCCACATAGTTTCAATACGCCAATGGGAATAACGAAAGTTGTACTCAAATATTTGAAACCTTACGACCAAATTTTAATCGCGGAAATGGGGGCGAATCAGGTGGGGGATATTAATTATTTATGTAATATTATAAATCCTAAAATGGGTATTTTGACCGCAATAGGTTCACAACATTTAAGAACGTTTAAGAGTTTGGATAATATCAAAAACACGAAAAATGAATTAATTAAAAGTCTAGAAAAAGTAAATGGTTATGCGGTGTTTAATGGGGATAATGAAGGTGCGAAAGAGTTGTATGACGAAGCAAATATTGAAAAGTCATATACATCTATTAATAATGAAAACGCATCTATTTATGTGAAAAACATAGCACTAAGTGAGAACGGAATGACTTTTGATATGGTATTAGATGATGGTGTGTATCCTTGCGAAACCAAATTACTTGGCGAACACAATATAAGCAATATTTTGTTATGTGCTTGTATGGCGAAAAAAATCGGTGTGTCTAGTAAGGACATAGTACAAGCGATTAGTGAATTAAAGCCTGTACCTCATAGATTAGAACTGAAAACAAAATACAAAGGGTTTAAGGTGCTAGATGATTCATTCAATGCTAGTGTCGAGGGCGCTGAGAGTGCTTTAAAAGTATTGTCGTTGTTTGAGGGGAAAAAGATTGTGATTACACCTGGCTTGGTGGACTTAGGAAGTATGGAGCATTCGGAGAACGTTGAGTTTGGTAAGAAAATTGCAAAAGTAGCAGATGTGTGTATTGTTGTGAATAAAGCGAATCGTGAAAGTATAAAAGAGGGGCTAGAACTAGGTGGTTTTAGTGAAGAACAAATCATAGTAAAAGATAACTTTTCAACCGCATTTTTGGCACTTAAAGAAATAGTAGAGCTCAATAATACATGTGTGCTTATTGAGAATGATTTACCTGATAATTATACCTAATTAACCAATTTAAAGTTATAATCATATAAAACACTAGAAATCTTTATAATAAGGGGGCTAGTGTTTTTTGAAAACGAACATAGCAGTGTTTTTTGGTGGTGTTAGCGTAGAGCATGATATTAGTATTTTGACGGGCGTAGAGGTGTTAAAAAACATTAATAGAGATAAATATAAAATTTTTCCTATTTACATTACAAAAGAAGGTAGGTGGCGACTTTATGATGATGTAAAATGTCCTAAGGATCTTAAGGAGCGTAGGTATAAAAATGTGTTTTTTATGGCGGGGGATGGCCATTTGCGTGAGAAATTTTCAATATTTAATATTGAAATTTGCGAAATACATTCAGCTCTTCTTTGTATGCATGGCACAAATGGTGAGGATGGCGTTTTGCAAGGCGTGTTAGAGGCAAGTGGTGTGGCGTACACTAGTGCGGGTGTAAAATCTTCGTCTATCACAATGGATAAAGCACTTACAAAAACAATCTTAAAAGATAAAGGTTTTAATGTGGTAGATGGTGTGGAATTACGAAAATGTGAATGGTACGAAGATTATAAGAATGCTATAGGAAAAATAGAAGTATTAGAGTATCCGCTTATTGTCAAACCTGCAAGTTTGGGTAGTAGTATCGGTGTTCGCTTTGTGGAGAATAGAGAAGAGTTGCGTGAAGCGGTGGAACTAGTTTTTGAGATGGATGAAAAGTGTCTAATTGAGACTAAAGTTGAAGCTACAGAATTAAATTGTTCGGCTATGCGTGTAGGGGATGTTGAGTCGAGTGAAGTAGAAATGATAGTGAAAAGTCACGATTTTTTGACCTTTGAAGATAAGTATCTTGCGGGAGGTAAAGGTAAATTAAGAGGAGAAGATTTGATGCAATTCACACATAAAATTCCCGCCCCTATCTCTAATGAATTAAAAGAAGAAATTTCGTTTATCACCGCTGGCGTCTACAATACGTTAGAATGCGATGGCGTTATACGAGTAGATTATATGCTAAGCTCGGATGGTGTTTTGTATGTAAATGAAGTGAATACTATCCCTGGCTCGCTAGCGTTTTATTTGTGGAGAGGGAAATTTGACTTTAGCGAAGTTATAGATAATCTTATATCGCAGTCATTAATGAGAAAGGCAAGGGAGGGTAGTTTGATTAGGAACTTTGAGTCACATATTGTATAGAAAAGACTTGTTTTGTCGGTGAGCGAGCCGTATTTTGCAATTAGGCGAATAGACCATTTCTTTTTATCATATATTTAGAAATATAATGAGATATTGTTTTTAAGGAGTAGTATGAAAAAGAAAATAATTTATTCGGTTATGTCGGTGTGTTTGATGATGAGTATGTTGATGTGTGGCGGGTGCTTCGGTGGTAAACTTGCGTGGGCGGATGCAACTTATACAAAAATGGGTGGAGTATCGGCGAAAGTGATAAAGGGTGATAGTAAAAAAGCGTTTATTTTGGGAGAGGATGATGACAAGCGGATAGAGAAGTTTGGTGAGTTAGGCGAACTACCTCAAATTACAATTTTGGTAAAAGGTAATGTGACTAAAGAAGGACTACAAGAAAATACTACACCTATGACGGGTATGGTGAGCGAGGCGCATGTTACAAGCGGAAATGAAGAGCCTGATTATTATGCTGACTGGATAAAATTAAAAATCAAATTACCAAATGACAACACGGTTAAAATAAACAAACTAGATGGTAAAGGTTGTACAACTATTGATAAAGCGCAAAGTATAGAGGATGGATATTATTATGAAAAAATAGAGTATGTTAGAGGCGATAAAAATAAGGAAAATTACAAAGTTGTTAGTGATTTAGAGTCGGGGGATGATAACTATCTGTATTATGGCTTTTGTGATGAGAATAACAATGTTATAAGCGAATATTTTGTGAATATAATCTATGAGTTTGATATTAATTAAATTGCTTGCAAAAATAGTATGATTTTGCTAATATATTTATGAGGTGAAATATGATTAATAAATATATTGACAGTACATTACTAAAGGCTTGTAAGGAAAAAGATATACGTGCATTGTGTCAAGATGCGGTCTTGTATGATTTTTGTGCGGTATGTGTGCAACCGGATTATGTGAGGCTCGCGAAGGAGTGTGTCAAGGGGAGCAATGTGAAAGTTGCTACTGTGATAGGCTTCCCACTTGGTTCGAATAAAACGGAGACTAAAATTTTTGAAGCGAAACTTGCCGTTAAAGATGGCGCGGATGAGTTAGATATGGTGGTAAATCATGATGATTTTTTGAATAAAAACTATTCACGAATTATTAATGAAATTAATGCGATTAAAGATGCGACTAATGTCACGTTAAAAGTTATTGTTGAGACTAGTATGCTCAGCGAAGATGATTTAAGGAAAATGTGTGAGTTAGTCGTGTCTAGTAAGGCGGACTTTATAAAGACTAGTACAGGTTTTGTTGGTGATGGGGCACGGATAAAAGATGTCGAGGCTATGGTGAGTCTTGTTGGTGATAAATTAGTAAAGGCTAGTGGCGGTATTCGTTCATTTAAGGAAGCAAAGGCGTTTATTGAAGTCGGCGCGAAAAGGCTAGGTACTAGTAGTGGTGTCAAGATAGTTGAAGAAGAGACGTAAGTTGGGTTTTTTAAAAGATATTGTTTTCCATTTTGAGGAGGCTGTTTTATTTTCAATATCTTTTTTCGTTTCTCTTTTGCAACATAAGTTATCGAATTGTTTAAATTTGTCAAAAAACCGAATAGTTTATTCGGTTTTTTTTTAATGACTTCAGTGATTTTTTGATTAAGTTAGTCGGTTGTCTCGTTTTCTCTATGATTTAAAAACTATAAGTATATTATTTTCTTATAAATATATGCCTTAGTTGTATAGTAAGCTAATAATTTTTATAGATATTAAGTAATGATATTACGTGTTTTATAGTAAATATTTAGTATATACAAGGTTTTACAAAAATTAATTTTTTATATCTATAAAAAATAACAACACTTGAGTTTTAAATATATTATTAGACTATAGATGCTAAAATTTGGATAATAATGATGTATTATCAAGAATCGGGATGTGTGCAGATTCTTTAGAGAGATTAGTTTAAGACGGGGTATGAATGAACTAGGTTTCATAAATAGAGAATCGTGAAGAAATGTTGCTTGTGTTAGAAAACTTTTTGAAGTGTTAGAAATGTGCGATTTCCTTATTAATAGGTTTTCGCGAAAGATATAGTAAAGAATGAGTAAAATAATGAACTGTATAGGTCGATTTTAAATGCTTTAGCGGACTAGAGTAAAGATTTGATAAATTCTTTTATATAGTCATTATTTAAAACGCAAAAAATATTTTTTCTAAATTTATTGACTTTATGTAATAATTTTGATACAATATGCTCAACTGAGGTGTAGTATAATGAAAGTTATTGATAAAGATAAAAATATAAATGTTATTTGGAAAGATAGAAAAAGATATTTTGGTATGCCTATTTCATTTACAAGATATGCATTTATAGAAAAACCTGATATGTGGAAAAAGTTGTTCTGTGAGATAGGTTTGCTAACGACGTCTATTGAAGAAGTACATATTTATAGGATAGATGACATTGAAGTGTATCAGTCTCTTTTTGATAAGATTTTTGGTGTGGGAAACGTTACGATTCACTGTCAGGATGCAAGTTGTAAGAAGCTTATTTTACAAAAGGTTAAAGATCCATATAGAGTCAGAGCGTTGTTAAATGATGCAGTGGAAAAAGCCAGAGGGGAAAAACGTGTGTTTTATGGCGAAATGCAATAAGATTTTGCATTTTGTTGTTGACATTGTTAAAAATTTAGAGTATACTAGAAAAGATTGTTTGACTAAATAGAATTATAAAAGGAGATACTGTATGAAAAGAACATATCAACCTAATAGACGTCATAGAAAAAAAGTTCACGGTTTCCGTGCTAGAATGAAGACAGCTACTGGTAGAAGAGTTATAAAGAGAAGAAGAGATAGAGGCAGAGCAAAGTTGTCTGCTTAAGAGACCTCATATTTAAAGTGTAAGGCACTTGATTTGTTGGTGCTAACGTAACCTTAGGTTTACGAAAGAGCGTTGCTTTGCTTTTGCAAAGGTTCTCGTTATTAGGCGGGGATAAGATTAGTTAGTAATCTCAACGTTCTTATTTTTTGAATGGAGGTATTATGTTAAAGAGAGAGAACAGATTGACAAAAAACCGGTATTTTCAATATATCTACAAAAAAGGCGAAAAAGTAAGCTCACAAAATATAACGATTGTATATACATCTACTAAATTAAGACCTATAAAAGTAGGTGTCACTGTTAGTAATAAGGTTGGAGATGCTGTTACTCGTAACAAAATTAAGAGACGTATAAGGGCAATTATTGCAGAAAATATTGATAAGATAAATAAGAAGTACAATTATATTATTGTCGTGAGACCTAGTATAGTGGAGTTAGATTTTTACGGTATAAAGAAAGAGTTGTCTTATTTATTTAAAAAGGGACAGTTTATAAATGAAAATTTTTAAGATGATTGGATTACCTTTTAAATATTTAGGCATTGGTTTAATTTATGTATATAAAGGGGTAATATCACCACTTTTGCCAAATATGTGCATTTATCGCCCTAGTTGTTCAACTTTTGGGTTGCTATGTATAAAGCGATTTGGTATAATAAAAGGGAGTTGGTTGACTCTAAAACGCATTATGAGATGTGCACCGAACTACGAGGGCGGTACAGATCGTGTGCCTGAAGATATTAAGGGAGAATTTAGATGGATATTATAAGTTTATTAGCGGAGGCGTGGAACACTGGCTTTTGGGGTAGTATAATTGGTTGGTTTTACGATTTTATCGGGAACTACGGTTGGACTATCATACTATTTACTATTGTGCTTAAAGTGTGTTTGATGCCGTTAGATTTTTGGCAGAGGAGAACTGCGAGGAAAAATGCGGAGATACAAAAGATTATAAAACCCGAATTGGATAAAATTAGGGAAAAATATGCTAATCAACCTGACAAGTTAAATCAAAAACTAAATGAGAAACAAATGGAGTTGTTTAAAAAACACAACTACAACATTATGGGTTCTTGTGGGGTTATGCTTTTGAATATGGTTTTGACTATGGTGGTGTTCTTTACTTTATTTGCCTCACTAGGTACGATTGCAAACAAACAAATCGCCAATCAATATGAAAGTCTTAATGCGGAATATGTTAAAGTGATGGAAGACACTACCGTAGATAAGAGTCTAGCAGAGACTGCAAAGTCAAACGCAATGGTAGAAGCGGAAAATGTGTCAAAGGCACAAAAGATTTACGATGATTTGATTGCGAAAGGAAGTATCGAAGAGGATGCTACTAAAGCAAAAAATGCTTACCTTGAAAAGGTTGGCGAAAAAGCGTATTATGATGTGATCCTTACTAGTGGCAATAAAGATTCCGCACAAAGTGCAGTACTGGAACTTTGGAATAGTGGTGAGGTTACTGAGAGTTGGCTTTGGGTGAAAAATGTTTGGAAGGGTGACACCGCTACTACTAGCGTACCTACCTATAAGGAATACATTAGTATGACCAAAGTAAGTGAAGAAGATTTGAGTGAAACACAATACAATGATGTTATGGCGAAAGTTGTTGCTGAAAACCAAGGTTGGAATGGTTGTTATATATTGATTTTATTGTCAGGTGTTATTACTTTATTTAGTCAATTATTAATGACGGGAGCCTTTAAGAAAGGCGAGGATAGGATGCCTGGGAACAAATTTTTGATGATACTATTGCCTGCTATTATGATTTTATTTACATTATCAACAAACGCAATATTTGCTATGTATGTATGTGCAAACGCTTTATTCTCGGCTTTGATTACACCGCTTTATAATGTGATTTTTGATAGTCTTGATAAGAGAAAAAAGAAAAAAGCCACAGAGGGTGTGGTGGTGGACTATAAAATACAAAAATTTAACGATACAACAAAAAACTAAAAAATGGAGATAAAAATATGGCTAATGATTTATTAAATGACACAGACTTTTACAAAGAAGAGGATATTCGTAGAGCTAAGGTAAAAGCATTGAAAGAGTCTGGTATAAATCCGTATGCCCGCAAGTATGAACGCACAACTGATATATTAGGCGCAATAAAGTTGAGTGACGGAAATCAAGTAGCGACTGCCGGTCGTGTAATATTTAAGAGGGTTATGGGTAAATTAGCGTTTATTCAGATATATGACGTTAAAGCCAAGATACAGGTGAGTTTAGGCAGGAATGAATTAAACGAAGAGGAATACGCTTTCTTTAAACATAATGTGGATATTGGTGATTTTATTGGCGTTACTGGTGAGATTTATCATACTCATACTGGTG
Organism: uncultured Lachnospiraceae bacterium; assembly: GCA_964393975.1. GTDB lineage: Bacteria > Bacillota > Clostridia > Christensenellales > UBA1242 > CALVNN01. Next base: position 14,268 of record CAYMVO010000014.1, read on the forward strand.
AGATAACAATTAGGACGAGTAGCTACAAATTACTTAGCAAGGCAATTAAACCTCTGCCTGACAAATTTCATGGTATTCAAGATACTGATTTGAGATTTAGACAAAGGTATCTAGACCTTATCAGTAATGAAAAAGAGCGTGAGATTTTGCTAGGTCGTAGTAAAGTGATTGCCTTTATTAGAGAATATTTACAAGATAATGGATTTGTTGAGGTGGAGACTCCGATTATCCAAAGTGCTGTTTGTGGCGCAAGTGCGAAACCATTTCTCACTCATCACAATGCGCTTGATAAAGATTGTAATTTACGTATTGCGCCAGAGACTTATTTAAAACAAGTTGTAGCGGGTGGTTTTGATAGGGTTTTTGAGGTGGCAAAATGCTTTAGAAATGAAGGTATGGACAGTCAACACTTGCAAGAGTTTACACAAGTTGAGTGGTATGCTAGTTATTGGAGTTTTGAGGATAACATTAAATTTTTCACGAAATTTATTAGGGCGCTATTAACAGAGGTAGTTGGTGAACCTCGTGTGATAAAAAATGGAAAGAAATATACCATTCCTGAAGAGATTAATCGTGTCGACTACACAAAAACAATTAACGATATGCTAGGATTTAATGTTTTAGATTATGATGACGCTAGTGCATTAAAAGCGGAAGTTGTCAAAAGAGGTTTGTTTGCTGAGGGTGAATTGAAAGATGCTGTTAGTCTTGGTTCTGTGATTGACTATATGTACAAAAGGAAGATTAGACCTTATATCACTGAACCAACCATTTTATTTAATTATCCTGCATCTTTAGTGCCTTTGGCTAGACCTTATGATGATAGTCCCAAATCACTAGAAATGTTTCAACTTCTGATTGATGGTGTTGAGATGTGTAAGGCTTATTCAGAACTTGTTGATCCTATTATTCAGAGAGATACACTAGAAGAACAAGCTAGAAATAAGGTGTTGGGTGACGATGAGGCTATGGATGTGGATGAAGATTTTATTCTTGCTATGGAACATGGTATGCCACCTGTTAGCGGACTTGGTATGGGTATTGATAGATTGATGATGATGATTTATGATGTAGAAAGTATAAGGGATGTTGTATTCTTTCCTATAATGAAATGAACGGAAATTAGAACCAGTGAAATATTTGGTTCTTTTTTTATGGTTTAGTATTGACATTTTTTAGTAATTAGTGATATACTATATGTGAAAAGATGAGGGAGGTCTTATTATATGAGTGGAGAAAATATTAGATACACGGCGATTGATTTATCGGTGGACAACGAAAAAGGTTCACTTGCTGAGGCTTTTGGACAAGGTGTTTATACTGAGATGGATTCTAAGCAATTCGCTCAACACGCATATCATATAAGTGAGGTGAGAAGAGGTCATGTAGATAAAGTCTACAACCTTATAACTATTTTATCTTTATTTACGGGTAGTGAAGAAGATTTTGTTCGTTTGCAAGGGCAATTAAAAATACCACCAGAAATTGCTATAAATAGGGCTGACTTCTATAGTCAATTGCTCTCTTATGCAAATAAAGAAGAAGCACCTTTTGGATACCATCCATTTGTGGGGTTTTGTTTAAATCGTGTGAAGGAGTTGGAAAACGCTACAAAAAAGTTTAAAGCACCTACCGTAATTGAGTATTTGGAGGTCTTGAGAAAGGATAGATTAGATCGAGATGAGAATCTGGAAGATCAATTTTTTGATAGAAAGGATGCTTATAACACACGTGGTTTTATCATCCCAAAAGGTATTATACCTATAAGTGGAAAGTTGAATAGTAACAAGGCTGTATTTGATACTATGAACGCTGTTCCGAAACATTTCTTTTATAGATATGGTGTGCATAAACACTCATATAAAGCGTATAAGAACTGCGTATTAAAGCCTGAGTATCGTGACTATTGGCCTGACGCTCCTTTGATTAGGTCTAGAAAGACTGATCGTGCTTTATTCTCTTATGATACCGAGGTGATGCCTGATTTTAATGAAAAGATAAAAGCGTTAGGTGATGCTTTTGGTACTGAGATTAAAATCAATGAAATGAAAACATGGGAAAAAGAGGAGGCGGTAAAGAATGGTTTATCAGTTTTAGATTTTGATACGGTAAGAGACCATTCTTATAGAATTTTAGATGATGGTGAAACAAAAATCACGACCATTCGTAGGTGGAGAATTCATACTTCAAACGATCGTACTATGGTGCCAAGACCGGAGCCAGAATATGAGAATGCAAAGACTCTTAGGTGTAAGGTTAATGATTATGAAGTGTTTGCTTATGCGGTGAAAGCTTCTGTTGCTAGAGATGCTGTTAATCGTCGTTATTCAAAGGAACGCAAAAAGGAACATAAAAAGTTTGTTCGCGAATTACGAGGCATAATTTCCGCAAATGGAGGAAGACATGCCCGCAAACTTGTTAAGATTTATGAGGGGTTCTTTACGGATATGGCGGGGTATGTGGCTGCAAGAAACGCTATGTATGCTTATAATTTTGATGAAAATCAAGATTTGACAAATCCTAATATAAAATCAATAAACCTTAGCTTAGATCAAGGTCTAGAGTTTGCGTTCGGAAATAAATTATCTGCATTCCACGACTTAAAAGCTAGATGGGTGTTGCCTTGTATTCAATATATGGCAAATGAAATGACATATGATTTTTATAAGAAAATGAATGTTTCACCTAGACAAATTGCTGAAGGTATGGCAAGGGTTGGTGTTAAGTGTGGTACTATTAGGGATGTACCAGCAGAAAAAGCAACTAAAGACGACTATGCTTTGGTGTTGTATGACTCTATCAACGAGTATGGGCGATTAGATACCAACTATGATATAGATAAGAACAAACCAGAACTTAGAAAAATCAAAATAAAAGATCAGGATATCAAAAAAGAACAAAGTTTTGAGGAAGCAAGGGTAAGTGATTTTGATGTTAAAGATTTTGAGAGGGGGTTGACGGCTAATAGCACGCCGGGGAATATAGAAGATTTGTTTGGACCTAAAGAAGAATCTAAACCTAACGCTGAAACTGTTGTATCTGAGATGGCTGCTCAACCTTCTAATGTGAATGAGAATCCTGAAAATGTAATTACGGATGAGATTAGCCCTAAAGTGGCGGAAGATGGCGTAAAAATTTTTGAAAATGTGTCAAAACTAAAAGAAGAAAAAGTTGGTGAGATTGAAGAAGCTTCTACACGAAGACAAGAGATTGCTAATGAAATAGTTTCTCAATCGACTAAGGAACCTGAGATTGTGCCAAATGAAACTTTTGTTGGTGTTATTGCGCGAATAGATGAAAAAGATGCTATTGATATTGCTGTCGAGAGTGGGCAACCAGTTGAAAATCCTTCACAATATATTGATGAAAGTACTACCGAAAATAATATTATTGTTGAGACTATTAGTGGTGCAGACGATGAAAATAGCATTATATATGTTGATGACAAAGGTAATCCCCATTATAGTAGGACTGCTATGCTATCAAATATTAAACCAGTTAATGAGAGTAGTGATGTGATTGAGGATGATGAGGAGTTGTTATATGACGTTGCTGGTCTTGTAACTGAAAATGGTTTCGCTGAAAAAGATAATGCTGATATAGTAACAATACTAAAACGACATAATGGTGAAATTCAGCATATTGACACAAAAATTCGTAAAGCGTTATTTAAACGTTTTAACAGTAATTTTCAAAAAGAAAAAATTAGGCTTGAGAAGACTTTAAGTAAAAAATTGGCTAGTTATGAAGGGAAAAAGATATCAAATAATACACAACAAAAATTAGATATTTTATCTAAAAAGATTGATTTTTATGAAGGATTAATTATGTCAAATATTGAAAGTATTCCTGAACTTGCTAAAATGAATAGTTTTAGCGGTTCTAAAACCATGAGCGATGATCAACTTGCTGATAGAGCCGAATCAAAGGATCCTGCTGAAAGAAAATATGGGATAATTCAAAAAGAAATGGTCAATGTAGCTAATAAGTTGATCGTTGGTATTGGTCAAATGGTGAAAAATAATCCTGAAAAATATGCTGGTAAATCTGTAACACAATTAATTTCTGATTTTAGGCAACAAGAGATGCTAAACGAAAAAGATTATATAAATGAAGTCGTTATGGATGTGGTGACTAGATTAGATGAGTTTGAGTCATTGCAAGAAACGGAGAATAATAAGAATGTCAATGAGGGGGATAGAACTAATGATAGATGATAAAAAAGAGGTGTTGAGGTTAAGTAAACGATTAATCGAAAACACTATGGCATTAATGGGTGCAAAGACTAAAAATGATTTGCTTGATCAGTTGGATGTGTTGTATGAGACCGCACAAGCAAACAATGATGCCCCACTAATCATTGAGGCGTATTCTTATGCGATTAAAACCGTTGAACTTTTAAGCGAAGAGGAACTAGTGGATATAAAAGCCAAATTAGTAGATAAAAAATAAGCTTTTTAATATAAAAGATGGCTGTTTTTTAAAACAACTATCTTTTTTGTTGATTTTTTATTGCTAATTGTGTATAATCAAATATTAAGGAGTTATATATGGGAAAAAAGAAGTTGCACAAAGGAGTAGTAGTGGCTAATGCTAAAGGCTTTGCTTTTGTAAAGTTTGAAGATGAATCTATTGAGGATGCTTTTATCGCTCCGCCAAATATGAATAGTGCCTTTAATAATGATGTTGTTATGGTGGAACTTTTTCCATCTAAACAATATAATAATATGGAAGGTAAAATTGTTGAGATAGTTGAAAGGAAAAATCGTATAGCGGTGGGTAGTTATAGTCCGTATAGAAACTTTGGCTATGTTATTGTTGATGATAAAAAATTCTATAAAGATATTTTTATTCCGCCTAATAAATCTATGGATGCCAATCGTGGGGACAAAGTTGTGGTTGAGATTTTATCTTATGGGGATGAAAAAACAAATCCTTCAGGGAAAGTGATTGAGGTGATAGGGAATATTGAGAAAAAAGGCAATGACATCCTATCAATTATAAGGAAGTATGAGTTGTACGAAGAATTCCCTGAAAAAGTAAAGAAAAGCGCAAACGCTTTGGGCGAGGATGTAAACGAAAAAGATAAATTAAATCGTCGAGATTTACGTGATGAATTGATGTTTACAATTGATGGAGAAGATGCGAAAGATTTTGATGACGCGGTAAGTATTCGCAAGACTGAAAAAGGTTACTATTTGGGCGTGCATATTGCGGATGTTGGTAATTATGTTACCAAAGATTCAGTTTTGGATAAAGAGGCTTACTTAAGAGGTACTAGCGTGTATTTACCCGATAGAGTTCTTCCGATGCTTCCAGTGAACCTTAGCAATGGTATTTGTTCTCTAAAACCAAGGGTTGATAGACTTACGCTTAGCGTGTTGATGCAACTTGATGACGATGGCGATGTTATTGATTATGAAATTTGCGAAAGTATAATTAATAGTAATGAGAGATTGACATATAAAGAAGTTTATGCGTGTTTGCAAGGGGATGAAAAACTTTGCAAAAAATATAATTTTTTGATGGAATCGTTTACACTTATGGCTGAACTTAATGATAAATTAGAGAAAAAAAGGCGTGATCGTGGGGCTTTAGACTTTGATTTACCTGAATGTTATATCGTTATTGATAGTAGGGGAAAGACGAAAGATATTATCCCTAGAGAGAGAACTGTGGCGCATAGACTAATAGAGAGCTTTATGATTCTTGCCAACGAAGTGGTTGCTAAACATTTCAACGATTTACATGTTCCGTTTGTTTATCGTGTCCACGAAACACCGGAAGAGCAAAAAATGGTGGATTTTTTGCAATTTGTTAATACATTTAATATTAGACCAGTGTTTAATCCTAGTAAAGTACGAACTAAAGACTTGCAAAAAATTATTAATGATATTCAAGGTGAACCTTATGCAAAAACTGTAAATGAAATATTGCTTAGGTCTTTGCAAAAGGCGCGTTATGCGACTGCGTGTCTTGGCCATTTTGGACTTGCATCGACGTATTATTGTCATTTTACTTCCCCTATAAGAAGATATCCCGATTTGGTTATCCATAGGATTATTAAGGATAGTTTGAATAATAGAATTAATACAACAAATATAGATGATTTAAAAGAGTTTGTTTTTGATGCTTCACTTAGAAGCAGTGAACGCGAAAAATTAGCGGAAAGATGTGAGCGGGAAGTAAATGCTTATAAGAAAGCGGAGTTTATGCAGGATAAGATTGGTGAAGTGTTTGATGCTTATATTACAGGCGTAAGTCAATATGGGATTTTTGTTGGATTGGAAAATACTGTTGAGGGGTTTGTCAGTGTTATTGATTTACCTGAAGATGAATATGTCTTTAATGAAAAGCGTTATTGCTTAACTGGTAAAAAGAGTACTTATATGATTGGTGAGCGTGTGAGAGTTGAAGTTAAATCGGTAAATCTACCTGAGCATAAAGTTGATTTTGTTTTGGCTTAATTTTAAAAAAATAAAAATTTTAAAATTATCGCGATTCAGTGTCGTTTTTTCGCATAATATAATTTTAATAAGATTAAGATTAAAGATGTAGGTGGAAAGTCAAGGGTTATATGAAACTTAATGATGTTTATCATATAAAAATTTAATCACTAATTTAATACATTTTTATTAAGTGATTATTCTAGAGTGGCAAAAGTGGTGGAATTATAATAAATTTATTGTGCTTTTGAGATGAAGCTGTGCCGATTTTTTTGATGTAGAAATCGGTATTAATTTTGTAAAAACATTAAAAAGTGTTAAAAAAACATTAAAAAAACGCAAAAAAATATGTTTTTTTGCGTTTTGGGTATTGAAATAAGAAAATTGTGTGGTATAATAGGAAGTGGTATGGGAGCGTTAGCAGTAAATAGAAGAGTTAGATTTGATTATTACTTAGAAGAATTTTATGAGGCGGGTATATCCTTGGAGGGTAGCGAAGTTAAGTCTATTAGGAATAATGGATTATCTCTTACCGAGAGTTTTGTGCAGATTGTAAAAGATGAGGTTTGGTTAAAAAATTGCTATATTCGTACTTTTGATAATGCAAAATCGTATGCTCCAGAACCTAGACGAAACCGAAAATTACTTTTACATAAGCGTGAGGTGAAAAAATTAATTTCATTAACAAAAGAAAAAGGTTACACTTTGGTTCCTACTAAGGTTTATCTCAAAGGCGGTTTCGTTAAGATTGAAATTGCTGTAGCTAAGGGTAAGAAAAACTATGATAAGCGTCAAACTCTTAAAGATGCAACTATCGCAAAAGAAATACAAAAAGCGCTAAAAAGGTATTAAATAAAATGCTTTTTGGGGACGAATTTGGTATCGACGTGGTGATTGTAGTGTACTTTGCAAGTAGGTAGGATCGTCTGCCTTAAACAACGATAATTGCAATAAATGCAAACTATAATAAATTAGCTTTGGCTGCGTAATTGTCGCCAAATGTCGCTTTACAGATTTTGCCTTATCGGTCTATTTTGTGGCATTAGTTTAGATAAGACCATAAATATTGTTTGTTGCTGATAATATTTATAGTATTTAGCAAATATTTCGTTGGCGTTTGCTATTTGACCACCCAGCGAAAGAAAAAATAAAAAATAGATAAACTTGTAGACGGTGCATTAGATTATTTGCGGACGCGGGTTCAACTCCCGCCGTTTCCACCATTTATTAATTTAACTCTCTTAATGAGAGCAAGTGAAAAGGAGAAAAACTATGAATTTTGAGATTGTGAAAGGCATAACTTGTTTAAATTTTGATTTTGGTTCGGTATTGCTTAATGTTTTGGGTATTATTGGATTAGTTGTAGTAGGTGCATTTGTTATAACTTTTGTTGCCGATTGGTTGATTTTTATTTGCGATGATAAGAATGGTATATTTTTCAAGAGAAAAAGACAGGAGGAAGAAAGATTGCCGGAAAGACCTAAGATGCTGGCGCAACCTGAGCCTGAACAAAACAAAAAGGTGTATTTAGAGGAACCTAGTGTTGATGCTCAAATTGAGGAATTAACCAAAAACAATCGTGTTGATTTTGAGAAAGCGAGACAGGAAGAAGAAGAATTGAAGGCGAAAGTTGCTTTGAATAATCGAACCGCTGTCGAAGAGGGCGACGATGATTTGGATGATATTGATCATGCAATAAATTTATTAAAACAACAAGAAGAAACATATAAGCAAAATAAAGTTAAAGAATTAGAAGAACGTAATTCTATTTTTGCTGAGGCTGAAAAAGAAGATGATGAAGATCTTGATGATAGTGATCTTGATGATTTTGATGATGAAGAGTTTAAGAGGATAATGGAAGCTTTAAATAAAGTTGATGACGAGGATGATGAACTTGATAGTGTAATCAATGACGAGAATGGCGTTCAAATGGCTATGACTGATGAGGAGTTAGAGCCTCAGAAAGAGGATAGTGAAGTTGTTGGAGAGCCTGTTGTGATTGATGTTACAGATGAGAAACAAGAGCAGGCTGAGTTTGAGGCAGAAAAGAGCGCTTTAGAGGCTGAAATTGCTAAATTAAGACAAGAGCTTGAAGAGAGCCGTGAAAGCTTAATTAAAGAGCGTGAAGAAGCTGCTGCTAGGGCTAATAATCTTGAAGACGAAAAGATTATGTTAGAACAAGAACTTGAAAAAGCTAAGCAAGAACATGTTGTGACCGAAGAAGTGGTGCCTATGATGAGCGAGGAAGAATACGAGGTTCGTATCGAAACATTGAAGGAAAGATTGAAAGAAAATGAGAAACAACTTCGTAGAAGTAAAAAAGAATTTAAACCTTTAGAGCGGGTAAAAAATACTCTTGAACGCGATAAACAAAAATTAAGAAGACGTGAAGCTTTAGTTGCTAAGCAAAAAGTTGTCCTTTATGGCGTAAATAATTTTGTAGATATTGATGAAGAAAAAGCTCAAAAATTAGCGGAGGATTTAGATTTGTTGGATGGGTTGAGAATGTCTGTTCAACATTGCGAAGAAGTAATGGAGAACAATAAAGACCGTTACCCTATTTTGGAGCAGACTTATAACATTTTAAGCGAAAATAATGCACAATTAAGAGCTGATATTGAAGAGGCTGAGGAGGCGCTTGCTAAGATTAAAGCATTACAAAGCAATCAAGATGTTGATGTGAATGATGAGAGTGGCGAGAACGAGTAATATGAAAAAGTCTTTTGCGATTTAACGCAAAGGCTTTTTTGTGCTACAGAAAGTAAATTTTGTAAAATCTTTTCGTTGATTCAATTAACTTTAATCAAGAACGGGTGTGAAATTCAAAATTTTAATCAATTTAGAGCGGTTTTATGATATAATTAAAACAAAAAAATTAATATTTAATAGGAGAGATATATGACTTTAAGTGATTTTTCAAATGGGAAAGTGGTCATTAAATTAGATAAAAACAATTATAAACAATTTTTGATGCAAGCAAAAGAAGAGGGCTTTAAATGGAGTTTGAGTAAGGAAATACAAGATGTTGATGAATGCACGCATCTTGTTTTATTGGATTTAGATCTTAAAATTATCTCAAATTTATCATCAATGAGATATGAGAACTCTAAAGAATTACAAGATTTGCAGTTTTGCGAATATAGTGAAAACGAAAATAAACTTATTTTATAAATGTTTTAGGTGTGTTTAATTTTCCTGATAGTGTTAAGAGGTTTAGATAACTATAAATAATTACAATAAATTTTATTCTATTATTATGTAGTGTGGGATAATGAAAATGTGTTTACATGCTAATAAATTGCGTTAAAATAACAATTTAATAGGAAATTGAGTGTTTTTAGAGCGATAAATCAATAAATATATGATAGTTGATTGCGTGGCTTAAGTATATTAATGCTTTATTTTTGGGTGAATGTGTGCTATACTTTAAATGAAATTATGTGAACCGATGAGGTGAAAGTGGAACTTAAAATATTAAACTTTATAATAGAAAGCGGGGAAAATTGGAAGGAAATTTTACAAAATGCACCATATTTTATATCAATAAAAGAAGATGATGAATATTATTTATTTAAATATAGGCAAGCGGAGTCTGATATGCAGTACGAGATTGTGCGAGAATGTCGTGGGCTTATATTGGATCGGGAGACTATGGAGCCCGTATCTTTGTCCTTTACTAAATTTTTTAATTATGGTGAACAGTACGCGAGCAGTATAGATTGGAAGACTGCTGTTACTCAAGAAAAGGTAGATGGTTCAAAGATGTGTGTCTGGCACCACAAAGGTAGATGGCATATCAGTAGTAGTGGTACGATAGATGCATACAAAGCAAATGTTAGTGACTTAGGGTTTACTTATGGTGATTTGTTTGAAGAGGCAGTGCAAAATTTAGGGCTTAGTATAGATGATTTTTTTGATAAATTAGATACTCGGTTTTGCTACACTTTTGAACTTGTTTCACCTAAAGCCCCTATCATTATAAATTATAAAAAGACTATGATTTACTATATCGGGCTTAGGGATATGGTGACATTTGATGAAGTTGATCCATCTTTTGATGAAACTATTAGTAATTTAGTTGCGCGACCTAAAGTGTACAAGTTGAATACTTTAGAAAATTGTCTAAAGGCGGTGGAAAAATTAGGGCTAAAGCAAGAAGGGTATGTGATTGTAGATGCAAAATTTAGGCGAATTAAAATCAAATCTCATCAATATTTAATTGCTCATTATTTGAACAACAATGGTGTTCAAAGTAATGCTAGACTACTTGAAATCGTAGAAAAAAACGAGATAGACGAGTTTTGCACTTATTTTCCTAATTGGCGTGAAAAGCTAGAAACAATAAAACAGAATAAATTGCAGTTTTTAAATCGCATCTATGAAGCGACACAGAAGGTACAACAATTTGTTAAGGATAATAATATTGATGAAGTGCGTAATTCTAAAGTGATTGCTGAGTTTGTAAACACAAACTATAAAGATATAGCGAGCTTTTTATTTAAAATACTTAGAACAGATTTGGTTGAGTACTTTATTGAAAATGAGTGGCAAAAACTTATAATTGATAAACGCGTTGATTTTTTAATGAAAAAAGATTAAATAAGAATATTATAAAGCACTAATGATGTAATGTAAAACTTTAAATTATGTTGGCATAGTTAAAAATCAGCATAAGCTCAGCATTATATTTTGCGCTTTAATCTTTTTCATTATATTAAAAATCTCAGACTGTAAACATTTGTCTACAATCTGAGAGGAAATTAATTTATTGTTTAGTTGTTTTAGATTTTTGAAAAGATTTTTTGCTTAGGAATGAATATAATATTATAAAACCTATCAGTAATATAATAGTCCCCACAAATAAGGTGACTAATGTTTTTGCGGCGGTGTTATTGATTTCCTGCTCCAAAGTGGGAGAGTATCTTGCGACAAATTGACTATTTAGATTTGCTATTCCGTTCTTCAATTCGTTTGATTTTATATCTAGTGCGACATATCCTATTTCAATAGTGCTATTGTTTTGTAGATCTGAATATGTTAAATTTAGTGTATTATCAAATACTTCTATTAGCTTCTTATTAACTAAAACATAATCTATCGTATAATTTTTATTTGGTGTTATAGTGATTGATAATGTTTCATCATTATTTATTTCAAGCACTTCATTTTGAATACGCGCTCCGATTTTAGCTGAGAAATCACCGCAAGGGTTAATGTTTCTGATATAAACATTTTTATTAGGACTTGTTACATTGATAGCGTCCACACCAACGAGCATAAAAGGACTAAAGCTATTGACAATTGCAATGATACCATATTCAGTGAGGGTACAAGGTATTTCCTCTGTGATACTTGGATCTATCCTACCGCTAGCATCACGTTTAAAGTGGTATAATTTGTAAACGACACCCCCAGTCTTTGCGGTCAATCCATTTGGAAATCCAAAAGCAACCTTTAGATATGAACCTTCTGGAATAGTCGTTACACTTCCGCAAACATTTAGTCCTATTTCATAAGTAGCAAAGCTTTTTATGCTACTTTCAGAAATATTTGTTTGAGAAGTTATATTATTTATCATTGCTTTTTCATCTTCAGAATCGGTCTTAGAAACGACCAAAGCGAGTTGACTGCGTTCCTTTTGGGTGACATATTCACCATTTTGTTTTTGCCAATTTTGCATGCTTAGATCATTGTTATCTATTAGTGTTGGGTGCCCGTAAACATTCATATATAATCTACCATCGTTATATATTTTATCACACACATAACTAGGCATTGAAAAAGTAAGCGTGGCATAATCAGGACTGGCACCATTTTCATCAGCATAAATATTTAAAGGTTGAAAATAATATGTTACATTATTATGCATATACATTTTACTAGGCGACACCGTAAACGATATGGTTTTGTTGCCGTCAAAAGTTATATTTGAAATAGTGGTATACTTTCCCAAATCAACATATTTAGGGGAGTATACACGAATACCTAATTCGCCTGTCAATTCTAATTGCATATCATACTCAATAGTGACATTATATGTCTTTGTAGCGTTTAAATAAGTGCCATTTGTGGGTGTTAATGAGCGAATTATAGGGCGGTTTGTATTTTTATCATAAGATGGATTTACAATAGCATCACTGCTTGCGACTAATTTGCTTGTGTCAAATGTTGCGTAAAAATACCCATTATCAGGTGCTTGACTTGTTACGAAAAATCTAATCAATTCCCAATTGTTTAGCACTGTAAATATTGATTCGCCACCATTATTTGTTGTGATATTATAGATTGCATAATATCCGTTATCTATCCATTTAATGTCGTTATTTGTAAAATTGCCGTGTTGGGCTATCAAATAAAGATTAGGAGTTTCAGATATCAGTTCATTTGCATCCTTGCCGTTAAAACTAATACTGATATCACCGTTTTCTAGTATTCTTGTTGTTATAGGTTCATTGTCATAATCATACTCTGCGAGTTTTGGATAAGTAAATACTTTACCGCTATAAGATATTGTGCGTTCGTTTAGATATTTTTTCTCAGCGGTTGTTTGACCATACATAGCAAATGTTATATCGGTATTATTCATAGTGCAGTCGACGAGGTACCATTTGCCATCAAGAGATACTTCATTCCATGCATGCGGATTTTTAGTTTCTTGCTTGGTGGTTTCGTCAAAATTTAGATAATATCCAACCACTTCAGCGCAGTCAATTCCGACTTTATCGCAAACGAGTTTAAATGATTTTGAGTACGCTTCACAAACGCCGTATCCGGTTAAAAGTGCATAAGATGTTCTTATGTAAGGAGAGTTTGCTTTTAATGTTTCATTATCACAAAAATCATAATTGATTGTGCCAATAACAGTATTTATTTGCTTAATTTTTTCTTGAATTGTGACGCCTGTGATTTTGTTAATGATGCTATTGATTTTATTGTTTAAATTTTCTATAGCGTTCAAGATATCTGTTTCATTATTAAAACCATTATCTATATAATAATTATTATTTCTACCCGCACCAATGCTTGCCGTATACTTATTTTTATCGGTGGCAAGATTTAGTGTTATTTTATCAAAATCAACATAAAACACATCTGGGTGGTCTAGATAAAACGCATCTTTACCTGCACCAAACTCTTTTAATAGTGTGCTATTGCCGTTTTGAAAATTTTTTATATCATTTTCCACAATTACATTGTTTGCCAACAAATCAAATTGTCCGCTTTTTGCAAGTATACCATCCTTAGCCATAGTTTCTAGTGCGCAGTAAAAATTTTTGGATAGTTTTGTGGTTAATTGATTATAATAAGGAATATTTACTGAGTTGACTTCAGCGCTTACGCTAGTATTTTTAATGCCAATGACACTAAAAGTTGTGAAGAGCATAGTAACTACTAGTATTAATATGTATAGTTTTGTTTTTGTAAATATTTTTGACATAAACTTCCTCGCTTGTGTACATTTTTTAAATTATAGCATATTTAAATATGTTTGAAAAGAGGTTTATAAATTTATGTGTTTAGTTTTATAAAATTTCACAAAAAATGCTCCAGTTTACACGACTGAAGCATAATGTGATTTGTTTAGTTTTGTGTTGCTGTAGGATATAGTGGTAATTCAAACACGCCCGCGCAAACATCTTGTGTAAAATCTACGCTTGGCGGTATCTCGCAGTATCCATAACTAGGTAGACATATATCCGCCTCTACAGTTACTCGGATGATAAGTGTTATACACAAGTCTAATATAAATGTAGAACCCGTTACCCAACGTCCAACATTTGCACTTAACGCACCAAACGCTTCAATAGTGTATGGTATAATGGACGCTTGAGGGACGAATAGTATCACATCAAATGGAACTGTTACAGTAGCAGTACCTACACCTGCCACACCGTTAGCATCGGTAAAGTTTACTAGATACGGAATCACTGCGTTACCGCTAACCCTCGCATAGTTCGGTCTCTCTGCAAGTCGGTCTACTACAATATCTGTTATTGTGGTAGGTATACTTGTGTTTGTGCTTGCACTTGCGAATGTTAATGGCTCAGTCGGTGTAGGTGTGGTGAATGTCACGTCTACTTGGTTTCCCGTTAGCCCAATTTGTTTGATGCAACTATCAAACACTTTTGTAGTATGTATACACACTTTCTCGCATAATCCGTTTAGTGGATTACCACTTATAGGACCTGGACAACAAAGTGATGTTCTATTGCTCGTATAAAAAGACATTTTTCCTCCTATAAAATTTGTATTCTGTGAAGATATAAATCTTCATTATATACTATGTTACAAATACACCAAAAGTGACAATTTATTATGTAATTACATTTGGTAATAAAAAATTTTTAAAAAATATGTAAAAAATAGTTGCAAAATAATGAAATAATGGGTATACTAAGAG
>CAYMVO010000015.1:0-22205 GCA_964393975.1 uncultured Lachnospiraceae bacterium
TTTAGAGCAAATTGTTAAATTTGCATAAATTTTAAATTTGATTTAAAATTTTACGACACATAGTTTATAATCAAGGAAAGAGAGCAAAGCACAAAGTATTTTGCAAGGTTTCCGCTGATTTCAATCAGTGACGTACACAATTTATTGTGTAATTGCGAGAGCAATAAAAATTTTAACTTGCTTAAAATTTTACGTCACATAGTTTTTATTATGCTCACTAAATAAATTTTTTAGTAAATTTTAATTGCTTTTTACAAACATTATTTGATATAATAACTATAGAAGTTTTTAAAAAATTTTAAGGAGGGCTTTATGAAGCTTATAAGAAAACTAATTTTTTCGATAATAGGTATTGTTGGCTTTATAGCTATTATAGTTGTGGCGGGGTATATTTTTGTTAGAACGACTTACGACATTGATTTATTCAACACTGTAGGGCAATTACGCACGCTAAATCAAAAAGTTGATGAATCGACGCTCTGCCCTAACGCATTTACAAACAATGATATGGCGGATGCTAGGACTGCTATTAATAGTTCTGTTGCAAATATGATCACATACACCGAAGAAGAAGGGTATAAAATAAACCTTAATGGTGTCACTTCACCTATGATAAAAGACATAACACTCACCGATAAACAGGTCGGTGCATTGTCAAATTTGATTGTTCAACAGGAATTAGGTGGTAAAATCACAATAAACGAAAAAGACTGCTCACTATCAGTACTGCAAGTCACTTTTAGCGATATTGATAATGGTAGCGTGATTTTTAACACAACCGTAAAAATAGATATCACACCTCTCAAAAAAGATATGACTTCTTTCCCCTATAACTATGTTAGCGGGTACATTCCAGATTATTTGTATGTATCTTCTACAGTAAATGTACTGAAAGAGACCACCGCTTTCACCTACACCGTTTCACATAACAACATAACATTAAACAACCTAAGTGATGAAGATACGGAAGATTTATTCCACACCCTTGACACGGTCGCAAAAATTGGTTCCGCTAAAGACCTCAACGAGAGTATCGGAAACATAGTTATGAATACCCTCATAGGAGATAAAGATCACAGCGGTATCGCTTATGCTCTAAAAGCAATTGGTGCCACTGACTACAACTTTATCCAAAAATCAGAAATCAACTATTTTGTAATAGAAATGTAATATTGGTCAACTCCAATGATAACAATTAAATTTTTAGGAGGTAATAAGTATGTTAAAAGAAAAGGAAATTATTTGTTTAAGTGATAAATGCATTAATTACATTAATAAATATCTTCTTCAAGAAATGAATATCACAAGTCCTATTAATGAAGAGATGTTGTCAAATATAGAAGATGAATGTAATGAGTACAACGATTTATTAGCGGGAAAAGAACTAGACTCAACAATTCAAATCGACAAACAAAGATGTTTGCTTGCAGGTGAAGTTGCTGAAGAGATTTATTCCGCTATAGAGTTTAACAAAATTGATTACAATGATTTAAACAAAAGATTAAACTTAAAATAACTATATCTAAAAAAATTGACAAACCGAAACAAAAACGATTTGTCTTTTTTATCCTGACATCTTAAAGTATTAAATTAATTTCTGATTTAATAGAATAAATGTATTATTAAGTAACTCTTGCAAAGTTTACTTTTTATGTTACTATTAGTTTTCTAATTTATAACAATACGTGAATAAATAATTATAATAAAATTATTGATTCACTGAATCTAAATAAACACTTATTACAAAACTGGGGATAATGTAAGATAAACTATCAGAACTATTTAATCCATTATTGGTTTTAAATGATATTATCCCCAAAAATTCTCCTTTAGTATTAAATATCGCCCCACCGCTATCACCACTCCGTATATTTATTGAAACTTGAATTACATCAAAAACATTATCTTCAAATTCTATTTTTTGAAAGGGATTAGAAACTATTCCAGAATCAATAGATATCCCTTGACCTAACGCATTGCCTATCTTAACAATTTTATCTCCATAAAAAACTTCTGTTTTTGAAATCATTTTCAAATTTTTATAATCACCAACTTTTACATCAGTAGATAGTAAAGCCAAATCTTTACTTTCATTACAATCAATCAAAGTTAAATTAAAACTACTTTGTTTGTTATATGAATATGCAATAATGCTCTCAACAGGAAAACTGAATAAATGCGCAACAGATATCACATTATAAGGATTAATTATAATGGCTGAACCTTTTATAATTTCACCACCAACTGTATTTACTTCTACGATTAACACATTATTTATGTATTTACTAATTATCTTTTTAATGTTATTTTCTTGAGAAGAAAGAACGCTAACTAAAGCAAAAATATACATAAAAAAGATATAAACAAACTATTGATGTAATAAATAAATCACCTATTTTAACTCGGTTTTTGAGCATGTTAAATTCCTTTTTCCATACATTTTTCACCAAAAACATTTTGACCTAACTGTCTTAAGTAGTTTAAGTTACTATTATGTATGTTATCTAAAATTTCATCATCTTGACCATCAATGTTGTTTTGTTTCTGAAAAGTAGAAATAACATTTTTAATAGTTTGATTATTGAAACCAAAACTACTATCAAAATCTACGCCAATAATTTTCTTTGCATCCATACGCATATTCTTGATAAGTTTTGAGATTTTTACTATATCTACGCCAATAGGCAAACACCCCTGCTCTTTTTGATAGTCAGTCAATAGTTTTTTATAAGCCGATAATATTTCATATGCATTATTAAAAATTATCAAATCTGTAAAACTTCTACCATTAATCTTTTCCTGATTGTTATCTAAAGTGTAAGAATGTGAATCCGCACAACTAAGCCATTGGCAGTAAGCCTTCTTAATGTTTGCTAATCTTTTTTCCTTACTGCAAGCTTCCCAAGAAACTACCTTTGGTTTAAACATATTTTCCGTTTCTTCTAATTCTACAATATCACCTATAAACAATTTTTCTTTGACTTCTTTAGCATTGATAAACATCTCTAAACATTTACCTTTGATAAGACATTTATCTACCATATTTATCCCTTGATAAATTGTTCCACCTTTACCTGTTATAATTACTTTATATTGCACTGCTCTGCACCCCTTTATATTCGTTCAATCTCATATTTCTTACCATTAAAATTTTTAAAATAATTTATTATTTTATTACCTATTTCATATTGTGTATCAAAATCTAGTCCATTCATATAATTACGAATAGGCTGTTCGCATGGATCATGTCCTGTTATTTTCTTAAACAAATTTTTATTTTCAATTGTTTGTGTAGAATATAATTTTGATATTTTATCATGCATTTCTTTGGGTATTCGAACTGTGTTGCCAGTGGAATGAATATTATACTTTCCAAACCTATTTAAGTTTTCAATACGCTGCTCTACTATATGATGCACTTCAGTATTTGCTTTTTACCCAATATTTTGTTATAAAATTTAACAAGACCACTATGAGAAGCATACTTTTTTGTCGAATTCGCAACAATATCAGTTCCATTTTTTGCTATTATTTCTTCTATAGTTTTTATATTTTCATTTACTATGTATTTACCAGTATTAGTAGTAGCATTTTTTACTATAGATTTACCCGCTGATTTTAAAGTTTGACAAACAACCGCAGAAATACCTCCGCTCGGCAATAATAACAAACCTTCAACGACAATCAATAGCACACCAGCAACTGTAATTTCTTCTGCGTATAAATAGTTAAATGTATCAATTGCATATGTAACAACTGAAATGGCAATAATTGCAACAACTAAAAAACTAAAAAAGCCAAAACACTTAGTTACCCCATCTTTACTCATTATCTCTTATTTGATTCTCACTATAAGTGACTCCACCATACTCGAATAGGACATCTTTAACGCCATCTTCATTATATGTAGTAACACATTGAATTTGTAAGTATTCTTTTGTACCATCCTCATATTCAATGCAATAATCTATTATAAGAGAATTTTCTTGAAAGTTCTCAAATGAACTAAAAGTTAAACAAACATTTCCTCCTTCAGAAGTGAATGTTAAATCATTTTTACAATTACCTGATAAAAGCATGGAGCCACTAACTGTTTTACTCGTTTCATTAGTATCAGTATCTAACTCATCCACATATCTTTGAAGCATAGATAAATCTGGTTTATCAATTATCACAGACTCATTAGAAAAAACACCTGATACATTTATATGTGTTTGAATATGATTCGCAACTAACCAAACCACGCTCAAAACAAAGACATGCATCAATATAAATACAGACCTCCACACTCTTTTATTATTAGTCATATTAAAACTCCCAACTATTACTTTATATAATAATACAACATTTTAACATACTAGTCAATATATATTTTTTGTTTTTTACAAATCATAACAATTTCATCTTTTTTTGTGCAAAAATTTAAAGAATGTGCTATACTAATAAAAAATTACATAAATCTATGATTTTTGGCAAGAAAATTGATTTTTTTAACAAACTATATTTAGGAGATTAAACAAAATGAGAAAACTATTTCGGTTTTGCAAAGGTTATATAAAACAAATGATCTTTGCCCCACTATTTAAAATTATAGAGACTGCTACGATCATAATTATTCCATTTTTAGTAGCAAATATGATAGATGTGGGTATAAAATATCATGATGTAGGCTACATCACCACTTGGGGTATAATAATAGTTGCGTTAAATATTATAGGTATCATAAGTACTATAATATGTTCAAAACTTTCCGCAATAGCTTGTACAGGTGTAAGTTATGAAATACGTAAAGGACTTTACGAACACATAAATACATTTTCACATGCCGAACTAGATAAATTTACCACGGCGAGCCTAAATAATAGAATGACACACGACGTATCTAGGATTAACACTTCACTCGGTTTGTTTTTACGAATAATTATGAGAACGCCACTCTTGATAATTGGATCCACAATAATGGCGATGATAATAGATTTAAAATTGTCCTTGTTATTTGTAGTAGTCGCACCACTTATTTTGATAGCGGTATTTTGGATACTTAAAAAGACCGAACCTCTTTACGATGAGACGCAAAAAGATTTGGACAACGTGTCAAAAATCACGAGAGAAAACCTGCAAGGTGCTAGAGTGGTAAGAGCATTTAACAAGCAGTCTTATGAAGAAAATAGATTTGCAAAAGCAAGCGAAAAACTAAGAAAATCCGCTGTAAAAGTCGTATCTATATCAACGCTTCTCAATCCAATCACCGTTACAATCATAAATTTTGCCATTATAGCGGTGATGTGGTTCGGCGGGCTTCAAGTAAATGCGGGAGACTTGACACAAGGTCAAATAATCGCTTTTGTAAACTATCTCACACAAATATCGCTTGCGCTAATCTCGCTTGCAAATATCATAATTGCGTTTATCAAAGCAACAAATTGCGCAAATAGAATAAACGAGGTCTTTGATACAAAGCCATCTATCGTTGAAACAAATCATAATTACATAGATATTACTACTAGTAAAAACACACCAAAAATAGAATTTAAAAATGTTAGTTTCGCTTATTCGGACACTGCAAAAATGGCAGTTAAGAACCTTAGTTTTACGGCTTTTATGGGTGATACTATAGGTATAATTGGTGGCACTGGAAGTGGTAAAAGCAGTGTTGTCAATCTAATACCTAGATTTTATGATGTTACCAGTGGTCAAATACTTATTGATGGCATCAATGTAAAAGATTATCCACTGCATCAATTACGAGAAAAAATAGGTATCGTGCCTCAAAAAGCGGTTTTGTTTAAAGGCACACTAAAAGAAAATTTGAGGTGGCGTAAAGAAAATGCCACCCTACTAGAAATACAAAAGGCACTTAAAATATCTCAAAGTGCAGATTTTGTATCAGAACTAGATGGTAAGTTAGATTTTAATGTACAAGCTGGCGGTAAAAACTTTTCAGGCGGGCAAAGACAAAGACTTACCATAGCTAGAGCGCTTGTTGGCGAACCTGAAATTCTCATAATGGATGATAGCGCATCAGCATTAGATTTTGCCACGGATGCAAATTTGCGTAAAGCAATAAAAAAAGAAATAAAATCTACCGTTATTTTAGTCTCTCAAAGAGCAAACACGGTCAAAAATGCTAATCAAATCATTGTAATGGACAACGGTAACATTGTCGGCGTAGGTACACACAAAGATTTGATGAAAAACTGCGACGTATATAAAAATATATACGATTCACAAACAAAATAAGGAGGTATGCTAAATGAAAAAACAAATAAAGAGACGATCACAAAAAGAAGAGCGCAAACTGCAAAAGGCAATAGCATTACTTCCTAAGCCATCTTTTAACAACCCCGAAAAAGCGCAACCAGTAGAAAATGTTAGCGTACCAAGCATTATCCCTGCATCGCAAAACGAACCTGTTTCAACCACCTTGAGCGAAAAGGAAAAAATGCAAGACTCTAGTGTAATTTTAGATACAAATTTAAAAAGTATTGAGAGCGTTGCTAAAATACGAAAGCCAAAAGCAAGGTATGTATTTTCAAGAATATTCAAGTATATGAGGCGATATTGGTATTTGATTTTACTTGTGCTACTTTTCGCCGTGATAAACTCAACTTTTGAAATTTTAATACCACTTATCACTGGATACGGCATAGATTATATCATTGGACCAAACGAAGTTAATTTTGATATGGTACTTAAATTTATCATTTACTTAGGTATTTGTGTGATTGGATTTGCAGTGTTTAAATGGCTACTTACAAGGGTAGCAAATGGACTCTCTTATAGAATTGAACAACATCTTCATAACGATATATTCAACAAATTTAATAAAGTACCACTAAAATACATTGACAATTCTAGTCACGGAGACTTACAAAGTCGTATGGTAAACGATGTTGACGCGATAACCGATGGTTTTGTCGAAGGGCTAACTACATTTTTTGATTGCTTAGCAACAATAGTACTCACACTAATTTTTATGATAAATATAAATCCTACTATAGCATTAGTAATTATATGCGCTACACCTGTTTCCATAATTATTGCGACTGTTATAGCAAAAATATCACTTAAATTATACAAAAAGCAAACCAAAGCAGTCGGTGATTTATCAGGAGTTATGGCGGAAATGGTCGGTAATCAAAAAGTTGTAAAGGGGTTTATGTATGAGGACCGCTCCATTAAAAAATTTGATGAAATAAACAAACAATTAAAAGATATAAATGAAAAGGCAATTTATCTATCCTCACTATCCGCACCTTTCACTAGATTTATAAACGGACTACTTTACGCAACTGTAGCCATAATGGGTTGTTTATCCGCTATAAATGGAACCATCAGTGTAGGTGAAATATCTATATTTTTGAGTTATGCTAATAAATACGCCCGACCTTTCAATGATATAGCAGATGTGTTTTCTGATCTACAACTCGCATACGCATCAGCTATAAGGGTATTTAATGTGTTAGATATGAAAAATGAACCTAGTGATGTTGGACTTGCTGAAATTAAAAAATGCACAGGCGAAGTAGAGTTTAAAAATGTTGACTTCTCATATTCACAAAATAAAAAACTTATCCAAAACCTTAATCTCCATGTCACAAAAGGACAAAAAATCGCTATTGTGGGACCAACTGGTTGTGGTAAAAGCACACTAATAAATTTACTTATGCGTTTCTACGATGTTGACAAAGGACAGATTTGTGTTAGTGGATACCCTGTGACCGAAATCACAAGAAATAGTCTAAGAAGACAATTCGGTATGGTTTTACAAGAAACGTGGCTTTTCTCGGCTTCTATTAGAGACAATATTGCTTATGCAAAAGAAAACGCTACCGATGCCGAAATCAAAAAGGCATCAAAACTCGCTGGCGTCGACCACTTTATTCAAACACTGCCCAATGGCTACGACACCATTATTAACGAAAATGGGGACAACCTCTCACAAGGGCAAAAGCAACTCATTTGTATCGCTAGATTAATGCTTGCTAAACCTCCTATGCTAATACTAGATGAGGCGACTAGTAACATTGACACACGTACCGAACTCGCTATACAAGACGCCTTTGCTAAGATGATGCAAGGAAAAACAAGTTTCGTTGTGGCACATAGACTTTCTACCATCGCGTCATCTGACCTTATACTCGTTATGAATAAGGGCAACATTATTGAACAAGGCACGCATAAAGAATTGCTCGCAATGAAAGGATTTTATTACAATCTTTATAATAGTCAATTTAGTCGCTACTAATACCCCTACAGATATTGAAACATAAATCAAATCAATAAAACACAACGCACGAGATTTATTGTGTGTTGTGTTTTTGTGTGTTTTTACTTTGTATACCTTACTATATAATAAAGTTGATTTACTTGCTAATGATTAGCAAATCGTTGACTAGTTATTCATCTTAGAGTTAGAACAAATTCTCCATATTAACTTGATAAACAATCAAACCATTTTTACCGCTTTTTAACTAATGGTTTGATAGTTTTTTATTTTACGAATATTATACTTTTTCTTATGCTTTTTTGAAGATTGAACTTTTAAGTTTAATTTTAAATTTTTAATGGTTAAATATTTTCTATAAATAAAACATTTATCCGCTATCTTAAACCCCAACTCTCTAATGTTTCTAGTCGTAATTTTAAATGGATACCTAACATCACCAAAATTATCGTGATGTGTATCTTGACTCCTAGATAACCACTCCCAATCAGCTTTTGTTTTATTTTTATTTAATTCATAGTACATTTTGACAGCCACTACTGGAAATAACGATAGGTTTTTATAATCACACCTCGCAATTTGGTCAAATTTTGTCACGATTTGGTCTTGCAAAGGTTTTATTATGTCATTATAAATCTTTTCATCTTTAAGCAATGTATCAAAAATAGGTTTGGCAACTCCATCAACGATAACGTAACCATCACATCTATTATGGTTCGCACGACAAATCTGCTCGTAATTGTAAACACAATGTTTATTTACATCATTACCAAAAAGATTATTATTGTTTTTATCATACAACAAACCTGTTTTTTCATTACCAAAACCCCCGCTTTTTTTACTCCCTACATAATATCCTTTAAGTAACACCTCTCCACCAAAAAACTTATTAAACAAATCTTGCATTGTACCTTTCCAACCAATATCCACCAAAGTGATACCATCTTTTTTAAAATCAACCCCAAACTGATTTAAATACAAATCGAATGCAGTCTTTTGTTCCAACCTTTTCTTGTTATACATATCAATAAAAAGCTTGTTTCTTTTTAACTCCCTAAACTGTTTAGAGCTTGCAAAATCTTTTTCTTTTTTATCTATTTCAAAAGCAAAATTATTACTTATTTCCATTATTTGATCTTTACTAAAATTTAATGTTAATAAAAACTTTTCTACACTCATAGATTTTGATGATCTAAATAAATAATAAAAATCTTCTTTTCCTAGTTCGTCTAAGCTAGCACACAAAACAGAGTTTCTGGAAGCATAAAGATAATGTGTTTTTATATTACCATCAACGTCATACTTATCCTTTAATATCTCAATGTATTTATCAAAAAGCCTTTTTAAAAACTGACCTTCCCTCGCTAGAAAAAACACATCTTTTGTACCACTCTTTTCAATCTCTTCATAAAGTCTTTTTGTAAATAAAAATAGTGGGAAAGCGTGATTAGAAAAATTTAAATCACACTTATTATCATTGAACCAAGCACTATAAGCGTTATCAAAAATTCCGTATTTAGTCTTATCTGATAAATTTTCATTGTCTTTTTCTATATCACTAGCAATATGCTCCGATTCTATTCCTATTAGACCAGCTCTAAAGTTATCCGAAAACCTATTATCCCCAAGCATTAGAACCTGACTTGACTTAATGTTAAGTCGCTTTAAAACATATTTATACAATCTGCCACTAGACTTTGATCTATTATAGTCACACGACACAAACAAATCATCAAACAACTCTAATACGCCTAAGTTTTCCAGCCACACAGAAAGTGTTTGTTTTGAACAATAAAAATCCGACACTAAATATATCTTTTTACCCTGATTTTTGTAATCAAATAATCTTTCAACCACTGACACATTAAGATAATGATTCTTCATTTCGATTTTACTGTATAATGCAACCGCTCTATCAATAAATCTTTCATAATCAAATCCATAAATGTTTTTTTGTAAGATTACAGCAAAATTCTCCACAATATCCTCAAAATACATTTCAGACTCAAAACTCTTTACAAAATCGGATATAGCTATTTTCCTTCTAGTATCTTGAAAAAGATTATAAATGATAGCAGGTTCTATAGCAAACTCTTCGCCAAGATTAGTCGCCCATTCAAAAAGCACATCGTTTGCAGAAACTTTTCTCAAAATTATTGTATTAAAACAATCAACAAATATTATATTTTTTTCCATTTTTTCAGCCTCATATTTACACTTAAATGCATTATTCAAACATTATAAATCAAAATTTTTTCTCATCAATTAGCACATCAATAAAATACATCATTTGTTTTTTGGTGTATTTTTTAGGATTAGTTAGCCACCACTCAACAAGCGAAATAAACCCGCCCGTGTAAAAGTTTGCGACTATATTAATAGGAATAAGAAGTTCTCCTTGCGTCTCTTTTAAAAGTGATTTTATAGCTCTTTCTGTAGTCTCAAAAAACAGCCCTCTAACCATATCCTCATTATTACAATTCATAATACTAAGAAGGACATCTCGGTGTGAATCAATATAATCAAAAGCAATATTAGCTAATGTCAAATAAACTTCTTTTGGCTTTGCGTTTTCCAGTTTCACTAGATTTGCTTTATCAAAAATATCTTGCTTTATCTCGTCCATAAAGTACCCGAGCAAATCATACTTATCTGCAAAATGTTTATAAAAAGTAGTTCTATGCACCATTGCTTTATTACAAATATCTTGCACCGAAACATCTTCTAGACTACTTGTTCTTAATAAATCAATTAAAGCCTCAACCAAAAATTTATTTGTTCTCTTCACCCTTAAATCTTCTGCCATTTTAACTCCTTTATGTTTTCTACAAAACCGCTACATGTGTATACTAACTGACTCATTGATGTTTTTGTATATTTAAAATTATTGCATTTAATTTAATAATAGCATAAAATATTGCACATATCAAGTTAATAAAAAATTTTTAGGAGGAAATAATGAAATTTTTAAACAAATTTGCTGATTTAGTAGTGCGAGGTCGTTGGTATTTGTTTGGAGTATTCATAGCAATAACCATAGCATGCACATGCCTTATACCTATGGTTGGTATAAATTATGATATGACAAAATACTTACCTAACGACAGCAAAACTAAAATCGCACTAAACATAATGGAGGAAGAATTTGGTTCTAGCGGTAACGCAAGTATTATGGTGGAAAATGTCACCATCGCTCAAGCAGAGGAACTAAAAAATAAATTATTAAACATAGACAATGTGTCTACAGTCGTATTTGATAGCACAAATAATAGCTACTATAAAGATAATAACGCTCTACTAAAAGTGTTCTTTGACTCAAGTAACTATGATGAGGCGACAGCGACTGCAATTAGCGAGATACGTGTAGTTTGCGAAGAGTATAGCGAGTCTCTAGGTGGTCAAGCAGTCACTGCAACTAGTAGTCGTAATGCTATTGGCAGTGAGATGTTAATAATATTAGGAATAGCAGTTGCGATTGTCCTCGCTATACTAACACTCACATCAAAGAGTTGGCTCGAACCCCTAGTTTACTTATGCGTCATTGGATGCGCAATCTTAATCAATATGGGCAGTAATCTATTACTGGGTGAAATATCTTTCATAACGCAATCAATTAGTGCAATAATGTTAATCGCCTTAGAAATGGATTATTGCATTGTGTTATGCAGTAGATTTAGAGAGGAAGAAGAGAAAGGACTCCCACCAGTAGAAGCAATGAAATCCGCTCTTTCAGGTGCTTTTACAGCCATTATAGCAAGTAGTTTAACCGTTATGGCAGGACTAATAGCATTAATGTTTATGGACTTTTCAATCGGTTTTGATATAGGCGCTGTATTGGCAAAAGGCGTGTTTATTAGCATCTTGGCGGTATTATTCTTTATGCCATCTATCATACTAATTTTTTCACACGCACTTAAAAAGACCTCACACAAGAGTTTTTTACCTAAAATGGATAAAGAAGCATCTTTTGCAAATAAAGCAAAATGCATACTACCTGCTATATTTGTGTGTTTTGTAATTGCAGGTATCGTACTTCAAAGCGGTGTACAATTTAACTATATCGCAAACACAGCAAAAGAAGGTAGTCAAATACAAATCGAATCTAGCAAAATAGAAAAAATTTTTGGTAAACAAAACTCACTTGTCGTTATCGTCCCTAATGGTAAAGTAGAAGAAGAAAAAGATTTATTCGCTAACATTATCAACATAGAAGTTGATGGCGAGAAATATATAAATTCCGCTAGTAGTATCGTGTCTACGGCTCTTTATACCAGTATGACTTATGACCAAATAAAAGAGCAATTTAGTCTAGATGATACAACGCTAACTAATATATACACCGCACTAAATAAGCAAACTACAGACAGTGTATATATGATAGAATTGATAGATTATTTTCATAATAACCCTACTTTAATATCTAGCATAGCACAAACTAAACAAGTAAGTATTGACACACTTTATGCTGGTTTTAATGATAAAAACTTATACACATTGATGAATTTAGAGACCGCAAAAAACACTTATCCTACCAGCACAGAAAATATAATGTCAGGTATCTATGCTAGCATTTTAGGCAAAGATTCCACTAATATAACAAGCACAGATGTTTTACCAAACTATGCTATAATTGAGGCATTATACACTAAAGAAATAGACAATTACAAAACCACATTTGAACAATTGTTTACTAGCGAATACAAACCTTTTGCAAAACTAACTAAAGCACAAGTGAAAGCAAGCTACAACCTCCCACAAGAAGCAGTAGATAATATATTTAAAGTGTACAACATCTCAGATAATGACACAATAAGAATTTTACAATTAGTGCAGGCATTAAACGCAAAGACTAATAATGTAACAATCATTGAGCAAATTGCTACCACCACTCAAATAAAAGTTGAAGAATATTACACTCAAGCAACCGAAGCGAAAAAAATGTTTGTTAGTGATGATTACAATCGTATGATTTTCAATATAAATTTAGCTATTGATGATGAAAAATCAATTTCTTTCATAGAAGAATTAAATAAGGTTTTAGCAAACTCTACTTTCACAGAGAGTTACATCGCAAATGAGACTAGCAACCTAATTGAGACTAGCGAAATATTTAAGACTGACAGATTAAAGACCGATTTAATCACCATCATAGCTATCATACTAATCATACTATTATCTTTTAGATCACTAAGCGTTCCACTAATCTTAGTATTCACTATTCAAGGTGCTATTTGGATAAACCTTGCTATATCAAATGTTATGGGCGAAAGTGTGTTCTTTGTATGTTATTTGCTCGCTATGGCCATCCAAATGGGTGCAACTATTGACTATGGCATTTTAATAAGTGATAGGTATATACGATATAGAAAAACTGAAAATAAACTAGAGTCTATGAAAAAAGCACTTAACGCATCTATTACAACTGTACTCACATCAGGTTTAATATTGATATTTGCCGCCTTTACGATACACTTTGTATCTAGCACGGCGTTAATATCAGAGATAGGGCTTCTTATAGGGCGTGGTGCATTAATAAGCGTAATAGCTGTTATATTTATCTTACCTAGTCTATTACTGTTATTTGATAAAGTAATAGAAAAAACCACTTTGCATACCAAATTTTTAGATAGCAAAGATGAGAAAATAGAACACATAAATGACTAAACAAATTAGGAAGGATTTTAAATTCTTCCTTTTTTGATATTGACTAATATACAAATATAGAGTAAAATATAGTAAAAAAATTGTAAAGGGTACGTATGATAGATTTAACAAAAATAGCTATAACCAACACACAAGAAGAGCAAAATGGTCAATCACCTAAATTTTGGACAAACATAAATGGCGTGAACTATTTATTTAAAGCGAATTATTTTTATCCCGTACAAACAAAAACAAATTTTGGTGAGGTACTATATACTAGATTAGGTAAAAAACTAGGTTTCCCAGTAGTTGAGAGTACTATTGCTAGAGGGGAAATAAATGGAAATGTCACGGAAGGTGTTTTAGTAAAAAGCTTTTTTGAAATTGGCGACACCGAATCAATCACTCTTAAAGATATAAAGTCCTTCGCACTTGAGCATAAAATTGACGGTATTTATGAAAGTAGTGTTGAATCAGATATGATAGCAATAAATCACTTTGCTAAGGCTACTAATAAACGTTTTGATTACTCAAAGACCGAATTAGAAATGTACAAACTCGCTATTGTCGATTATTTTCTAGGACAAGGAGATCGACACGAACGCAATATTGAATTCATTTTAAACGCAAATAACTCCTTACGACTTGCACCCGCATTTGATAATGGGCATTGTTTAGCATTTAAACAACCATACTTTAGCGTTAAACTGTTTGTAGATAAACTAGATAAACACGCCAACACCCAAAAGCCATTTGGTGATAATGTACGTTTATCATTGAAAAGCCACTATAATGACCATTGTAAAACAAAAAATTGTAGTGATACCAATTTTATTTTTGATATGATTAATTTATCTAACCATAATAGCGAAATAAAAGAATTTATCACAAACATTTTAAATCTAGATATAAAACAAGAGTTAGATGATTTAGAAAAAGAGTCCAACGCAAAAATAGACGACGAATATAAACGCCTTTCAAATGAAATATTTAAAAATCGTTGTGAGAATTTTTTATTAAAAGTCAGTACAAAAGAACACACATTATCAACCATTCCCACGACTAACATCAACACTAAAAGCCATTTATCAAACACTAAGTAATATCTCATATTCACCACTTAAAAAACAGTTTATATTCTGTTACAAAAAAAGCTTTAGCATTTTGCTAAAGTCTTTTTCATCAAGCCCATTCAGTAGGTGTTACACGATTTTTACTAAACCATTCAGTATCTTTTAAATATGTATTATTATTTGAACAATTCACGGTTAATTCGTTTTTATTAGAAGTAATAACGATATTGCCATTCATAGAGCCAAACCCATCATCTTTATATTTGGTCCCATTATAAGTTACAGTACCTAAAGTAGTGACATACACTTTATCGGTGTATTTTGCCACCCTATTTATAAAGTCTTGAGTAGGAAAAGTATTTTTCATATACGCCTTGAACGCTTCTAGTTCCAACTGGTTAGTTTCGTCATTTCCCGAGTATTCTACGGAGCCCGCACAACAACAAACGCAAACTATTTTAGGCTTAATAACACTCAACAAGCAATCATTAGAACTAGTCTTTGAACCATGATGCCCCGCTTTAAACAACTCCACCTCAGGTAGTGTATTATTTACAACCAATTTTTCCTCACCGTCTTTCTCCAAATCACCCGTAAACAAGAAATGCTTATCGCCTTGATTAATCATCATACAAACCGAATAATTATTCTCATCAGTAGAATCATACTCATAATAATAATTGTACAAAATCTCCAGTTCTATTCCGTTACTTAATTCGTATTTTCTACTAGCACCATCGGCGTTATTCCAGCATTGAAGGGCAGTGTAATGTTTAGCGCCATTTGCAACCTCAGTATCCCGTTGAGTCGTGTAGTTACTGTACATAGTAGCACTAGCGTCTTTATTAGTCCTAGCAAAATCTATAATAGTTTCACACTCGTAAAGTTCAAAAATGCTCTTATTTGATTTATCTCCCGCAAACCCTGCTATATGATCTCTATCAGCGTGCGTCACAATAACATATTCTAATTTATTATCAGTGACATAAGTGTTTAAATAGTTACTAATAGTAGAAGCACTATTTGTCCTACTACCCGCATCTATCAATATATCTGTTTCGCCCGCTTTTATGTAAACGCTATCGCCAGTATAATTGTTGCCAAGTTCCATAAAATGAATAGATAAATCACCGCTCACATACACATCGCTAGCCCTAGGAGGGTTGAGATATGCAAACCCAAAAAATCCGACCACTACACCGAGAACAAGCGCTATTGCACCAACAATAAACGTCGTAAAGCCATTAAAAGTTTTTTTCTTACTCATTTGTTCCTCCTACGGTTATAACTCTAACCCTTTGAATACCTTTATACTTAATATCATCTATGGTGTAAATTATGTAATATTCACCCTCTTCAGCAGTATCAAAAGCATAAGTCCCATCACTATTTTTTATCATATTAGTATTTATCACCACATTTTTAGATAAATCCCGCCCGTAAGAAATGCAAGTCACGCCCTCATCAGTATACACACCTGTGGAGCCAACTAAAAAAGACACTTCACTCTCCCCCACCAGCTCAAAAGTATCATTTTTAGTGATAAAACTGCTAGCAAAATAACCCGCCACTATACCGACTACTAAAGACACTAGCCCTATCAAAAGCGTAATAGGATGCGTTTTTTTGATAGTTTTTTCTATATTTTTTTGTGTTTTATTTTTTCTATTTGATTTACTTTTAGTATTTGCCATAAAATAAAAACTCCTTTTATTAAAGTCACTCACTCAAAAAGGATTTTTATAAAATCTTCACGTCACCACATAGCACATCCGAATAACTATATGTTTTTATTCCACCATCGTTATCCATAAACGTAAAAACACTCGGGTACACCGATTGTATTGTACCACTAAATGTTTTCAATCGTTTTCTTCCTATATTGACTTCTAGATCTACTCCACAACCTTTTAAGCTTGCAATTTGTTGTTTTACTGTATCCAATCCATATATTGCTTTACGCATTTTTGACACCTGCCTTTGCGTAAATTATTGCCAGATACTTTTTAAATTATACCTTTTGTTTATTTTGAATAATTTGTTTTTCGAGTGCCAAAATCTCATTTACCCGTTTATGTTTAGTCGCAATATCCACTTGATTATCAAAATTATATGCCTTCGTTCCTTTTCTTTTTGAATACATAAACGCAAAAATGCCATCAAACTGCACCGTCTCGCACACACTCTTTGTACATTCAAAATCTTCTTCCGACTCATCCGGAAACCCCACAATTATATCAGTAGTGAGTCTTACATTAGGCATTTTTTCTTTGATATAATTCACTATAGACATATACTTTTCAATAGTGTACTGTCTATTCATAGCCTTTAAAATCTTATCACTACCTGACTGCAAAGGTAAATGTATCTCACGACTAACCTTTTCACATCCCGCTATGATATCAACAAGACTGAAAGTAAAATCTTTAGGATGTGATGATAAAAATTTTATCTCAAAATCACCTTCCAAATCATTGACCGCTTTTAAAAGCGTTTCAAAATTTGTCCCATCACCGAAATCTTTACCATAACTATTTACATTTTGACCTAATAGAGTGACTGTCTTATATCGATTTGTTTGCAAAAGTTCCCGTATCTCGCTAAGTATATCATCCATTTTACGACTACGCTCTCTACCCCTCACATAAGGTACTATGCAATAAGTACAAAAATTGTTACACCCATAACTGATATTCACCCAAGCATTATCACCACTCGTTCTATGTGGGTTTATCCCTTCAAGCACACCATTATACTCTTCAATATCTAGTATTCTCTTTTTGACTGCTTTTCTTTTTAAAACAAAATCTTTAAACTTGTGCATATTAGAAGTGCCGAAAATAATATCTACATAAGGATAACTTTTCTTTAGTTCTTCAGCTCTACTCTCTTGTTGACTCATACAACCGCAAACCGCAATAATAAGGTTAGGATTTTTCTTTTTAATGTGCTTTACATTGCCTATATGCCCCAAAATCTTTTGCTCGGCAGTCTCCCTAATACAACAGGTATTAAATACAATTATATCTGCATCATTCTCACTCTCAGCAAGGGTATACCCCATACTTTCTAGGATGCCTGCAATTTTTTCTGATTCGTGGATGTTCATTTGACATCCATAAGTATTTATAAAATATTTTTCCATAGCATTTATTATAATAGAAAAAAAGAATTTTATCAAGTATAAATGATAAAATTCCCAAATTTTAGATATCAGTTTTTAATAATTCTTTTAGTGACTTATAATTATCCTCTTCTATTGACTCTAACTCCTCTCTCAAAGCATCCGCCTCACTAGACAAGTCTCTATAGTCCCATCTATCTTTGAAAAGTTTTGTCAACCCCATCACCGTACCTACAAGCAATGACTGCACATAATCACGCACAGACTTACCCATAATGGCAGACATTTTGACACTACAACATAGTTTCATTTTTTCAAAAAAGCTATTGTCTTTCAATTCAAGATTATTTTCCCTAGCAAAATCTTCCATTTTATCACAAAAAGCATTGTATTCATCTAGTTGCCTTTGGAGCTCTTTTTTGAGTTCCTTATTTTTTACATTTGGCATTAAATTGTTTATAGATTGTACACCTATTTTTGCATTTTGATAAACTGAATTTGCATAATTTATAATTTTTTCTATATTTTCCATACTAGTATTGTAACCAAAAGTATAAAAATTATTCTACATTGTAAATTTTTTAATAAAATTAATTTTTTACCAAAATACTTTTTACCTATCTATTTTTTTACACACTCCACTACTAACATTATAAATCGCACATTTTGTATCAAATGAAAAATCTGTACAGGTCAAAAAACTTTGTTGTTTTGTAGCCACATTAATCAATTTTTGCTGTCTACTAGGATCTAGTTCGCTAAGCACATCATCAAGAAGTAGTATAGGTTTTTCGCCAGTTTCCTCTTCAAAAATTTGTATTTCCGCAAGTTTCATAGCAAGTGATGCGGTACGTTGTTGCCCCTGCGAACCAAACGACCTGATATCAACGCCATTGAGCGTGATTTTTATATCATCCCTATGAGGTCCCACGCTCGTGTATCCTAGCTCAAAATCTTTCTCGAGATTTTCCTCTAATTTTTTTAGCAAGGTATCCTTAATCTCTTGCGTGCTTTTACCCGTGACACCTTGATAACTAATAGATAAAATTTCATCACTTCCCGCTAAATATGCGTGGCTTTTTTGTACAATAGGTGCTAGTTGATTTAAAAATTTTATCCGACTAATTATAATCTTGCTAGCGACCACACTTAACTGCTCATCCCAAATACTTATAGTTTGTTTTACCACATCAATAGACTTGCTAATCTTGAGTAGTTTATTTCGTTGTGACAAAACCTTCTCATAAGTTTGCAATAAAAAGAAATAGTTTCTAGATGCTTGTGATATATCTACATCCATAAATCGCCGACGGTCTTGAGGCGCCTCTTTAATTAGTTTTAAATCTTCTGGGAAAAAATGTATAACATTTAGTACCGATATCAATTCGCTTATTCGTTTTATAGGCAACCCATTAATTAATATTATTTTCCCGCCATTTTTGCTTAATCTTATTTCTAGAGTTTTTGAACCTGAATTTTTATTTATTTTAAGTCTTACATAAGCATTATCTTTATTCCAATTAATCATTTCTTTATCTTTGGTTGTCCTTGGACTACGACCAATTGCCAGCAAAAAAATCGCCTCAATAAGGTTCGTTTTACCTTGTGCGTTTTTGCCTAAAATCACATTTAATTTACTATCAAAAATGATTTTTTGATAATCATAATTTCTAAAATTTTTTATTTCAAGTTCCTCAACAAACATATCTAGTTCCTATAATAAATTTTCTATGCTAAACTCTTTACCACCTATTTTGTCCGCAAAATCATTTTCGTGAGACACATAGATAACTGTGCCTTTATACTCTCGTATAGCCTTTGCAAGCGACTCTTTTGCTAACACATCCAAATGATTAGTCGGTTCATCTAATATTAACAAACTATAAGGATTTACCATTAGTTTAGCGAGTTTTACTTTACTTTGCTCTCCACCGCTAAGGCTCTTTAAAGATTGTCTCCAATGTTTAGAATCAAGCCCCACACGAGCAAGCAAAGTCCTTATATCACGCTCCGACAACTTATCAAAACAATTCCTCATTTCATTCACAGCAGTGATATTGTCATCATTCCATTTTAAATCTTGCTCATAGTATCCTATGGTCAAATATTCAGCCAAATGCACCTCACCATTAAGCGGTGCTATCATATCACAAATAGTCTTTAAAAGAGTCGTTTTCCCTACGCCATTAAACCCTTTTATCCGTAGTTTTTCACCATTAAGTAATTGTAGATTTATACCACTAACTAGCGGTTTGTCATACCCAATCGTAAGATTTTTTATAGTCATCACAACTTTCGAAGCAAAAGGCTTGTTTACAAAGCAAAACTCAGGCTCACTAGGGCTCTCAGTCTTATCTAACACTACTATCTTTTCTAATTTTTTCTCACGACTCTTTGCCATTCTAGCAGTAGACGCACGTGCCTTGTTTCTAGCGATATAATCTTTTAATTTATCCACCTCTTTTAGTTGTGACTCACGCTGTTTGTCGTGTTGCATTTCTTTCATATCTCGTTGCTTCAAATACGCATTATAATCACCCGTGTACCTCACAATCGTATTATGCTCCACGCTCCAAACCACATTGATAACACTATTTAAAAATTCTACATCGTGCGACACTATTAGAAACGTACCTTTATAATCAATTAGATATCTCTTTAACCAATCTATATGCGCTGTATCCAAAAAATTTGTCGGTTCATCTAGTATTATGAGGTCAGGTTTTTCCAAAAGCAATTTCACTAGCATCACTTTCGCACGCTGTCCACCACTAAGGTCTGCCACTTTTTTATCAAGCCCGATGCTAGACACACCCAATCCTGACGCCACTTTATTGATAGTGCTAGGTATGGCATAATAGTTATGCTCATCCAAAATATCATACAGTTTCCCGCTTTGCTCGCATAACTCCATTAGTCTATCCTCATCCGCAGTCGCCATAGACTCATTGACCTCATTATACCTTTGCTCCACCGCAACCAAATCACCAAACGCACCCTCGAGATACTCGTATATTGTTTGATCCCTATCAATATCCGCATACTGATCTAGATACCCTACCTTATGTTTGCTATGCCACCTTATACTGCCCGCATCAGCTAAAACTTTACCATTCAAAATGTTTATAAGTGTACTCTTACCTGAACCATTAAACCCGACTAGCCCAACCTTATCACCTTTGTTTATACGGATGTTCACATTATCATATATCACTTTGTCACCAAAAGAATGTGACATATTCTCAATCACTAGCATATATTTTCACCTTTCATTATTCTTAAATATTATTATATACTAAATCTAGCTAAAAGTAAACAAAAACAATATTTTTCTATCTTTCACCACCCATTTCACGATATCGTCCGTAAGCAAGCATACGCGCAATGAAGACCAGCGCAGAGTGCTATGAAACAGCACGGTTGCGGTACCCCCACCTTATACAATAAGCATAATATCAAAGACAGTATGTCATCCTCCATTACCCCACCACCTAAAATACTTATTATCACTAAAACAACGTCATCCTGAGTAGACACGAAAAGCGCCGTTATCAAGACCAGTGCAAAGAAACGCGGTAGCGGTTCGGGTGCGGTATTACTCGTAAAAACGCCACCCTATATCATCCCGAGCAACGTCGAGACATCCCGCAGAATGATACGTAGTACCACGGTTGCGGTACAATATCATAGGTGCGATAGCGTTAGCTTATCCCCACCATAAAAATCTTATCTTCTAATAAAGACCACAAAAAACAAACCGCTATACATAAATGTATAACGATTTCTCTAAAAGATAATATTATCTAGCGTCTAATCTCCATTCATAAAGCAGTCACCTACTATACTCTACGCTACCGCCATGACGAAAGCAGGACGGACGCCGACGCTCGCGAGATCGACATTGCTGAAGCTGACACGGCCAGAACTGTAGACGTAGTACGCGAGGTTAGCATTACTAAAATTGCCCGCACGAAGCCACCAATAGGTGTAGTTAAAATAGTTAGCACACCCTGTAGCAAAGGCTAGACCTGTACCTTGTGCCTTTAATATGGTTTGAGTTGAACCATAGTCCATATTACTTGCTGTAGTTCCTACCTTTAATGTTTGTTGTAGGATAAAGCTATCTGTCGTACCATAA
>CAYMVO010000016.1:0-21013 GCA_964393975.1 uncultured Lachnospiraceae bacterium
TCAGCCATTGACTGAGGTTTAACAGGGTTTCGCCCCCAAATCTTACACCATTCTTGATACATCTTGTAACTATTCATCTTTTTTCTCCTTTAATTTATGTTGTGTATTCTGTGCAACGCATTCCGTAAAAAATAAATCTATACTTTCTGTTGGATATTCTTTTTTGATTGATTGCATCACACTTACCCCAATTTTGCATTTATCGTTTTTAATTCTCCATAAATGCACTCGACTTATGTTTAGTACTTTCGCAAATTCACTATTTGTCATTGTTCCTTGCAGTTCCATAATAATATCTTTTCCAGTCATAGCACCTCCTTTGTTTCTTCTGTGTAACATATTAACACATTATTTGCATAAATGCAACACTTTTTTTAAATTTTATTAAAAGTTTCTTGAATAACAATAAAATTTAAAATATAATTAGTGTATGAACGTAATAAATATAGGCGAAAAAATCAAGACATTAAGAGAAGCAAAGGGCTTAACCCAACGAAATCTAGCGCTTAAGCTACATATTAGCAACGCTACAATTTCCAGAATTGAAAAAGGAATAGTAACCCCTGACACGTCAACCATAAATCAACTTGCCAAATTTTTTAATGTGTCATTTGACTATTTGACAGATAATTCATTAGCCAATACTCCAATTAACGACACCCAACAATTGGCTTGTGACATAATCTGTCAACTGGATAGCATCTATTTGGATATGTCAGTGGCTTATCTTCAAAGACTGCTTGAAGACCAGCAACGAATCAATGCATTAAAAAATTTAAACACCTCAAACACCTAAACCATTAATGATTTAGGTTTTTTTGCACTATTTTACGTTCAAAAAAATAAAGGACATTGAAATGAATATTAATTATATAAAAACAGCTAGAATTGCATCAAAGTCTACTAATGGAATCTATTAACCAAATAAGTTCACTAATCGGAGTTTTGACAGCCGAAGCTGATATACAAACAATTAGGACTAACCAATTTGTGATTTTTGACTTAAAAACACCTAAGGAGGATGAAAAAATGAAATACAAAAATCACACAATCACAAAAAGACCTGATGGACGTTGGTATGCACGGTATACCAATTGCGGAAAACAACACTCTGTTTATGGAAGAACACAGACAGAATGTATAAACAAATTAAAATTAGCAATAAAAAACAATAAAGTACAACCTAAATCAACTATACTGTTTGAGGATTGGGTAAATGAATGGATAAAATTATATAAATTGGGTAAGATAAAAGACACCTCTCTAAATAATATAAAAAGCACAATAAAAACTCATTTAAACGACATTATTAAAATACCAATAAACAAAATAAGCGCATTAAATTTGAAAAAGATAATTAACACTGGAAAAAGCGATAAGACACAACAAACCATATACACCGTACTTAACGATTGTTTTGATAAAGCAGAAAAACTGGAAATTATTGCAAAAAATCCGATGAAATCAATTGAAAAACCAAAATATAAAGCAAATGAAACAGTACCATTAACCTTAGAGCAAGAAAAAATGTTTGAGTCTTTAGCGCTTGATTATGGTTATTACAATCTTCTATTGTGTCTATATCAAGGATTAAGAATTGGTGAGGCTCTAGCGCTGACACCAGAAGATTTTAGCGATAACAATAATGAAATAAAAATTAGCAAAAGCATTAATAAAAATGGTGTATTAACAAAACCGAAAACCGCTTCCAGTATAAGGACAATACCATTGTTTAATCGTACAAAAAAGATAATACGACTTATTATAGACCGTCAAAAAAGCAGTACTTACATAGAATATAGAAACTGCGAAAAAATATTTAAGCAAATTGGTTACGATTGTAAATCAAATATGACAAAATGCTTAAGACATACTTTTGCAACTCGTGCAATGGAAGCAAAGATAGAACCAAAAGTAGTACAAAAATGGATGGGACATAGTACAGCCGATATTACTCTAAAAGTATATACTCACATCAGACAACAATTTGAAGAGGCGGAAGTTCACCAATTAAACAATTATTTTGACACAAACAATTAAAATTGACTCTTATTTTGACTCTAAAAAAAACAAATTCGCGCATTTAAGTAAACAAAAAAAGCCTAAACTTAGGTAAGTTTAAGCCCTTATTGGTGCCGATGGCCGGAGTCGAACCGGCATGGGATTGCTCCCGACAGATTTTGAGTCTGTTGCGTCTACCAATTTCACCACATCGGCGTAACAAGTTTAATATACCACAAAATCTCTAATAAATCAAGTGTTTACTAAAAAAATTATTAAAATATCAAACTTTTTAAATGTTTATTTTAATTGAAAATTGCTGAATGCTAAATTTACCACCTTGTCATAATCTATATTGACGCAAGGTTTTTTTGCAAACAACGCAAGGTACTCTATATTTCCATCGCCACCTTGAATAGGTGAAAAAGTCAAATTTGACAAGTTAAAGCCACATTTGCTAAAAGCATCTACCACGCTGGATATAACATTTTTATGTATCGTTTTACTCCTTATTATACCTTTACATTTTTTCGCGATATCCTTTCCGCACTCGAACTGCGGTTTTATAAGGCAAATAACCTCGCTAAGGTTTGGCAAGTTGTAGATGTATGGTATGATTTTAGTAACGGATATAAATGACACATCCATACTAGCTATATTGACCTCACCGAACAAATCTTTATCAATTTCTCTAATATCAGTATCCTCTAGTGAAACGACTTTCGGATTTACCCTAAGACTTGCGTGTAATTGATTTACCCCCACATCAACAGCGAACACTTTTTGTGCTCCGTTTTGAATCGCACAATCTGTAAATCCGCCAGTAGAGGAACCTATATCCAAAACAACGGCACCTTTCATACATACGCAAAACTCGTTTATGGCTTTTTCAAGCTTTAAACCACCTTTAGACACATACTTTAAAGGATTTACGATCTCAACCACCTCTTCGCTTACGACATTAAAAGCAGGTTTTTTCGCAACCTTCCCACAAACTTTCACACACCCACCCTCAATAGCGGACTTCGCCTTACTCCTTGTCTCAAAATAGCCCTTTTCTACCAAATGTACATCCAATCTCATAAAAAAATTATATCCTATTTTATAGGTGTTGTCAACTGCTGACTTTGTGTGAGTGTGGAATTTTTTGCGTATTTGCGACTATAGATTACGCTAAACAAATATCTAACCAACGGTCCCACAACTAAAATTTGTAAAGGTAACGCAAAAATAAAAGCTTTACAGACATTTGTTATATATATTAAAATAATATCAAATGAAAATGTATTTGTAACTATAGCATTTGTCATCACCCCTACAAAGCTCATCAGTGACACCATAACACAAACCATAAATGTCGACATAACCAAATTTATCAAAAAAGGTTTCCCCTCACTAGGATTCACAAGTCTAAAGCATAATTTACTGGCAAGTGGTTGAGCAACAAACAACGCTAATACATACGCTATAGCCCAATTAATCAAAAAAAGATAATTAAAACACTTGAAGGTATCCCACGATAGTCCTCCCGACATGATTGCTTGGTTATATAAATACATTATAGACGCCATAAAAAATGACATTATCAATGTAAATACCATTGACTCCTTAAAATTAATAGGTAATTTGTGTTTCTCCATATATTCACTCCTTTAGTTAATCACAACGCTAACAACTTAAAAAAACCGTTCTTACCTTAAAGAATGGATTTCATTTTTAAAAACAAAAAAATGAGTGCATATCCAAGCAACTGGATTTACGCTCATAAAAGCCACACGTTGTGTATAATTTTATGTTAGCATTATATCATAACAAAACAAAAATTGCAAGAATATTTTTAAATATTCACAACAATTTCTTTATCACCTTTTGTGGGATAAGTAGGTAAAGTTCTTATATCGTCCTCATCAAAACCATACACTAAGCCGTTAGATTTTTCAAAAACGCACAATGAATTTTGCTCGCTATTATAAAGAGCTCTATTTTTTTCATCATTTTTTATTCCTCTTGTCTTATCCTCGTCCGCTCCATAAATAGCCGCCCACTTATCATTAGCACTAGTGGTTTTACTAAACTCCTCAAAAACAATAGGATTAAAAGCAGTATGTGGTTTTTGCTCGTTTACAGTAGTCTCAATGTCTTGCACGGTCACCCAATTATCCACCGCTTTATATGTCAAAGAGTTATCAAGCAATGTTCGGTCGTTCTCACCCGCCACGGCGCCGCCATTTTCACCATTCAAAATATCTTCCGCGACCAAATTTTCGTTAGAACTCTTTATACTAGGATTACCATCACCCCTACTCATAGGAAACACTGACGGCAAAACAAATACAAATAATAGCGCCATAATCACACCAAATTTAATAAAGCTCCTCATACACAAACCTCCATTATTAGATTGTTTATTTTTTATGGTTTTTATGCACATTGTTATAAATTTGTAGCGATAAAATACAGTAATAATTGCCTCATACCTCCTTACTTTAAAATAAAATAGCCCGCCAAAATAAAAAACAAACCGCTTTGCATCATACAAAACGATTTGTTACTAACATAATGTTATTTTTAAATACCGCTAAACGCACCCGTGCCTATATTTGTATAAAATATTTTATTGACTATGGCATACAGTCCACACACGCCGTCACTTTTTCTCTTTACAGGTATAAAGTCTCTAACTAGCACATCATTATCCCAAATCTTACAATAATAAAGAGCATTCCATCCTCCTGTCGGTGGTGGATAACCAACCCTATAAAGCGCAAATAGAGTCAAGCTCGCTCCACTAAATGTACTAGCAGTATGACTTGCCGAATGTACAGTATCACCTTTACTATCTAGCACCATAATATTACCCTTATTATTTTTTAATGTGTAGGTCGCACCATTAGTCAATGTTGTTATATTAATAGATGAAGAGTTGTAGCCTGTATCTTACTTTACCCCTCCTCTGTAAACATATCATTCAAAGATGTTCCATTCATAAATGTTTATAATTCACTAGTGCTCCACCGGTTGCCTTTGTTAGATGAATTGTATATGTGTTGCACCAACCTGACAAACCCGCTCCCACCTACCAATAATATCGCGCCAAATTGCAACAAACTATTTATCTTCGTTGTATCAACCATAAATGTTAATGCGCTAACTATTACAATTATCATTGATATACATATAAAAGCGACGGATAGCATTACGGTCCCGTTGACTCGTTTTTTCTTTTTCACAACTCTTCTCCTTTTTAAATATTGATTACTAAATATACTCTTATAATGATATTTTTCTCTACAATAAAAATCAATTTTGCTAACGCAAAAAAGCCAAATCTACCATATAGATTTGAGCCTTACGCAAAAAGCACCAACGCTAGCGTTAGTGATCTGATTAAATATATTGGCAAATAAATTTATTAAAGGTTTGCTTACGACACGAGTGAAAATACTCTCTAGCGCACTGCTAGATAAATTATTTTTATTTAAGTTAAAAGCGCCCACCTTTTTTAACATCTCCTATTTACCCTATGTAGACACTTTGCTATACGGTAACCCTTTATAGCACAAAGAATCGTAATATGCCATAGTAGTCACATCATAAAATAATCAAATAATTTTCACTTCAGGTTCTAGTAGTGTGCCAAATTTTTTATAGACTTTACGCTTAACTTTCCTCATCAGTCTTAACACATCTTTACTCGTCGCATTCCCTTTATTTATTATTACATTTGCATGCTCAGTAGAAATTACGGCGCCACCGCTAGAAACCCCTTTA
Source organism: uncultured Lachnospiraceae bacterium (assembly GCA_964393975.1). Lineage (GTDB taxonomy): Bacteria > Bacillota > Clostridia > Christensenellales > UBA1242 > CALVNN01. The sequence continues at coordinate 5,773 of CAYMVO010000016.1, forward strand.
AGCCCTGCCTGCTCTATATACCACCCCGCTGGCTTATCTGAGTTTTTAAAGATACTACCTGCACTAAAACCCTTAGCAGATTTTGCACGCCTAATATCAAAAAATTTTTCCATTTGTGATTTTATTTTTATTTTATCACCAAAAGGTAAAAATAATGCAACTCTAATAATAACCGCATCTCCTAGCGCGCTTTTTCTATACCCAAAACCACAATCTTTTTTATCTATTTTTTTGACCTTAAAATCTTTGTAAATTACCACATTTTTTACAATATCCGCCATACACCCACCATTTGCGCCCGCATTCATAAGAATAGCTCCGCCGACACTCCCAGGGATACCCGTCGCCCACTCCATTCCGCTAGCACCTAACAACGCGCACCGCTTGAGCAATGCAGATAATGATACACCTGCAAACACGGATACCATAAAGCCATCTTCCTTTTTGTAAAATCTTATATCATCCCCACACAAATGTACCACAATAGGCTTTATAATCTTAGATCTAAAAATAACGTTACTACCTTTGCCTAGCATAATAAATTTATGCCTTATGCTTTGTAAAAATTTACATATTTCTATTAATTGCCTATCATTAGTAACTGTCAAAAAAGTTTTAGCCGTTGTCTCTAAATGCATTGTATTATAATTTATTAAATTTTTATCATATAAAACATTTTCTCTAGGTAAAATATCACAATAGTTCACTTCTCTCATACCTTAAGATATGTTTATTTTTACAAAAAAGTGAAAAATCACCTTATTAAAAGGTGACTTTTCATAAAACTAAAACTCTGGGGTTAAGCATTCTGGGCAATAATCACGAAAACTATAATAGTTATCGCTAGTCATTATTACATGCTCAATTACAGCAATTCCCACCATCAACAAATGTCTCACTAACGCTATTGTAGATTGTTTATCAGCGTTAGACGGAATAGCACAACCACTCAAATGGTTATGCACTAAGATAAGTCTCTTTGCTCTATGTTTTATAGCTTTACGAGCTATCTCTTTGCAATCAATTCCCACACTATCAAGATCACCATGAGCAACGTTTTCTAGTGCTATAAATTTATCCCTATCATCTAGAAAAACGATATACAACTCTTCACTGACACTTGAAGCATACACCCTCGCAAAATAATCTACACACGTATCCGTATTCCAATCACTTGAGCGAATTTGCTTGGCGCTACTTAGATTGTATCTATTAATTATTGACGGTAGTAACGATAAAAAACTAGCAGTCGCCTTCCCTACACCATCCACTTCAAGTAAATACTCCTCTTCAGCATTAAGAACCGCCGATAATGAGCCGAATTTATCTATTAACCTATGTGCCACAGGATTCATATTTGATCTCACCACAGTATAATTTAACAACAACTCTAAAACCTCGTGGTCAGATAATACATCCATATTAAGTTTTGCTTTATCCCTTAATCTTTGCTTATGCCCATCATGTATATTACTCATTTTTGTAAATTCCTATCTATATGTTTTATTTTCATACTCTTGATACCTATCTTTTCTCTTTCTCTTAAATGCGAAAATAATTACTAATGTAACTATTGTAAGCACTACTACACCGATACTCACACCAATCACCATCTTCACTACATTATCATCTAAAAGTACAAAGAAGGTTCTTTCATAAGGCGTTTGATTTTCCTCAGAAGGATCACCTGTTTTATTATTTATACGCAAGGTAACAGTATGTTCACCTGCTGTCTCAGCTTGATATTTAAACGCACTCTTCACTACATATTCATTATCTGATTCTGCTGGTAGCGAACTACCTACATACTCCCCATCAACAAACCAATAGAATACTGGGTTTGGGTTTACATCTTCCCCTTCAGCGATAATCAATTGAACATTAAACTCCAACTCGCCAGTCTTAAACTTCGCTTCAGGTTTATCAAACATAACTACTGTGTATGGTCTATAAATAACTTTAATCACCCTTTGCACCGATTCGGCGACATTTCGACTACTATCTACTGCGGTAAATACAACCGTATAACTATCAGGGGTATCCACATCAACATAGCTCACTGACTCGCCTTTTGAGTTAAACACTTCGGTACTGATTTGGACATTAGTATCATAGTTGTCCGAAACAGTAACCTCTACATCCACACCATAACGGCTATTTAATCCTGTAGGCTCGCCTTTATGGATGATTATAAAATTATCACCCGTAAACGCAATAACTGGTGCCTCTCTATCTTTTACACTTATAATTTTATTAAACTGCCCCGCTTGCGTGGTATCATTCTTCAAATACACATTAGTCGTTTGTTTGAAATTATCCAATCTAGAAAGAGTAAAATTAGGCGTTTGAGTCAATATATTATATTCTTCTTTAGGTATTCCATCAAATATCAAACTCGTATCATTAATTATAACATCACGTTTATCCGCACTATCCGTCGCACTATAATCAACATCCACTTCGTTAGTAGCCAAATACACCTTTCCGTGCCTTATCTTACCTGTAAAGTTTACACGAGACACACTGACAGAACTCACACTAAAGTTCGCAGAAAATTTCACCTCATATTCGCCCGCTTCTTCGAAATAATAATACTGATTGTAAATATAGTCTGTGCTACCTACACTAGCTTCTTTATGAATAGCTGAGGAAACAAGTTTTGCATTATTAATATTTTCACCATAGTAGTAGAAACCTGCTTGGATACGTTCAGGGCCATAAGTAACCATATCTTGTGATTCCTCTAACCCCTGCAAACCAACTAAAATTGATTTCATAAAGTAATTACCAGTGTGATTGTATAAAGTCTCATCCAATAAAAATCTATTAACAGATTTACTTAAATCTAACTTGTTAAGTATTAAATTAATATAAATTGTACTATTTTTACCTTCTGCTATAATACTCTCATCTTGCACTACTTTAAAATCTATTAAAGGACTAGCATCAGCAATTTGGTTATAACTCAAATCTATAACAATCAAATTTTCAAACATATCGCTAGGAATCTTCTTTATAGGTATAACACTCTTTATTTTATTATTATTGAGTCGTATCGCGGTTACTTTAGGTAACGCAAACTCATTTATTCCATTTATGTACTCGATGCCTAAGTTTTGCAAATCTAAAGAAGTCAAGCTATAGGTATCGTATTTATTAATATATTCATCACCATTAACATCTACTTTTGGTGTAATACCAGTGAGCTTTAATAAAGCCTTCCAAAGATTTTCATCTATCACACCGCTAGCATCATCATTCTTTTCGCTGTTAGGATAATATTTCACTTGAGTATTATCAATAACTTCTATGAGTCTATAAATACTAGTAGTGTCACTAACTACTCCAGTCTTAACATTGTAAGTGCTTACTACATAGCGTATTTGATATCTACCTACTGTACCATTTTGGAATTTGTTACCACTAATATTTTCTAAATACGTCACTTCTACACTTTTCTTATCCTCACCAAGTGTCAGACCACTTACAGTACTAAATTTTATATCATCACCACTCGGTAATTCTATAACCTCAGTAGAAAGCACGGCATTTGGATTTTCACTTTTTAAAAGTAAACCACCTTCTTCTGGCGTCAAATCTTTCAATGATAATTCTACAGCATAATAAACTTTTTTACACGATAACAAACTATCAGCTTTAAAAAGGTTTTTATTTCTTTTCACACCAACAGAAAACGTACCACTCTTTATAGTTTGTTGTCCATTTTCCCATTTTACTTCGCTAGAATTAACCAATACTACGTAATAACTAGTCTCTTTAGCGGAAGAATCAATATATGTATTTGCTTGAGTTTGGTAGTAAGTAAAGCCTGACTTTTGAGAATCCGCATCACTTTTGTACCATGTATACACATCACCATCCGATAATCCTTGTACAAGCACAATAAATATCTGATTTGGAGAAAGCATAGACATAGTTTTGCTATTTGAAATTATCCAACTATTTTCATTGCTTGTCATCTTCAACATATTGAACATAACATTTACACAAGTTAAATTTTGTTCTCTACTATTCGCTATCAAAGTATAAGGTTCTGTCAAAGATTTTAGAGGACTTACATCCGTGATAACATTATATGACAAATCTAATTTATTTAGACCAGTCATAGACTCAATCCCAGCTATACTAGAAATGTTATTATTAAAAGCAAACAATTCTTTCAAATGAACTAAATTAAATAAAGGACTTATGTCAGTAATTTTATTATTATCGACTACTATTTTTTCGACCTTACCCAAATTTAATAGTTCTATACCTTTTAACGACTCTATTTGTTTACTGCTTAAATCAATTTGAGTTATACATTCAACACCCGTATTGTATACATCATAAAAATAAAAATCTTGCGCATAAAGTTTATTCTCATCACCATCGCCTAAATCACCATCACCTTTACCAACCATTTTTAAAAGTGCTTTGTATAAATTCACATCTGGCATATCGTTTGCTTTGCCGTCTTTATCATATCCATAAGTGATATAGTCATTCCCAAAGACTTTTACCTTCTTTACAAGCACAATTTTATCCGTGCTATCATCACTAGTGATAGTAAAGGTCACATAATACATACCAGCTTTTGCAGTATCCACTTTATCTACAGTAGTTTTATCATCACCATATAAAATAGCAATTTCAAGATCCAAGTTTAACGTGTATCCATTCAAACTAGATGCAGTATCTGTCGTATAGGTTTTGCCTTGCATAACCTCAACATACGCTGTTTTAAGAGTCACATTTATTACATTGAAATTAATAGCCTTAACAAACTCAGCTTCTTTATTAAAGATACTATCTTTTGGTATGGTCAGTATTGCTTTGTATGAACCAGTGTCCAACAAGACCAACCCGCTATCAAGCGTATTAGTTATATCACTATTATCTTTTGTTAATTTAAATGATACACTAGAATCAAAATTGTTATTGGTATACCAAACATATTTTTCACCCAAATATGTAGTTGAACCTATATTTTGTATACCTATTATGTATCTAGAATCACCTTTTTCAGCTAATAATCTTATAGTATTGTTTGCATTAATGGTATAGTCAAATTGATTAAACACAAGCAACGCTTTCTCTAATAAAGTAAATTCGGTTAACGATGAAAAATCTTGAATATTGTTACAAGCAAGATTTAAATATTTTACACTGCTTGAGACAAATCCCACTTCAGTCAACCCACAGTCCATCATAACTAAAGTCTCTAATGAACTTAATTGACTCAATAACTCCAAACCATTTGTTATAGTATTTTTAGATAGATTTAAATAAGTAAGTGATGACAAGTTTACCGTATCTAAGCCAGTTAAATCTGTAATATTTTGCCCACTAAGGTCTAGACTAGTTAGACCTTTAAAATCGTTATAGTATACAGTCTCAGTTTTAGATTTACCGATTGCTTTTAAGAGCTTTTCATATAATGTTTGATCGCTAAATTTAGATTTATCGACCTCAGGATTGACTAGCAATGAAGGTGCCTCAATAGTAAATGACATCGTCCCGTCTGTGTTAAACTCAATATCTGTCACGACAATACCACTATTCACATAAGAAACGGTTTGATCTTTCATTTCTAATGATGAATCATATACTTGATAAGTTATATAGTTGCCACTTGTAACTGTAGAATATACGTTTGTCGCAATACCAAAGGTTGTATTATTTGTACCGCCATAAATTGCTGGAGTTGTTTGCCCGACTGGTCTCATTATATGCATACTTGCAGAAGTTGTAGAGTAATTATTGCTTGGTAGATAATATTGATTCACTACTAAATTAGTGTCTATACGATAAATTAAAAGCCCTGCGTTTGGAAGAGTGCTCTCAAAAAGTCCGTCTTTCTTTCTATATTCAAAACAAATATATTGTCCCTTATACTTGGGATCTTCTACATAATAGCAAATCGTCGGGTTTGTCAAAGTTCCACCATTTAACACACTTTCCTCATCATAATTTACAGGTTTTAAAGTATATGTCCCGTTTGTAGATAACTTTACAAATTGACCGTCTTCCAACCACCCCGCGACCTTTCTGCTATAGGAGTTCATATATTGCAAAGCATTTTCCGACATTAAATCCCACTTACCAACATTACAAGCGCCACCATCTTTTGTCTCGTACAAATCAGCGAAACCTAACTGATGCCCCATCTCATGAGCATAACATGAGCATGTACCCAAAGCACCGCCGTAATCAATCATATCACTTGTAAAAAGCATATAACCGCTAACAGTTTTACCATTTATAGTTGGTCTGCAAAGATTGTTTGTTCCCCAGTGGTGAGGCCATAATAGCATATTGTTATCACTTTTTACATCAACTTTATTATCTCCTTCATTGATAACAAGCATAGTAATACTATCAATTATACCATCGTTGTTGGCATCCAACTCGCTTGCAGAAGGGACATTGTTTGGATACAAATCTAGTTCATCCAAGGCATCTTTTATTAGATTAGCCTCTAAACTATTAGGTGTAGTAGAATACATATCATCTTTAGATATGTTTTTTGCCTCGTGAATAAAATAGTCAGTCACACCATTTTTAGTGACAGTCGCAATAGTGCTATTTATGTCCAATTTACCATTAGATAATGCCTTATAGTAATTACGCAAACTATTATTATTTGTATTAACTAAGGTCTCTACCTTTTGCACTACTTGGTTGACATAATTCTTTTGAGCTGTTTCACCATTCAACACAACAAGCACGATAAGGTTTTCAATCTTTGTCACACCTTGCAATGCAGGTGCTTTGGAAATCTCCTCAATAGAATCTGTCATCGTCTCAACAGCATAAACATTAGAAATGTTTACAAGAGCAAAGGATGCAACGCCTACGCATAAACAACATAATGTCAACATAAAAAACTTAATCTTATTCATATAGACCTCAACTTGTAATTAATAGTTATACTCTATCCTATATTAGTATGTTAATAGTATAACATTATTATAATAAATATTCAAACATTTAAAGTCAATTTTTTATTCAAAAAAGCAAATTTTTATATTTTTTTTATTTTAAATAAATAAAACAAAGTTTTATACTAGTAACTAATTAAATCTATAGGAGTGAAAATGTTAAAATCTAATCTACGACAATTAGGCAAAATCACAGTTATCTTTGCCTTACTTTATTTGTTTTGCTTGGCTGAAGTACGAGGAATATCGCCATTTGGCATTGCGCTTGCGTTTGCACTTATTATCACCATAGCAAAATCGTACATAATAGCACCTTTGTACTTGACTTGCAATTTTTTAACCGATTTATCCATACAAAATCTTATTATTAGTGGTATATCTGCAAGTATACTACTTATAGTCGGGTTATTCTATATGAATAAACGCTTAAAAGTGTACTTCGCTCTACCTTTTATGCTAATATCTCTTAGCGGATTTTTATACTATGAAATTATTGGTGGTAATATTATCAATGCTTGCATAAGTATGCTAATGTCATGCGTAGCACTAGTCATATTCAATCAAGCAATTTGCGCAGTTGCTTTTCGTCCTTATGTGTTTAGACTAACAATGGATGAAGGGGTTGCGATGGGACTAACTATAGTTTGCCTTTCTTGCGGTCTAGCGTGCATACCTCCTCTCGCTAATATTAATATTTTTCATATAGCAAGCATTTTTATGACTTTACTTGCAGTCTACACACTCAAAAAACACCATGCTATTATCTTAGCGACTCTTTTCGGCGTTGGGTTTGCCTTGAGCAACAATGATGTGTCTTTAATCGCAACTCTTTCTTTGATGTCAATAGTGGGTATAGCGTTCAAAAATCACCTCCACCTATATAGCGCACTAGGTGTAATCATAATAGACTTAATATTTGCATTTTTCTTTGAAACATACACCTTCACTTATCTAAACATTATTGAAACTTTAATAGGTTGTGTCACTTTTCTAAGTCTAAGACAAGACTGGCTAGACACAATGTACGCATATTTTTGTGACAGCGGTGAAAAATTCGCTAGTCGTGAAATAGTCAATAGAAATCGAGATAGCATAAATAGAAAACTCTTAGATTTATCTAATATTTTTAATGAAATGGACACATCATTTAGACAAATGATAAAAGGACAAATGAGTATAGAAGATGCAATCAATATGCTTACACAAGAAACAAAAAACCGTGTATGCACTAATTGTCCAAACAAAAGCAAGTGTTATCGCGGGCAAGTGGATACAGACAAAATCATAAACGATTTACTAAGCATCGGTTTTGAGAGAGGCAAGACCACTCTTTTAGATATTTCTCCGTATCTTGCATCAAACTGCCAACGAGTAAATCAACTACTAACATCTATAAATCAATCACTTATCAAATACAAACACTACTCCGCTATGATAGGCAATTTGGACTCATCCCGCACACTAATAGCAGACCAATTATCAGGTGTGAGTAGGATATGCAAGACACTCGGCATTAAAATAAATCAACAATTATCGTTTGACACCGCAAAAGAAAATATGCTCATAGAAGAACTGTCTTATAATAATATAATTTGTAATGAGGCACTTATATATAGTAGTGATGGACAAAATCAAGAAATCAGTTTAGTGGTAAGAAACATTGATTTAAATAACAATAAACTCATAGAAATAGCTGAAGACATACTCAAAACACCTCTCAGTATTATTGATGTGTCACCAGCCGAAATAGGCGGATTTAGCATCGTGTCAATGTCCACGAGTGCAAAGTACGATATTGTGTTTGGTTACGCGGGGGTATCGAAAACGGGTGAAGATATCAGTGGTGACACATATAGTTTATTAAGATTAGGTGATAATAAATTTATGATGGCTATTTGTGACGGAATGGGAAATGGTGAAAAAGCACGTAAAACTAGCGAATTAGCAATAAATTTAATTGAGAACTTTTATAAAGCAGGTTTTGATAATGATATCATACTTTCTAGTGTAAATAAATTGCTTGGATTGAACGAAGAGGAAACATTTACAGCATTAGATCTTTGTGTGATAGACCTAAACACCTCTTACGCTGACTTTATCAAACTCGGCGCCAGTGTAGGATTTATAAAACACGGTAGTACCACCGACGTTATTGAGACTAGTTCACTTCCTATAGGTATATTAGAAAAAATGGCTCCCCGCATACACAAAACCGTTTTATGCGACAAAGATATAATAATAATTTGTAGCGATGGCGTGGTAGACGCTTTTGAGTCTCCTGCCGTCTTAAAAACACTTATCAACGATACCAATACGCTACATCCGCAACTTATAGCGGATAAAATATTGGAGTCAGCAATAAGTCAAAAAACAATTGCTGAAGATGATATGACTATATTAGTTGGTAGATTATTCACCAAAAATAATTACAATTAAGCATATAATTTTAATTGATATAAAATTATAAAGTAAAAAGAATTCAACTCATTTTTATAAAGTTGAATTCTTTTTTGATAATAAATTTAGATAATTATTACTTGCACCTAACAAAAATCTAAATCGGAAATCCCAAACAGTGTTAGTGATTGTATTAAATATACAAAAGGTCGAGGGTTTCACTTATTATCTATCATAATTATAAATAAATGTATAAATATTGTCAAGCAAATTCATAAAATTTTAACAAATAATTAAAATCGCCCATACTCAATCAATTCTATCCTTGAGCCGTCTTTACTATCTAGCACATCATAGCCTTTAGACTTTATCTCATCACGTATTTCATCCGCCTTTTTATAGTCTTTATTTTTACGTGCCTCATTACGAGCTTTTAATAACAATTGTACTTTTTGCCTATCTAAATAATCTACACCTTGCAACTGCTCTAATACATTTAAAATGTACCTTGCGTTAGAAAGATTAACGCCCAACACCCTATCAAAATCTACTATAGTAGCATATTTATCCGCGTCACTTATATCGCTAGCAAGCAACTCGTGCAACACAGCTATTGCAAGAGGTGTGTTTAAGTCACTGTCCATTGCTTTCATAAATTTAGCTTTAAACCCCTCACTAACATTACCACCAACCGCAGTCTCTATATTGCTAATTTGTTTTAAAATCTTAATGTATTCATTTTGCGCATTATGTAAATTTTCCCAAGTAAAATTAAAAGTATTTTTATAATCAGTTTTTAATATCATAAACCTAAAAGACAATTCACTATAACCTTTTTCGTGCAATTCTTTTATGCCGTAGGTATTTCCTAATGACTTGCTCATTTTTTCACTATTCACCTGCAAATGTCCACAGTGCATCCAGTAATTACAAAACTTTTTACCCGTGGCACCTTCACTTTGAGCGATTTCATTTGTATGATGCACGTTTACGTGATCTATCCCTCCCAAATGAATATCAATAGTCTCGCCCAAATAGTAAATAGCCATAGCGGAACATTCTATATGCCAACCGGGATACCCAATTCCCCACGGACTATCCCATTTCATAATGTGGTCAGGTTTGTTTTTTATCCAAACCGCAAAGTCACTCATATTTTTTCTTTCACTATCATTAATAGTACTCTCACCGGCGACTTGATTTTCCAAATCAAGTCTTGCAAAATCGGCATAAGTTTTAAATTTTGAAGTGTCGTACATCATCCCTACGCTACTCTCATAAAGATATCCATTATCATCCAAACGCTTTATTAGATTTATCATCTCGCCAATATGTTCTGTTGCTCTCGCGATTATAGTAGGTCTGAGGATATTCAATTTACTCAAATCGTTCAAAAACACTTCTTCATACTTGTGAGCAACATCCCAAGGCGAAAGGTTTTCCGCTAATGCTTTCACTTGTAATTTGTCTTCATTCATCTCATCTTCACCGACAGCGTGACCGACATCGGTAATATTCATTACGTGCTTGACCTCAAATCCGCTATACATCAAATATCTATACAAGATATCACTCATAATATAACGCTTAAAATGTCCAATATGTGGAGCGGAATTTACAGTAAGTCCACAACTATACATTGACACTACGCCCTTTTTTAAAGGCACAAAATCATCCATTCGTTTTGTTAAAGTGTTGTAAAATCTCATTTTTTCTCCTAAAAATTTAAGTTAATCTCAAAATCAATAGTTTAACAAATTATTGACTTTTAATAATATTATTATATTGTAAAACAATAAAAACTATGTGATGTTGATTTACTTACAATGTTCGTAAATCAATTTTGCTAACGCAAATCCGTTATAAATAACGGCATCACAGTTTGAATAAACATCAGTCATTTGAAAATAACGCGTTGCGTTGCTTCCCTCTGACTTCCGATAATAGAAACTATGCGTCGTAAATTTTAAATCAAATTTAATTTTATGCAAATTTAACAATTTGCCCTAAAATTATCATTTTAGCGACACTGTTTAAAATTAGTGAAAGCCTAGTTTCCTATATTGTTAATAAAAACACAAAAAGTATATCATATAAAAAGCGTATTTGCAAGCAAAAAGATTTACCCTATTCAGAGTAAATCTTTCATTTACTGATTATCAGCGTGTAAATATATAAGTTTTAGTTTTAGTTTAATTAATCTTTCTTGTCAACTTTATTTGACTTTTCCTTTATTTTACTTCTTTCAGGTTTGAAGAAGTAGAAGATAACACCAGCAAGGACAGCAAGAGAAGCAATTATCGCTAGCACCATACCAACATCACTCTTTTCAGTAGGCTCAACAGCATCAGTCTTGACCTCAATATCACGAGATACAGTAGTCAAATTACCCTTACTATCAGATACGCTGTAAGTAATCTTGTAAGTACCAACTTGATCCAAATTGAAACTATACTTGTACTCATCCGCATCATTATCACTCACTTTATTACCGTCAGGATCAGTTAATTTAACCTTAACATCCTTATAAGACACATCTTCATCAATAGCATCATATACTTTAGCATTTCTCAAATCAAAAGCAAATACATCATTCAATTTTTTCGTAGTAGGAATAAAGACATCATTGTCAAACTCGACAACTGGACCAGTCTTGTCACCAACAACAATTGTAAATGGCTTAGTCACTTCATTACCTGATTGGTCTACAGCCTTATACACTACTTCATACGTTCCTTCCTCGTCCGCAATAAATGAATAACCGTTGACCTCATCCGAAACAGTCAACTCTTCGTCATCACTAGAACTACTCTTGAATGTAGCACTTACACTCAAAGTAACGTTACCACTCTTATCCTTAGCATCAAAACTAGGTAAAGTGATTTTGCCCGTTTCAGCAAAAGACAATGTAGGTGTGCCGTTAGTAAATTCCAATGTTGGAGCTTCCTCGTCAGAAACATTGATAACTAAGACTTGAGTCAATACGCCACCCGCATAAGTATACTTAAATTCGGCTTCATATCTACCTTCTGTATTAGTAGTAAATGTATTGTCCACAGCCACCACGCCACCATTTATACTAATAGACACTTCGGGATTATCCAAAACAGTCCCCTCATCAAATACAGAGAATATGTTCAAATCAACGGTGTCCCCCACAGAAACATCAACACTTTCTTTATCTAGTTTCAAAACAGGGACGCTCGTCTTTGTGACTTCAATCTTTTGAGTAGCTACACTAACATTTTCTCCCATATCAGTAACCACACACAAAATCCTGTATTCGCCACTAAAGCTAGCAGTAAACTTAGCGTTCCTCACTGTAATTTTGTCTACATTAGTTTCCGTCTCTACATTTTGTACGGATACTTTATTGCCGTATTTGTTGTATACTTCTAGTGACACATTCTTAATTGTATCAACACCATCAACATCAGAAATTGTTATCTCAGGCAAAACAACCTCATCACCTTGATTGTAACTACTTGATATCACAGGCATAGCGATAGCAGAAGGGGTGGTATCATTGATTACAGTAAACTTTTTAGTGTCAGTAGCAACATTACCAAAAGTATCTTGGGTTTCAGTCAAGATAGTTATCTCAGTGCCACCAGCAACATTAGGAACTGTCAATTCACATACACCATTTTCAGCGGTCAAAAGTGTCTTATTTGCCTCATCATTACCTTGATACCAATAAGTCAAGACATTCAATCTAGCATCACCGATTGTAGTATTCTCCGTATCGTTATAATCTATAGCGGTTGGTTTATTAAACTTTATCACGTCACCCGCAACATAGTATTTCGCAAGAGTCGAACTAAAACTAATCTTAGGTGCAACGCTATCCGTGTACCCCTCACTGACTACGATTTCATAAGTCTTGCTAGTCGTTCTACCAACCTTATCAGTTACCGAATAAGTAACGACATAAGTACCCGCATTCTCAAAGGTATACTCGGTCGTCTCGTTAAACTCTCCACTCAAAGTCGTACTAGTTGATGAACTAGAGTATTTAACCTTTACACTTCTCACAAAAGTCAAATCTTTAAGTCCCGTCACATTATCCTCAGCATACATTGCAGGGAATGTGATTTTTGTGCCCTTAGCAATCTTGCTAGGTATCTTGTAGTCAACATTCACACGAGCCTCTTTGAATTCGTCAGTCGTAACATCACCGCTCACATCATAAGCATCAACAACTGTCAAGTTTGAAGGTGATTTGTTATCTTTCACATCACGGATAACATAGTTGGTTGCTTGCGCTTTGTTGCCGTAGTAATCTTCAACCTCATAAGTAATAATATAGTCACCCGCCACAGTTGGGTTAAACTTGTAATCTTTTATCTCTATCACATCACTATAAGTACCATCAGCCTTGATATACTTAGCCGTGATTTTCACTTTCGCATCAATGCTAGTCAAATCATTCGTCTTATCGGTCACAGCAACCTTTGGCAAAGTAGTCTCCACTCCCAAAGTAACGTTAGTAGGGATAGAACTATTTAATTTATATTCTATCGTTCTCTCTGTCTTGAATGTGCTACTCACTTTGATGGTCTTAGTCAACTCACCCGTCAAAGTATTATCACTCTTAAACTTATAAGTCACAGTATAGTCACCCAAAGCTTTTGGAGTGAGTGTATATACTCCAGTATTGGCATCTTTCACCAATGTCCCGATTTTACCTTCAGCGTCGGTGTCTGTAACGACAACACCACTAGGTGAAGTAACGGTAATAGTAATCTTCCCTCTAAGTTCCTCATCGGTATACGCTACACCTGAAGCATTTAAAAGTTTTTCACCATCAGCATCCAACACAGTAGGATATGGCAACTCAATAGCGTTATCTAAGACAGTATAATCAGGCACGATCTCGCTTTCAGCAATTGATAAAACAGGCTCAACCAAATTTACATTTACAGTAAAAGTCTTGTCCACACCATTAAGCGTATATACTACTTTATATACAGAGCGAGTAGGTGCAAAGGTAAACTGTTCATCAGTAGCATCACTATCATCTATCTCCACTCCATTTTGAGTATAAACCTTAGGTGATACTTTTTCAGTACCGTTAGTAGCAAATGGTAACTTCACCAAATCATACCCGCTAAACTCAGTCACAAACGCTGGCAAAGTATACGCATTTACAGTCGCAGAGTCTGCAAGCACATTGCAAACTGATAAAGGTTGTGCACAAAGTGAAGTCACACCTAAAGCAAGTCCGAATGTTGCAGTACCTATTTTTGTAAGTTTCTTCATAAAATTCTCCTAAAACTATATATATTTAAACTAAAACAAATTAATTTTATACTAAATAACGAATTTTGTCAATCACTTTAAATATTTTTTTGATAAATTCGCCGTTTTTTTTAAACTAAAAACACCCTTCCACCTCCTCTGATTTGTATCCATTTTAATCACATAAATATTTTGCGTTTTACTTACCTATTTATGTACAAACGACAAAACCTCTCAAAACATAACATTTTTCTTGTGTCCCCAACAAAATCTCACCCTGAGTACACGAAAAGTGCCGTTATCAAGGCCAGCTCAGAGACCGCTTGCGGTAAGGCGCAGTTGTGATAGGGTGCGGTAGTACTAGTCTATATCTCTTTTCTATAAAAAACACCACACCTTGTCATGTTGAGCCATAAAAATTTGATAACAAATTTTTATGTGTCGACACCAGCGCAAAGTACTACAAAGTAGTATGGGTGTGGTAAGATATCATAGGTGCGATAGCGTTAGCTTATCCCCACCATATATCAATCTTTTAATAAAGAGCACAAAAAACAAACCGCTATACATAAATGTATAACGATTTGCCTAAAAGATAATATTATCTAGCGTCTAATTTCACTCTATAAAATAGCCGTACATCTCACTCTACGCTACCT
>CAYMVO010000017.1:0-19444 GCA_964393975.1 uncultured Lachnospiraceae bacterium
TTCGTTTATTTTTTATCTTCAAATAAACCTTACTATATTTTAATTATTCTATTGTGAATGTACTCGTCTCTCTTCAAGACTCACTTATATTACCACACACTTTTATTATTGTCAACACTTTTTTAAAAAATTTTTTTCTTTTTTTTACCTTTTTTCCCACTCTACTCCCCTACTCTCTATACAACTATCCGTGTGTTTGTAAATTACTCGCTTTTATAACGAATTTAAGACAACAAAACACCGCAATCACTTGACATTATTAATATATATATGATAAAATCACACTTGAAAAATCAATACAAAATAAACAATATTGTATGATAATTTACTGGAGATTTATATGATTATTAAAAAAATTACTAAATTATTTGAGCAAGCATACAAAAATTTAAACATTGATATTATGCCAAAAATTATTTTATCAAACAGAGAAGATTTATGTGATTATCAATGTGATGATGCTTTTAAGTTAGCAAAAGTATTACACAAAAGTCCTATTGATATAGGCAATATGATAATAGATGAGATATCAAAAAATCTTGCTAGCAAAAGTGTGATAGAAAGAATAGAGGTTTATACACCTGGCTTTATTAATATAAGAATATGTGTAATGCTTATAAACGACACTCTAAATAGTTTGACAGCACCTCACTTTGGTATACCTGAAGAAAAACAAAAAACCGTTTTTTTTGACTACGGTGGACCTAACGTGGCAAAACCTTTACACGTTGGGCACTCACGCTCCCCTATTATTGGTGATGCGCTAAAAAGAATGTATACCTATGCGGGCTACACGACTAAAAGCGATGTGCATTTAGGCGATTCGGGGCTTCAAATAGGACAAGTACTATACGGAATATTTAGAGACAATAAGCAACTTGATGAAATAGATTTAGAGTATCTAGACAAAATATACCCCGAAATGAGTGGGTTGTGCAAAGTGGATGAAGAGATCAAAAATAAGTGTGAAGAATTGACTTACAAATTGCAAAAAGGTGATACAAAATTAGAAGAATACTATAACACAATCAAAAAGGTATCAGTAAATGAAATCAAACGAGTATTTGACCTTTTGGGAATAACTTTTGATACTTGGGAAGGTGAATTTTCATCATTAAAATATGTTGACGCCGTCGAACAAAAACTAAACGAAAAAGGACTACTACAAATATCACAAGGTGCAACGATTGTGGAAATTTCTACTGATGAAGATAAGAAACCTTTACCACCACTACTCTTTAAAAAGAGTAATGGTGCTTGCATTTACGCAACAACAGATCTGGCAAGCATAGAACAAAGAGTACAAGACTACACCCCAGACAAGTTTATATATGTCGCAGATTTAAGACAAGCGCTACATTTTGAACAGGTCTTTAGGACGGTGAAAAAAGCAGATTTGAGCAAGGCGGAATTTACTTTTTGTGGGTTTGGTACCGTAAATGGAAAAGACGGCAAGCCATTTAAAACAAGGGCGGGTAACACCCCAAAATTAGTAGATTTGCTAAATGACATAAAAGAAAACTTTATCTCACTAAAACCCGAAAACGCACAAATGAGTGATGATGATTTAAACAAAATTGTTGTAGGTATATTAAAATTTGCTGATTTACAAAATTATAGAGAAAAAGACTATATTTTTGATATTGAACATTTTTCAAAAGTGGTCGGCAAGACTGGACCTTACATTATGTATACATATCTAAGACTAAACAAAATCATATTAAATAATGAAATCAAGCCATTTAACAACACTATCTATAATGAGTTTGATAGGAATTTGCGCATCAAGCTATTAAACATAAAAAGTGTATTCACATCCGCTCTAAAAGAAAACGCTCCTGATGTGATCGCAAACTATTTGTACGACGTGTGTGTACTAAGCAATGGTTTTTATGAGCATAACAGAGTAAACGATTCAGCCAACGAAATCAAGGAACAATGGATTAGTTTACTAATATTTGCAAATAAAGTAATAACAGAATTTTCTAGTCTATTAGGCTTAGAGATGCCAACAAGGATGTAATAAAATGAGAGATTTAAGTAAAACAAAAAGAATAGTAGTGAAAATAGGTTCAAGTTCACTCACTTATCACGACACACATAAACTAAACATAGATAGAATAGACCTACTAGCGAGAGAAATTAGTGACCTTATGAACAGCGGTAAAGAAGTTGTATTAGTGAGTTCGGGCGCTATTGCAAGTGGTATGGCAAAATTGAACTTTGACGCAAAGCCAAAAGAATTAGAATTGAAACAAACCCTTGCTTGTGTAGGACAAAATACATTAATGCAAATTTATAATAAATGTTTTGCTGAGTATGGGTACACTTGTGGTCAACTACTACTCACTAAATATGTTATAGATAATGAAAATATGCGAATAAACGCAAAAAAATGTATAAATCAAATGTTATCTATGCATATACTACCCATTATAAACGAAAACGATAGTATCTCAGTGGATGAAATAAAACTAGGTGACAATGATAATTTATCGCAAATCGTTGCAAAAGTCATTAATGCTGATTTACTCGTTTTACTATCTGATATTGATGGGGTGTACGATAAAAATCCTAAGTCGCATAAGGACGCACAAATCATTAATGAATTTACCACAAACCTATCAATAGATACCAGCGGAAAATCTGATTTAGGCACAGGTGGTATTGAAACAAAAATACAAGCATGCTTGGATGCGTCAAATGCAGGAATTAATGCAGTCATTGCGAATGCAAACAAACATTTTGTAATCAAACAAATACTAACAGGACAAAACATCGGCACACTATTTAAAGCAACAAACAAAAAATAAAAACGACTAATCTTTTAAAATGGTTAACTAAATAAAAAATAGGAACAATGCAAATTTAATGCAAAGTTCCTTTTTTATTAGTTTAGTAAAACTTATATTAAATTAAAGTTTTTATAAAAATTTCAATCTTTTAAAAACCGTGATAAATATCTTTATCATTGTAGTTTAGTTTTCTACTAAGGAAATTAAAACAATCATATTTTTTTACACGCTAAAAAAGCAGTAAATCTTCTATCACTCAATTACTTTTATTTGTAAATCTTTATATATAGGGTTCTTTTCATATTCATCCTTAGTAATTTGAGTTAGTATGAGGTCATAAGGTTGATTTGTTTCATACCAAACAATATAATTTTTTACTCTATTATAGGGTTTTAGCCCCACTTTTAATTGCATTTTACGACTACCAATTTAGGTTCAAAGTATCCCGCAATGGCTGAAGAGGCTTTTAAACATTCCATACAATACTTCACCACCGCCATAACAGCTTCGGTCATAATACCTTTTCCCCGGTAATTTTCACTAAGCAAACATCCAATTTCTTTAGCATCTCTTACGCCTGACACATCACATTGTTCCATAATTTCTATACTGCAGATTACCTTATTTACATCTTTTAATGCTATAGCAAACTGAAACAATTTACTACATTCATACTCGAGTCTATTTTTGCTTTTTCAATATCCGTATAAGCCCCAAACCGCAACGCGGACCAACATTAGGCATACTCACATACACATAATAATCTTCCAAATCATCTAAAGTATAATTTCTCAGTCTCAATCATTTTTCACCCCAAAAAATTACTTATTTCTTCTTAGTGCACTTTGCGCACCAGCAAGTCTAGCGATAGGTATACGATAAGGACTGCAACTCACATAGCTAAGACCAATCTTGTCGCAAAATTCTATAGATTTAGGATCCCCTCCGTGCTCACCACAAACACCGAGTTTTATATCAGATTTCACATTTTTAGCAAGTGATACACCCAACCCAACTAGTTTACCAACTCCATCTTCATCTAATCTAGCAAACGGATCAAAATCCATAATCCCGTTATCATAGTACGACTTTAAAAACTTGCCCGAATCATCTCGACTAAACCCGTAACTCATTTGAGTCAAGTCGTTGGTGCCAAATGAAAAGAAATCAACTTCCTTAGCAAGTTTATCCGCGATCATAACCGCACGAGGAAGCTCTATCATAGTACCTACTCTGTACTCACAAGTCTCACCGTACTCATCCATCACTTTTCTAGCGGTGTCTTCTATGATATGCTTTACAAATAAAAGTTCCTTTCTTTCACCCACAAGCGGTATCATAATCTCAGGTATAATAGGTGTAGCAAGTCTTTTATTTACATTCAGCGTAGCCTCAATAATTGCCCTAGTCTGCATCTCGCCTATCTCAGGATAAGTAACATCCAGTCTACAACCACGATGTCCCATCATAGGGTTAAATTCGTGAAGTCTTGTAACAACATCTTTGATTTTATCCTCACTCACATCCATATCACGAGCGAGTTCTCCTACCTCATCAGCGGTTTTAGGCAAAAACTCGTGAAGAGGTGGATCTAAGAGTCTAATAGTGACAGGTCTCCCATCCATAATCTCAAACAAATTCTCAAAATCACCTCTTTGATAAGGTAAAAGTTTACTTAGAGCTTTCTCCCGTTCCTCTTTCGTGCTACTTATAATCATTTCACGGATAGCCTTTATCCTCTCGCCCTCAAAAAACATATGCTCAGTACGACAAAGCCCAATACCCTCAGCACCAAACACAATAGCCGTTTTAGCATCATTCACAGTATCAGCATTAGCGCGTACACCAATAGTACGCACAGCGTCTGCCCATTCCATTATCGTCGCAAAATTACCCGAAATCTTGCTAGGCACAGTCTTTATCTCGCCCGCATAGACATTACCCGTACTGCCGTCAATAGATATGAAATCTCCCTCCTTTAGCACCACGCCACCTATTCTACACTCACTCTTTTCAGCATCAATAATGAGGTCATTCACACCAGCCACACAAGCAGTACCCATTCCACGAGCAACCACCGCAGCGTGACTAGTCGCACCACCTCTTGCAGTCAAAACGCCCTCAGCGACGTTCATCCCCTCAATATCCTCAGGGCTAGTCTCTAGTCTCACCAACACCACTTTACTAGTCTTTGCCATAGCAACCGCATCTTCAGCGTTAAATGCAATTTTGCCAGTCGCACTACCAGGAGACGCTGGCACACCCACGGCAATTGGTTTAGATTTTTTAAGCACACCCTCATCAAACATAGGGTGCAGTAAATTATCTAATTGCTTTGCATCAAGCATCAAAAGAGCCTCTTCCTTAGTCCTTAGTCCCTCTTGCACCAAGTCAACCGCAATCTTTAGACTAGCAGTCGCGGTACGTTTTCCGTTACGAGTTTGCAACACATAAAGTTTACCATCCTCAATAGTAAATTCCATATCTTGCATATCTTTGTAGTGATTTTCTAGTTTTTTCGCATAGGAATAAAATTCGTTGTAAATCGCCTCGTTTTGCTTTTTGAGTTCTGCTATAGGACTCGGCGTCCTCACGCCAGCTACAACATCTTCACCCTGCGCGTTCATCAAATACTCGCCGTAAAGCTCATTTTCACCAGTCGCAGGGTTTCTACTAAAAGCAACACCCGTACCACTCTTTTCTCCCATATTACCAAACACCATCATCTGCACATTGACCGCAGTACCCCATTCGGATGGTATATCGTGCATACGTCTATAAGTAATTGCACGAGGGTTTTCCCAGCTCCTAAACACTGCATTTACAGATTGCAATAACTGTTCCATCGCGTCAGTAGGAAAAGCCTCTTTTGTCTCATCAATATAAACTTGTTTAAACTCAGCAATAAGTTCTTTTAAATCTTCACTCGTAAGTTCGGTATCAAGCACAACATTACGACGCTCTTTTATAGCATCTATTCGCCTCTCAAATTTGTCTTTATCTATTTGCTTTACAACATTACCAAACATTTGAATAAATCGGCGATATGAATCATAAGCAAACCTTTCATCATTTGACCTACTAATTAGTCCTTTTACCGTCTCATCATTTAGACCGAGATTAAGCACGGTATCCATCATTCCTGGCATACTAACCCTTGCACCCGACCTAACGGAAAGCAAAAGTGGGTTATCTCTATCACCAAATTTTTTACCGCTTGATTTCTCCGTCTCTTTCACTGCATCTTTGATTTGATTAACGATTTCAATAGGAAGACTCCTATTTTGCTCGTGATAAACCGCACATGCCTCAGTACTCACTGTAAAACCAAAAGGTACAGGTAGCCCTAATATAGTCATCTCAGCAAGATTTGCGCCTTTACCACCGAGGAGCTCACGCATACTAGCATTGCCCTCACTAAACAAATAAACAAATTTTTTCATAAACTAGATTTTCTCCTTAAAAATTCTACTATTATGATAATTCAAAATAAAAAAATACGCAAGCAAAATCGCTCGCTTTTTCAAATAATTTCAGTGAAAGTTATATTTATTTGGAGTCTAGTCTCAACATTGCGCCTAACAACGGTCACAGCACGGTCAATAATTTCTTGATTTACGGTAAAGTTACCAAGTGATTCGTAGTCAAAATTACCCAAATTTTTTATGCAAGCAATTATACCATTATCTAATAATAAATCATCATTTGTATGACATTCGGCACATTTTATTTGCCCATTAACGCCCAAAAAAACGTTACCGGTCAACTTCATCCCACAACCATCGCAAGTATCGACTTGTAACATCACTCCATTAAACTTTAACACATCCAATAAAAACTTACAAAGTATGAGTTTTGCATTGATTTTTGTAAAATTTAACGACCTAAGTCCTTTAAGTAGCGACATAAAAATAAAAGCGTTTGAATTGTCCTCATAGCAAACATTACGTCTCAAAACATCTAGCATAATACACGCTACACAATACCTATCAATATCAGCGGAAATGTCGTAAAAAGACTCAATCAATTTAGCCCCTTTGACAGTATAAAAATCTTTACCTTTACCCCCTACAAGTTCCCACTCAGCAAAACAAAATGGAAGAGAAAAGATCTTCATCTTCGCTCCATGCTGTTTTACACCCCGCAGTTTTGCAGAAAAGACGCCATCCTCTGGTGAATATAAATACAAAATCTTGTCCTTATCCCCATAATCTACACTTCTAAGGACTATCGCGCTAGTAGTCTCCATTATCTAACCATTTCCGTTTCCTCACGCTCTTCAAACAACGCAGGTTCGGTCTTTTCTAGTGTTTTATTATTTTGTAATTCTTTAAAAAACAAATAGTAGCGGATATCACCAGTAAGCTCAAACAATTTCCAAGCTAAGCTCTCAATATCTAAATCTTTATCAAAATTTTGTTCCATAAAAACCAATCCTCCTTTTGTCAATTTAGTTTGTGAGAAACAACTTCAAATATACTTAAAATCAAAGTTATTTTTTATCAATATCATTGTAACCTATTTCTTGCAAAATAGCAACATCATTTTTCCAATTATTTCTAACTTTTACAAATAAATTTAAATTGATATGTTTTTGAAGTAGTTTTTCTATGTCAATTCTCGCCTCAGTGCCTATTTTCTTTAGCATTTGACCATGTGAACCGATAATAATACTCTTGTGCCCTTCTTTGTCACAAATAATATCTGCACCTATCACCGCTCTATTATCATCCTCGTCCCAACTATACACGACCACTGCCACACCGTGAGGTATTTCTTCTTGCAGGTTCAACAACGCTTTTTCTCTTACTATCTCGCCCGCCATAAAACGCACTGATTTATCGGTGTAAAGCTCGGTATCAAAAGGAGCAAGTTCTCTGCTAGACTCAGGTAAAAGTGTTAGAATGCTATCAATCAAAACATCCACATTTCTATTTTTATGACTAGATATAGGAATAATATCCTTTAAAAACGCCAATTCGTTTAACTTAGCTAAGTCAGGATAAAGTTTTTCAAAAGTAGTAAGATCGGTCTTTGACACTACCAAAATCACATTTTTAAATCTTTCAAATTTCTTTATAAAGTCAATCTCTTCTTTACCAATCTTCTTTGAGCCATCCACCATAAGTACTAGTATATCCACATCTTCAGCAGTAGAATAGGAATACTTATTCATAGTCTGCCCAAGACTGTCCTTACTCTTGTGTATTCCTGGTGTATCCACAAAGACCAATTGGCACTCCTCACTATTATAAATACCTATCACACAATCACGAGTAGTTTGCGGTTTTGGACTAACTATTGCGACTTTTTCTTTTATGATAGCGTTAAGAAGAGAACTCTTGCCCACATTCGGTGCACCTATCAATCCCACATACCCTATTTTAAAACTCATTGTGCGTCCTCTCTTGTGATATTTAAAGTGTTCATAACGATTTCTTCCTTTTCTCGCATAACGACTTTATCCACATCTTCAATATGGTCAAAACCGAACAAATGCAAAAGCCCGTGTACAAAAAGATAGCAAAACTCACGCTTGTACGAATGTCCATACTCCTCAGCTTGTGCTCTCGCTATTTTATCGCAAATGTAAATGTCGCCCAGACAAAGCTCACCAGTTGCTCTATCCACATCAAACGGATTGCCCTCATTTGTAAAATCATTAGTAAGTAAAGGGAAAGACAACACATCGGTCGCTCTATCCACATCTCTATACTTTTTATTTATGGCGTGAATAGTGTCCTCATCTACCACATCAAGTGTCACGGTCAAATTTTCATTGACCACACCCACAACATTTTTCACAGTCTCAAAAACCAAATTCAAGTCTAATTCAGTCTCTTTATCGCAATATACCATAATTCTCCTTTATTTTCTTTAAGCAATATCGGTAAGCACTTTTAGATAAGTCGTGACAAAATATGTCCCATTCACCTCTACAATATCGGTTTGTTCGCTCTGCACATCAAAATCAGCCTCTATCATTTCGTACGCCTTGTAAATAGACTCTTTTACAAGTAAATCTTTTTCACTCGCAAAATCTCCGCCTTTCACCCTAACGAGTTCGTAGCATTTCTCCTGCACAATCATAAACGGCAAAAGTAAATTTTTTTGCAGTGGTCGTGTGATTGTCTCAGTATCATAGTATTCATAGTCCACTTTTATGTGACTAGGAAATTCTATACCAAAGATCGACACACTATTTCTAACCATGCTATTACCTGACCTAACTAACTTTTCCTGACCATCTTGATATGTCACGCTACCTTTTGCGTACACGACCGCCTTTACACACCCTATCGCACGCATACTGATAATGTCACCATCTTTACCCACCACATAAGGTGCTATCAGCACATCACCTTTACGAACAATATCGCCCACCTTTACCAGTGGCGTACCCTGTGTCACCACAATGCTTTGCACTATGCCATCCGCCTTCGCTACAATCGGTACCACAAGATTAGCATCTAGCGCTTCTTCGTACTCTTTTTCTTTGACGCTTATCACAATACTACAACCTTTTGTGATAACGCTTACCATACTCAAATCATTAAATTTTTCTAGCAGTCTACCTTCAATCAGTTTGTTATCGACCTTATATACACTACTACCTATATTATAATTCATTTCATCTAAAATTTCAACTACTGATTGCCTTTCTATTCGCATAAGTCCCAAAATTTCTATCCGCCATACACGAGTCTCCGCATAAAGAAACATACCACACGATAACAAAACGCCCACTATTACGCCAAGAGACCTTAGCAAATGCCTATATATTTGGCAAAACCCATAATACTCTTCACTCTCCACCTCAAACGACTTTGCCAACTTTTTAAACCGCTTATACCCTCTAAAATCTACCTCGACATCTATATAAACACCTTTTTTGTCAATAGATAATATGCTTATACCTTTCTTTATAGATTGATTTACAAGCCTCTCTACATTACGCCCTTTGAGCCTTACCCTTACTCTACTAGTCCACATCACCTCACCTCAACACTATTAATCTCACCCGTTATCATAACCATTTCCGTATCCATTTCTTTTAAGAATAACCGTTCACCTACAATGTAGATAGATTGTCTATTTTTGAGCCTAAATACGACCTCCTCTTCACTCAATGATAATAATTCCTTAAACCCCGCCAAATACATCGCCTTGCCACCAAAGTTAAAGTATCTATATCCAACACTTTCCGCATTTAATCCTACACGCTCTAATAAACAATCAAAACAATACACACCCTTACTCCTTTGATAGGTTTTCAATATTTACATATATGCACTCATTTTATAAAATAAAACCCTCCAAAGAAAAAACCGCAACGACCTTATATGGTCTATTGCGATTTTTTAATTTTATTCAAAATATGGAATTTGTTATTCAAATTTTTACACTGTTATGCCACTTTTTTATTTAGACCAAACACCGCACCCATTCCATTAAATAGGTAAACATTCATATAACCTTCGCTAGAGCTAAATGCACTCGTATCTGGCGCCAACATCCACCCATCTGCACCAGGTACACCAACTGTTCCATTAAATGTTTGTAGTACTGCCATTTGTGAAAGCGTTGATGATATCGCATCCTCACTCATACCATTTTGAGCAAGTGTAGTATAAATATTCGTCTTTACACTTGCAATAGCTGTACTACCGACATCTAGCCCATTGGTATACTTTTCATCGGTATCGGTAAATGTACCACGAATTACACTATTAGTTAGCCCCTCAACGCTACTTGATTTGTACACCGCTATAAGATTAATCTTTTCACCTGTAGTATCACATAGAGTATTACCATAAGGAGTTACTAATTGATTCATCGCCTTTATTGAGCTTACTAGCGCTCCTGAACCTTCATAAATCGCAAACCATCCCTCGGTACCTGCGACATAAGACTCTAAAATCGAATTAGTTACTTTGACATTCGTTATATAACCACCCTCACCTGTCGTTTCATTATTTCCAACGTGGTCACAAATCATTACAGGTCCACCTGCACCTATCATAATCGAGTCAATTATTCTAACATCTCTACATCCCCAAGGATATAGCAATGTCTGGTATGCGTCAAAGGCATTAACCTTTTCTAATTTAATTATACTGCTATCAGAAGCTTTGTTATTACCTTCAAACAAATATGAAATATACCAACCTTGTGAGACATTGTTGTACGCTGAGAAACTAACACCTGCTTTTGTCTTCATAAACATAACACAGCCAGAGGTATCTGCGTTTTCTGATTTTTTACCATTTCCAAATAAAGCAATATTGTTTAAATTATAATTAGCATTTGTATAACCTACAGAGGTAAACCCAAACAATGCAGTATGTACGGTGATCGCATCCCCTTCCGTCACAACAGGCCAAGTATCATCAACCTCTTGGCGAACAATCAAAGGTAGTTCTTGTGCTGATAGTTTAAAGTAATTTCCTTCTATAGTAAATGTTGCACCCTCATTTATTGTTCTATGGTATATCAAACCAAGGTCGTCAAAATAACGATCCTTTAGCGAGCCCACCACCTTATCATAATCACTATCTGAAGAATTGATCTCATCCTTAGTGAAGAAATGAACAGATGGAATATCGTCTTTCGTTATTGATATATCGCTATGAAGTACAAGTCCGTGTATATTCTTGCTTAGTTCTAACTCTTCAGTGGTCTTCTTTTCACTCCATTTGCTTAAAGAGTTTACATTATCAAACATACTTAAGTCTTTCGCATTGTATACATTGTATGCGTTAACGACATTAAATTCAAGTTGACTCACGCTGACCTTTTCCACCTCATCAGCATAAACTCTATAAGGTAACATTTCAATCTTGAACTTGTTATTTTCCGCAAGCGTAGTAAACTTGAATGTATGCAAAGTATCATCAATCGTTACATAAGAAGAAAGGTCATTTGATAATAATTCGTACTCACTACTCTCGCCATTCCACAAGTAAACCTTGATGTTTGCTTTAAACTCTGTGATTTCATTAGTGTTGCTATCCTTAATAATAGGTGCGAACACAAACTCGTTTTCATTACCAACGACATATTCGTTGCTTAAATCGGTAAACCCAATGTTGCCATTTGATCCTGTGCTGGTAAATGTGTTTTTATTGACTGAATTTTTATTGTAGACATCTACAAATGTTGGATTGCTATAACCCATTATTTTATATGTTCTTAGTACACTTATGCTCTTTTTCGCTGAAAACTCGCCATAAGTCACAGTCAAGTCAAACTCGCCTTCTTTTGTACTATCAAATGTACCCGTCTCAAACCCACTCGTGATTTCTTCATTCGAAGTACTCTTATAGGTTAGCACCAAAATTAGACTACTAGTATCAAGTGTATCACCCATTTTTACGCTACTTGCTACTGAATTATCTTTTATACTTACACTAGCTAACACATCATATATGGTGACCTCGACAGTCTTTGTTACCGTAGTGCCGTCTTTTGTATAACTGATTTCTAGTGTTTGTTTGCCAACCTTATTTATATCCAACCCAGCGAAAGTCAAACTACCACTAACATCTTCGGTCGCACCTGACAAATACTCCACGCTTGCAGTGATATTAGAGTAGTCATACTCTACGCCATATTCACTTTCGGTTACAGGAACGACAACGTTTACTAATTTGCTGATTTTGTCAATGACTCTTATATTCATACTAGTAGTCTTCGTCACCGTACTACCGTCTACTTTTCGCATTGAATAAGAGAATGTAATAGCTTGCTCACCTAATGTAGTGTTACTAAACCCACTTGCGTTATTTTCCGCATTTACGATAGCTGTATTATTATCAGTGTACAAAGCCAATATCTCAACGTCTGACAAGTCTAACTCTTCACCATAGGTCAAAGTATCTATTAAGCTATCTTCATTAATAGAGATAGACATCAAATATGCCTTAACTGTAACGACCTTTGTCGCACTCTTTCCCTTATAGGACACTTCCAAAGTTTGCTCGCCGTGTACAGCGGTGTCGATGCCCTTAGTAATCTTTATCTCATTTTCGCCTGTAGTATATTCACTAGCATTTAGGACTTGAGTCAATTCATTAGCATAAGTCACCTCAATTTGAAGATTAGATGTATCAAATGTCCCATTATAATCTACTTCACTTGCTACCGAACTATTTACAATTTCAATAGATTCCACCTCTAGCGAAGGTACATCAGTCCAGTTTTCAATAACATTAATTTTAATTTCTTTTGTTTTTCCATTGTAGCTAACTGTTAAGCCTTTTTCGCCAAGAGTTGTTGTGTCGATGTTAGAAAAACTAACGTTATTATATTCTTCTGTTCCATTTAAAACAACTTCATTTTTTGTGTATACTGCTACGATCTTAAATTTTGCACATACATTTGCTTTTTCGGTCTCCCAATCAGTACCTCGCAAAACATATCCTGTCGTAGCATCACTTGCATCAACCGCTTCAACCTTTATGCTTTCTAGTTCCTCATAAACCTCAACTTGTTTGGTTGTGGTCACATAATCGGTTACGGTCGCATCTTTGTATTTAATAGTTAGCGTTTGACTGCCTAGTTCGTTTGGAGTCTTATTGTATCCTGTTATCACGATATTTTCGGTCACTTGCACTTGAGTATCATTGTTATAATACGCGATAATTTTTACATTTGAGGTGTCTAAATCGGTATTATATTTCACCCTATCAACAATACCACTAACATAACTAATGCTAGTAAGTTTTGCATAGACTCTAACATTTATCTCATCAAAAATATTCTCATCCGCCTTTAACGCTACTCGCACAACATTATCATCTTTGATATTGTCTTTACTATTTGTATCCAAACTAGAAATTATGAGTTCGTCATTAGCAAAGTCTTTAGTAGTGCCGTCAGAGTAAGTACCTATCGCCGTAACCTTAGAAGAGTCAAAACTCCCTTTAAACGCTACCGACTTATATTTATCCTCCACCTTAGCCTCTATCTTGGTCAAATACTTTTGCACTTCATAGTCAAACGTACACTCTTTATTTTGATATTTAATCTTTAATGTATGATTTCCGACCACATTTGTTGCATCATTTTCTAAGACAATACCCTCCGTCAAACTACCATTTGTCATTATATTTACGGTCGCAGTACTATCATCCGAATATTTTAGCACTAGTTTTGCGTTTTGCAAGTCCAATTTACCATTATTGCTATTGTGCAAAACTTTATCGTTTATATCCGTAACACTTAGCGAACTTAAGGTCGCATATACATTAATGGTAACCCTTACCTCATACGCCTCATAAGAAACGACCAATTCCTTTTCACCCACTGTTGAGGTGTCAATAGTAGATATTTCACATTCAGAAGGAGTAAT
This sequence comes from uncultured Lachnospiraceae bacterium, assembly GCA_964393975.1. GTDB lineage: Bacteria > Bacillota > Clostridia > Christensenellales > UBA1242 > CALVNN01. Next base: position 14,149 of record CAYMVO010000017.1, read on the forward strand.
ATTCCTCTCTTTCCCGCTAGACAACCTAGCAATCACCTCAATAAACTCTGTAGAAAAGTCACTATTATGAGCGACCTCGGTTTGTACCGATCCTTCCTTTATATAAATTTCCTTAATCTTGTCTGAATCTCCACCCAAAAAGCCACATCCACTCAATAATACACTCGTGATGGAAACAAACAAGCACATTAAAAGTGATAGCATAATTGATTTCTTTTTACTCTCCATATTTTCTCCTTTATTAGATTATTTTTTGCAAAATTTTATACAAAATACATTCTATCAAACTTTCCTAAAAAAAGCAATCAAAAACAACCAAAATTATTTTTATACGACATAAACTTTTATAATAGCACCCGTTCCATAACGCCCACTATTCGTCGGATTTATGTGTATATCAAAGGCAATGTTTTGTTTGAACACCAATAATTGACCGCGACTAGAAAGCTCTATATCCTGTCTCCCCTCATAATCAACGGTTGAATGACAAGTGAATTTTATACTCTCCTCCTTTGTATCCGCCACATCGCCTGTATCATAGGTCACATAGGATATCAAAGATAACGCGACATATTTTCTATCTATCTCTTCACCGTTTTTCTCAAACTTTGCTACTTGATATTTATTAAAATCAATCAATAGTTTATACTGCTTGTTTCCCGTAGTCGTATCACTCGCAAGCTCTTCAAACGTAAAACAATCAGGGTTTTCCGCTTCTACACTCATATCAATTGATTTTACGTACTTCACCTCATCATAGACCTTGATTTTCATACCAAAAAAACCTATCACAGCGATAGAAGCAAGGTATATTAAAATAATCAATAAAATTGTTGTCTTCTTCATAATTCCTTCCATAAATTATTTTTTTAAATCTTCATAGCACAAGTCTAAAGTGTTTTCATCACTATTTTTATAACCTCGTAACGCAATCACCAGCAATTTTCTTGCTAATTAAAATACTGCTTTTACTACTTTTCTTTGTAATACAACTTGACCTTTGTGTAAAATAAATACACTCGTATAGCACAAAAAACAAGTGATAAAAATAATAGTTTTATAAATACCACCCTCACATCTTCCTTTAATAAAAAGAAACTAATGAACGCTACGACAAACGCTATACTAAAAGCCAATATAGTACTCTTTCGCTCGTTTGGATTTTTTTGCGTTTTACCTGTTGTTTGATATTGTTGGTTTTGAGGGTTCATCACATCCAATTCCGCGCTCCAATACAAATGTCCTAAATACACACATATAATGGATATAGTTAGCATAATAGTTTGTATCACACCAATATTAGCAAAAATGTTTATTATAATGGTTGATGCTATGATAGACACTATACAAATACCAGCATTAAGCACTAATTTACCAGTAAGTGGCACACCAAAAGGTGCAGGGACGATTTTATTTATATACGCACTATTCCCTTCGCTACTAAAAATGCTAGAAATGATAATATTGCTAGATAGCGTCATAAGAAGAATAATCAACACATTAAACGCTATGCCCATATAATCACCTAAAATTTTTGTATCCATTGCACCTATCATTTTGTTTTGAAGCAACACTGCAATAGGTGTTAGTACCGCCACCAAAAGCACACTATAAATCAAACTCGGTGTTCTCAACTCTTGTTTTGATTGTTGTATTGTAGCGCTACTTAATTGATTGTGCTTATGATTTTTCTTGTTTATTTTATTTTCATTCTTTTTATACTCAAATGGTGAACTGACCATTTTTAAAAATAATGGTTTAGATAATAGCACTACTCCAGCAATGCAAAAACCTATTATCCCCACGCAAACACCTAATGTTTTTAGGTTGTTTATGGTAAACGGATTGAATATAATAGCATTATAACTCATCCCCGTAATAAGTTGTGTGAAATAGTCAAACACTACAAAACTTCCCGCAAAATCTTTCAAAAAGTCTTGAATGTTCCAATATATTTTTCCCCAATCTCTAACAAGGTCAATATCTGTAGGTATGAGACTTATCGCACCTACCACAAGAACACCAAGTATCCCTAAGCACACGACCGCCAAAAACAATTCTATAATCTTATTCTTTTTAATTATTTGCGTAACTAGCATTGCAGGAATTGATAATAGTCCACTCAAGGTAATAGTAAGGATTGTAATAAATATTATAGAAAGTACGCTCCAAACATAATAGAACAACGGCAATCCCATACAAAGCCCATAAGCGATTAAAAATGGCAATATGTAACTCGCATTTCTAATCAACTCATAAATGTAACACACGATTAGTTTTGAGAAAAACACCTTTCCATTACTCACAGGCATTGTCAATAGCACAGGGTTATCTTTTGAAAAATACAAAGTCTTTGTGACATTCGCCAAACACGACATAAACGACAGCAAAAGTAATATCGTCATCAACACTAAAAGCACCCTAAAATTTAGCGTTTTCAAAAACGAAAATAGTCCAAGACCAACCACTAGTGAAAATATCACATAAACCGAAGCTGTCACTATAACAAATAACAAAATACTATATATGATTTTAAACAAAGTCTTTTTCTTACTTTTTAGAAAAGAAAAATCAATTTTATCTTTTAACTGAAGCATTACAAGTGCATCAAGTCCGCCTAATATTTTTTTGCCGACTTTATTTTGCGAAGCATTTTCTTTTGCTGATCTAGCGCCTAAAACACTTTTCATTGGTCATCCTTCTTTTCGTATATTTTTTGGTCGATAGTGTCCATATAAAACTTTTCAAGTGTATCTCCATTTTCTTCTATCTCTTTTACAGCTTTTGTCACTAAGATATTACCTTTTTTGATGATAGCGATCTTATCGCAAATTTTTTCCACAACATCAATAATATGGCTAGAGAAAAATACTATGTTGCCATTTTTAGCATGCTCTTTCATACACTCTTTTACCTGATATATACTATTTGGATCTAGACCAGTTAGCGGTTCATCTAGTATCCAAACCTTAGGATTATGCACTAAGGCACTCATAATAGCGATTTTTTGTTTCATTCCGTGCGAATAGGTCTTCATTTTGTTGTCGAAAGCGTTTACGATTTCAAAACGATTGATATAATTTTCTATCCTCTCGTTTCTATCCTCAAGACTTACATTATATAGATCGGCAATATAGTTTATATACTCTCGCCCAGTCAAGTTTTCATACAAAGCGTAATGGTCAGGCACAAAACCTATTTGCTTTTTCGCCTCCACGCTTTGCGACTTCACATCATAACCGCAAACAAAAATATCACCACTCGTTATAGGCTGAATACCTACAATTGATTTTATAATTGTACTTTTTCCCGCACCATTTGGTCCCAAAAAGCCAAAAATCTCACCACCACTCACCTCTAAATTAGCGTCTTTCACCGCATAAACATCACTCGTAGCGTACTTTTTTGAAAAGTTTCTTAATATCAATTTATTTTTGTTTTCTTTTTCCACTGGTTCCGTTAAACTCCTTCCATTTGCTTTTATTTCTAGTGCTAGTTGCTCTAGTTTGATTGCTTGTTTTCTTCTTTTCATATCCTCGCTTAGGCGTGCAAACTCATATCCTTGCTCGTACACAAACCACGTCGCAAGTCCAATGAGTACATAAACCAAAAAGAACAAAACTTGATATAATGGATAAAACACCATTTTTATACCACCTATATATACCACACTCGTATAATCTCTCAGTCTCTCACACCAAACGCCAAGTTTATCAGCTATAAAGTCTGAGTTTATAAAGAAAAAGTCTGTAGATTTAGAGCACAACCCAACTTCATACATTCCTGTAAACATTGCGTTCAAAATAAGCACCAATATAAAGTATCCTAAAAATCCTAACATTGAATAGACAAACTGCTTAAATTTTGGTTTTTCAAACATACCGAGTGATACAAAAAGTATCGGCATAAAGAATGCTATATAGTGATTGATATAAAAATTCACAATATTTTGCGATAACATATTAGCAGACGCATCATAGTTTGGCATAAACATAGCAAACAGCGCACCCACAACATTGATAAAATATGTAAAATAGAAAAATCTTTTCATATTAAACAATAACACTATAGGCATAATGTACATTGCCGTGTTGCATAGGTGAAGTGGCCAGTTAACAGGATCAAGAAAGCTAGCAAACTTATGTGTCACAGAAAATGATAAAAGTGTTCCCAAACAAATATACATTAAATACAATCTTATCTCGCGTTTATCACGATTTTTAAGTGAAAAATGCACTATAAATGGTAATATAAAGCCTATATACAATATAAATCTATGCGGAAGATCAAACCCTTTACACGTCGCCGTTTGTATCACATGTCCAAAAATTGCTTGTAGCATATAGGAAGGCATAACCGAGAAAATCAAAACTATAACAACAAAAATATCAAACCAATATTTTTTAAAGAAAGTTTTTATTCCTAAAGCAAGTGTACTGATTATTTGCTTAAACTTTTTTCTTTTATCATTTTTACTGCATTTACACTCTTCACAAATTTGCAGTTTCCCCATTTCAATAGGTTTATCGTTTTTATCCTCAAGCTTTTCTACACTACTCTCATTATCACTGACTAGTAGCGGTTTGTTTTTTCTAGAATTAATAACATCTAAAATAGTAACTATCAAGCAGTAACCAAACACCAAACCTATCTCTAGCGCAAACACAATACCACGCATATTGATCTCGCCACTAGCATCACCTAGAATTGCGGTAAAATGAAAATTTAAAAACACAAAACTAATAAAGCTTACAAATACCGCAAAATACTTTATGTATTTCGTTAGATATTTACTATAAAATCCATAAAGCGTAACAATTAACACGGTCGCATAGCTAAACCACACCAAAATAAGCGCTAAAAAGTTTAATAGTTCACTTTCAAAATATTGGCTTTGCAGTTTAAAAATCTCGTTTACAGCATCACCAGCCCACATATACCTTACAATAAATACAGTAGCAATCAATAACGACGCGACTTTTAAAAACGTACTAAAGCACTTTTCTTTCTTTTTACATAACACAAACCCGCACGTTATCAAACATATACAGGCAATAAAACTTATCAAATAATATATAAAGTACGACATTTTCGCTCCAAAATTTTTCGTTTATTCATCATTATATACTATTATTAGCATAAAAACAACATTTTAGCAATTTAATTTTAAAAATTTTTTTGAAACAATTTAGTACAAAAGTTTAAAGGTACCAACATATTTTAAAACTTTAAAGCAAATTTTTTCTATTATCGGAAGTCAGAGGAAAGCAACGCAACGCGTTATTTTCAAATGACT
>CAYMVO010000018.1:0-16368 GCA_964393975.1 uncultured Lachnospiraceae bacterium
CAATAAACATTGGAGTTCTAAATCATTATTCTGCTAGTTTCAAAAGCGCTAGCCCATTGCTTGAGATTTTTTTTTGTAAACTTAGTTTTGTACCCACTTTGCGTATAGCGTAAAACTATCACTCACAGTTTCAGTAAACGTATACTTTTTCCCATTTGAGCAATCTTTATCTAAGTACCAGCCATCAAATGTATAACCAGTTCTTGTAGGATTGCTAGGCTGTGTTAATTTCTGATTTTCCCCATAAATGGTTGATGCGATAGTTGTAGATGCGCCTTCTGCGTTTTCATCGTATTCTACTATAAAACTCGTTGGAGCAGTAGTATCAAAAGTTTTATCAAAATATTCTTTTATATTTGTCACATTTGATGTAGCCGTTTCGGGTAAGTTTGCTGATTGTATAGCTTCTACTACCACATTTAGTTTTAAATTTGATGGTAAATTTGTCGGATCAAAATATGAACCTCTTATTCCATTAAATTTAACATTTTTTGCTAATGAATATTTGGTGGTGTCTGTTATGTTTAATAATTTACCGTTACTATCTACCAAGTAGTAATAATCATAATATTTTTCCCATTTGTAGCCGTCTTCAGTATATGGGGTGAAAGAGTTGTAATTTAATGCTAAAAGATAATCTATCTCAGTATTAGAGAGAGTGGTGTTTGTAGAGAAAAAGTTTAGTTTTCCGCGGACATAACAAGCTAAAGATGTATCTGCTTTTGAAAATTCTACATTTTCAATTATTTGGTCTTCAACTTGCACACCACTCAAATCTTCTAACCCTGTTAGATTAAGTGTTACTTGAGCAATTTTTAGCGTTTTAGTTTCTGTATATGCAAAACCAAACCATGTAAATGTTAATGTTACCGCAAGCACTAAAAATATAGTCGCAATTATAGGTAAAATTATATGCAATTTAGCTAAACGCTTAACCATAAATCGACCTCCTACTAAATACTTCAATCATTATTATACTTTTTTATTAACAAATTGTCAAATATAAAAACAATGTTTTAGATAAAAATTGTGTAAAAATTTTAGATTTTGGTGTTAACTTATCAATATATAAGACAATACTTGATTTTTATTGCCTATAGTAAACTTTCTAAAAAATTATCAAATGTTTTCAGAGATTGTTTATTAAAATTTATAAAAATAAAAAACTCGGATTACTTTTACAGAACCGAGCATATATTTGGTGCACCCTAAGGGGTTCGAACCCCTGACCTTTGCGTCCGTAGCGCAACGCTCTTCCAACTGAGCTAAGGGTGCATATCAATTAAACGTATATAGTATACACTTTAATAAAAAAAATGTCAAGTCTTTTTTAGAATAAACACAAACTAGTATTGAAATTTTTAAAGTAGATTTTTTAGTTTTTTCTATTAAATTTTTTTAAAATTTTAAAAATACATTGTGGTTTCATTGTAAAATATTAAAACTTGTCAAAATATAATAGTAAAAATTTGTATTGAGTAGCTCTTTTTAAAAAAATTGAAAAAAAGTATAAATTTTTGCGATTTAGGTATTGTATTTTTTGTAGAAAAATGCTATAATACAAATGTCGGGTTGATAAGCCGACTCGCCGATTTTAGTATACCAAAATATTGTTAGGGTTCTCCCCAGTTTTACATTTCCCTGTAATTCGGATCCTATATTAATTGAGCGTTCCTTTTTTGGTTTACTTTGGTATGTTAGTGCATCTAACATAATAACATCAATTCTGTTGTGTGAATTGATACTTTAATTTACTTAATTATAAAAATTTAATATTTGTTTTTTGCTTGAATTTTGGTAAAACTAAAATCGGTTAAATTTCTTGTGTTAAGCACTAGGTTTCATTTTTCCTAGTGCTTCCCCCTTTTTAGTAAGTATTTATATCTTATACATTGTAATATAGAAAGTCAGAGGAGGTGTACGCAGTGACATTTGACGGCAACTGAATGATTATTTAAACTAGAAGTGCCTGATTTATCAAATCGAATTGATTCTTTCGATTTTAAATGTGAGTTTGCGAATATTTTACTTTTTGTATTTTTTATCCTGTAGGGGGTGTTATTATTTTAGGAAACAAATAAAGTTGCTTTTTATTTTTTGATTTTAAGTCTCGTTTGCTAGCGAGACTTTTTGTTTTAAAAAAAATGCAAACCATTAGAACTTAATTTGCATTTTTATTTAATAATTTATGTAGACTCAAAAATAATCTTAAGTCACAAATTAATCATGTTTGTGTTTGTAATTATATTCCTCAATTACTTTTTTATAAGTGTCTACGAGATACAATGCACTATCACGCCAAGTCTCATACAACGTTTCTTGTGCTTTCGCACCAACTTTTCTAAGGTATTCCTTGTCTTTCACTATTTGTTGTACTTTATCTGCATAAGCATAGACATCATCTTCTGTGGTGAATCCATTCACGCCATCTATAATGTCAGCGCCCGCATTACTATCTTTGATGCATATTGTAGGGGTTTTAAAAGCACCTGCCTCTAGTTTTACTAACCCCCAAGAATCGTATAGGGATGGGAATAAGAAAAGGTTTGCTCTAGCATTTATTAGTGGTAACTGCTCATCAGGCATAAAACCGGTGAAGATAACTTCTTCTTCAATATCTAATTCTTTTGCTAACTTTTTTAATCCATCCATAGCCATACCAGTCCCAACTATATAAAATTTAAAATGCAAACCGCGCATTTTTAATTCGTGTAGCATCTGCATAGAAAAATCTATTCTCTTTAACTCTTGAATACGACCAACATATAGGAATACCAATTCATCGTCTTTTAAACCAAACACTTCGTTTGCCTTTTGGATGAGCGGAGTAGTGTCATCTACTTTTAACAGTTTCGTGCCGAAATGTGCGCGGTCAAATCTTCTCGTTACGCCAAAACTTTCGGCGAGTTGTTGTATTTTATCGCTAATAACAAGTACTCTATCGCACCCATTATATACTTTTCCTAGCTTTTGTACACCAAGTTCTGCGATTTTCTTATTTTTTACTATAGACTGAAATATCGGTCTAAAGTTTGTGTGAAAAGTTGCTATCACCGGAATGTTATGCTCTTTGCCGTATTTAATTGCAAATTTACCTAATCCAAATGGGGAATGTATATGTATGATATCAGGTTTAAATTCATCTAATTGTTCAATTAATTGTTTGTCCGCTTTTGGTCTAGCATACATCATTTTGTAGAAAGGTATTTTTGCGCTCTTCACTCTTATAACTCGATATGGAAATTCATCAATATAATTTTTGTGGTGTGGAGCTACGACTATTCCATCAAAAAGGTCTAGCGAATTCATCATTAAATTATGTACACAATTTATAACACCATCGGTGTCAGGAAAGTAAACATCGTTGGTCATTACTACTCTTAATTTTCTATCCATTTAAAATCCTCAACTTTAATAACTAAGGGAAATCCCTTGCTAATAGTGATTGTAACACAAAAGTATTTATTTTTCAAATGTTTATAATAGAAAATTTAAAAAAATTTATTAAAAAGGTCTTTTTGATTTGGTAATTTCATATTAGTACTATAGCAATTTAATAAAAGGGGTATTTATGGAAGATAAGGTTGTTTTAGCAAATAAGAAAAATGTAAAAGGTTCACAAATGATTGTGGACTGTAGATTTTTAACTAATAGTGGTGATGAAATAGGTAAAGTTCTTAGTGTGTCAGCGACACCCTTTGTTAGTAATGTTGATACATATCCTTCTACTGTAAAGTATTCGGGCAAAGTGAATTTTAAGCTTATTTATTTAACTGAAGATGGTAGGATTATTAGTGTTAATAATATGTCGGACTTTAATGAGACTATCGAAGCGGAGTTAAGTGGTGATGATGCTTTTGCGCAAGTCAATTTTAAGGTCGTTGATGTTACGACGCCTTCTGTTAAGACTAATGAGGTGAAAGTTGCTTGTGTAATGGAAACCGTTGTGTCAATTGAAACAAAAAACGCTTTTGCGGGGATTCAGCCAAATGATGGGGTTTTTTGCAAGAAAAAATTGTTTGATTGCTATGAACTTTGTAGTCACTTTAAGGAGGCGTTTGAACTAGAAGATGAAATTCGTATAGAGGATGATTTGGAGAAGGTGTTGACCTTGGATTGTGAACTATGCGTTAAAGAAGTTTTTGCTGGCAATGGGTTTATTGTTGTGAGTGGTGAGGTGTTTTATGTGGTAGCGTACACTAGCGAAAATTGTGTGTTTAAGACATATAAACAAATTGTGAATTTTAAGCAAGAAATAGAAACGCAAGGTGCTACCACAGATAGTAAAGTCAATGCCAATCTTAATTTGCAATATAATCTCATCAAAATGTCTGTTATTCAAGAGGACGGGTATAATACTGTTCGAGTCGTGCTTCCTATTTTGGCATCTGGTAGTGTGTACAATAAAGTTAGTGCAGAAGTTGTAGAGGATGCGTATAGTGAGAATGAACTTTTAGAGGTTGAGACTAGTGATTTGAACACGTTAGAACAGGTTTATTCGTGTGCTTTTGAAGATTTTGTGCGGGAAGTTGTACCAGTGGGAGAAGTGCAAGGGGCAAAACTACTTGGATTTAGTGGTGCTAATGTAGTAATTTCTTCTAGTTATTTTGATGATGATCAGCTTATTATTGAGGGTGTGGTAAGCGGAACGGCAATATTTGATTTAAATTCGCAAATTAGTTCTATTATAGCAGAAGTGCCGTTTGTAGTTAGTAGTATAAAAAATGAATGTAGAGAATTAGAAAGTTTAGATGTTGCAGGTGGGTTATGTGATTTTGATTTATCATTGAAAAATGATAGCGAAATGGAACTTAGTGCGAAACTTAATTTTTTTGTGACGGGTACTAAACATAAATCGATAAAAGCAGTGTCCATGGTGACGCCTACCGTAAAACGCTCTAGGCATGATTGTTCAATTGAGATTGTGGTTACCTCTAAAGAAAGTTCTCTTTGGGAATTGGGTAAAGCACTAGGTGTTAGTGCGGAGCAACTTTTAATACAAAATCCTAATTTGGTAGATCCTATTGCCGAAGGTGAAAAAATCATAGTCTATTATCCGAAAAATGTAAATATAGGCTAGTTTTAAAAGTCTATAAAAAAAGATAAAGCAACCCTATTTTTGTAACACTAAAAATAGGGTTGCTTCAATGATTTTAAACCGAACTTTTTTAATAGAATAAATAACCTTTTTTTAGACAAAATATTTTAGGGGCTTTTATGGAAATTTTAGATAAAGAAGTTTTAATTGAAAATAAGAATGATTATGTGCAGAGTTTTAACAAGCCTATAAAAAAGAAAAAAGGGAAGACGGAGCCGAATGAACGAATTACTTATATAAAAAGTTTTGTGATTTGTATAACGTTTTCGCTTGTTTTTATGACTTTTGCTACAACAATTATTTTGTTAGCAAAAGATGTAAAAGGGGTTGTGCCAGTATTCTATCCTAGCACATTTGTGTTTGCGGTATTGTCAGTGCTTTGTTATGTGCTTGTAGCAATTGGATTACTTTTGGCTTGTAAACAAGGGATAAATAAAAAAGTGTACATTTTGTATGTTATAAATGCGGTACTGAATATAGCGCTTTTGGTTTTTTTAAGAATATTTGATTTTAAAATTGCTGGTTTGTTTGCGTCATTATTTGTTTTTTATTTTGCGTTTACACTTATGAACGAACTTAAAAAAGTAAATGCAAGTGCTTTTTATATGATGTTCCCTTATGTGTTATGGACTACATTTTTGCTTTTATGCGCTTACGCTTTGGTTATGTTAAACTAATTGAATAATTTTATTCCATTATCTACATAATAATTTTGAAGTAGATAATGGAGTTTTTTATGAGAGATTTTTTGAAATATACATTTACATTGGTTTTGATTTTAGGCATAACTATTATAGCATACTCAATTGGTGCGAATATGGCAAGTGGTAAATCTGCTTATGATATTGCTGTGGAACAAGGTTATTCGGGTAGCGTGGATGATTGGCTGACTTCGCTTAGGGGAGCGAATGGAAAAGATGCACCTAACATACAAGCGCTTTACGATAGTGCAGTTGAAGATGGGTACACAGGCGATATATATGATTTCGCTAAAGATACTTTAGATTTAGAAAGGCGGGATAGTTCAGTATTTGCTAGCAATAAAGCCGTGTTTAGTGCGGTGAGCGTTTATTGTACTTTTGCGGGGAATAGCTTAATAAATGGAGAATATTCAGGTGCTGGAAGCGGTGTGATTTATAGTATAGACAAAGAAAAAGGGGATGCCTATATACTAACAAATTATCACGTCGTCTATGAATCTAATAGTGGACTTGCTGTAGATATCAAGGCGTATCTTTATGGTGCAGAGTATTCCGAATATGGGATGCAAGCAACTTTTGTTGGTGGGGCAAATGATAGTGATGTTGCAGTGCTAAAGATTTCGGGTAGTGATGTAATAAAACAGTCTAATGCGGTTGCGGTCAAAGTAGCGGATAATGTAATTTTAGGTGAGACTGCAATCGCAATTGGCAATCCTGAGGCGGAAGGTATAAGTGTCACAAAAGGTGTTGTTAGCGTTTTAAATGAAAATATAAACATTAAAAGTGCCAAAGGAAGTACTGTAAATTTGCCCGTTATGAGAATAGATACTGCTATTAATAGTGGTAATAGTGGAGGTGGACTTTTCAATGATAAAAGTGAACTGATTGGTTTGGTTAATGCAAAAGTTGTTGCTAGTGGGATAGAGGGCGTTGGATATGCGCTTCCGGCTGACTTGGTGTCCTCTTTGGCGGATTGTATTATTGACACCGCTGTAAAAGGTGTTGCTAATAAGTGTGTGCTAGGTGTGTCGCTTAAAGTGGTTTCTAGCAAAGCGGTGTTGGATCTTAATAATTTATCCGCTGAAATTGTGCAAGAAATTATGGTTGCGAGCGGAAACGGTAGGCTTTTGGAGGGTGATGTGATTAAGTATTTGACATTGAATGAGAAAACAATCAATCCGAACAATATGTTTGATATTCAAAGTTTTTTGTATAAAGCTAGAAAAGGTGATACTATAACAATAGGCGCTTTAAGAAATAATAATTTAGTTTTGGTTGATATTATTTTAAATGATGTAACACAGGTCAATTAAATTTATATAACAATGTTTGATATGCTTTTATATGATAAAGAGTGGGGGTATTTTAAGCATAAAAACATCATAATTTGTACAGCACTTGTTTTTATGAGACATGATTTTGTAGATACTATGAGTTGTATAAGTACCGTGAGTGTGGATAGCCTGATAAATATTATTTTATTCGGCAGTTAAAGCGTAAAATATGAAGAGAACATGGTGGTTGAATAACTATAATTAATTGGTTGAAACAATTTTTACAAAAAGGCAAGCATTAGAACTAATCTTTTGTGTACTATATTATTTAATGTTCATATAATAATTCTAGAAAAATTGGAGTTGAGTATGAAATTAAGTGTTTGTATGATTGTTAAAAACGAAGAATTAACTTTAAGAAGGATATTGTCACAAATTGTTAGTTTTGCGGATGAAATAATTATTGTTGATACAGGTTCGGTTGATAGTACAAAAAGTATAGCTTTTGAATACACTGATAAGGTGTATGATTTTAAGTGGGTAGATGATTTTTCGTTGGCAAGGAATTTTGCTTTTGATAAAGCAGTCGGGGATTATTTAATGTGGTTAGATGCTGATGACTATATTGATAATGACGTTTGCGATAAGATAAATGAATTAAAACATAATTTAACTATAGATTGTGTAATGTGTCCTTATGCTGTGTCCTTTGAGGGTGATAAGATAATTTATTGGTATTATAGAGAACGGATAATGAAAAATTGCCCACTTGCTAGATTTGAGGGGTTTATACATGAAGCGGTAGCCCCTTTTGGGAATGTTGTTTATAATAATAACATTGTGATAAAACATAAAAAAGAAAAACCAACTGAAAAAGGTAGAAATTTAAAAATTTTTGAAAATGCTTTAAAAAATGGTAAAATATTAGATGCAAGATTGACCTATTATTATGGAAGAGAGTTGTTTTATAATGATTGTTATGAAGACGCTTTTAAAGTTTTAAATGATTTTATATCAATGAAAGGGCTTATAGTAAACTTGGTAGATGCGTGTATGATTTTGAGCGATTTGTCTTGCCGATTAAAAAATGGTTTAAAAGAATATTATTTGTTTAAAGCACTATGTTACAGTGTGCCTACAAGTGAGTTAGCATGTAAGATAGGACATTTATTTTTTGATAAAGGTGATTTTGAAACCGCGATTTTTTGGTACGAGACTGCTCTTAGGTTGGGGGAGAATGCGGAAAAAGGAGCGTTTATTGATTTGACTTTTAGCGATTATGTTCCAAACATTCAATTATGTGTATGTTACTATAAGTTGGGGGATGTTGTAAAAAGCATTAAGCATAACAATCGTGCTTTGAAAGCAATGCCAAAAAGTGATATTGCAAAACAAAATAAAAAATTTTTAAAATTATTTAAGGAAAGTAAAAAATAAGTAATTTTTGGTTTTTGTTGACTTTTGGCGTCAGGGAGTGTATACTACTCTTGTAAATTTTATTTAAACAAAGGAAAACTGATTATGTTAATAAATGAAACAAAATATGATGTGGATGCGTTGAAAAATTTTTGTGCCGTGCTTGGGACAAAAAGTAGATTTTTGATTGCATTTATTCAATTATTGATATTTGGAAGTGGCGTGCTTGTTTGTGTGTTAAATAGAAACAATGAGTTTGTTATGATTTTAGGTGGCGTGATATCATTTGGGGCTTTAGTTGCTTTTGTTTACACTTTAATTAATTGGAATAAAATATCAAGTAAACAAGTAGATAAGGTTGCTAGACAAAGTCCATATTTTAATGGTAGTATGATTGCTAAATATGAAGTTGATGATGAGAATGAGTCTGTTAATGTTATCATAAAAAAAGACGAACAACAAATTAATAGTTTAACTATGAAGATTTTTGATTTGGTGAAAGTGGTGTCTACAAAACAATTTATATTTTTATTTGTAAATATAAATGTAAATGCAAAACAATGTTTAATTATGAATAAAACATCTATGACTGAGGGTGAGTTTTGGGAAATAGAGTTCTTATTCAAAAAGATATTGGGTGATAGGTATATTGATAAAAACATTGAAGTTAAATGATGTATAAATAGGTATAAAAGGCATATTGAATGATATTTTTAATATGTTTTTTTAATTAGTATATTAGGAATAATGAAGGTTTGTTTTTAAATTTTTAGGTTTAATGACTCCTTGTTGGGGTTAATCTCTACGCCCTCGTATATGATAGCATTTTGAGATTTATACACGTCGTGACGGATTAAATCTTTTCGTACTAGTTTCCCATTTAAATATTTTTCCAAATATGCATTGACTTCGAGTCCGTTTTGAGCATATCTTTTAGTGAAGTATTCACCTTTGTACTTAATTTTGTCTTTATAAATACCTTCAGTGTCTGGAATTATTTTAGCGGGCTCAGGCTGTATATCTCTTATCTTTTCTGATACTTTTTTATAACTAACTCCTTTCATATCTTCTCCATATATTTCAGCATACGCATGTTCATTTTTAATATATGTTTTTATATAAATCGGATAATTTGTATTGTTTGTAAAACACATATCTACAGCATCATCATTTACCATTGCGTCAAATCCTTGTTCTACATAATGCACAGGAAGTGAGTGTTTGTATACTTTGTTTATTTTAAGTCCTGCCATGAGTGCTGAGTTGTAGAGTGTTGTTGACGCTTGGCACACTCCACCGCCGGCACCTTTTACAAACTCACCATTTGAAATTACTATTGCGTCCTTGTATCCGTTCTCGTAAGTTCTATCTCCGGTGGTTTTATTAAAGGATAATTTTTCATTTGGCATTAGCACAATACCGTTAAACTTTAATAACGCCATAGTGAGATTGTGTCTGCGACCTGATTCTGAGCCCATAAAGCTGGTGTTTTGAGTGCTACGAAGGTGTGTGTTTTGTGTTAATTCTTCGTTTGTAAATTGAGGGCTTGTTTCATAGCAAGGAATAGTTACTGTTTTTTGTCCGCTAAGTATTCGGTTGACAAGTGCGTTTGTGTCTACGATTCGTCCATTTTTTCCTTCGCTAAAAATAAACATATTTTTGCTATTTGGGTTAAATGTGATTTTTGGCTCAATTGCTTCATATTCAAGTGTACTTTTTATGTCATTAAGTACTTTATCGAAATTAGGTAAAAGGAAGTTTATCATATCAACTTCATTGTATCCACAAGAGAGCATATTTCTTTTTATTTCGCGGAGAGAGAAGTTTTTGATTTTATTTGCACGAAATTGCTTGTAAGATTCAATTTCAAAATTTTTATATGCAATATTATCGG
The DNA here is from genome assembly GCA_964393975.1 of uncultured Lachnospiraceae bacterium. Classification (GTDB taxonomy): domain Bacteria; phylum Bacillota; class Clostridia; order Christensenellales; family UBA1242; genus CALVNN01. The sequence continues at coordinate 10,384 of CAYMVO010000018.1, forward strand.
TTAAGCTGTAACGCCACACATTATTGCCGAATTGTAAAACAATATTATTATCAGCGTAAGCTGTAACAGTATGAGATGGTATTATTGCTGTAAGACATATTAAAAAAATAATACTTATTAAAATTTTTTTCATATTTACTACCCCTAATGATAGTTTAAGCCAAAAACAAAAAAGTATACATACTTTATGAATATCTATACAAAATAAAAATGTATAAATATTTATAAAGTTCAATAACAATATATAATAGCTCATTTTAAAAAAAACCGGGGAATGGGTATAAACAATATGTTTTTAGTACAAATGTAGTGAAAATCCTGTGGATAAATTGTGGAAAAGTGGAAAACTTAATGAATTTTTATGCGTTTTTTGCAAAATTTAACAAAATAATAGATTAAATATTTATGCAAAATAATAAATTGTGTGCGGGGTTGTGGAAAACTATTGTGAAAATGTGAACAAAATTCCAAAGAAAATGCTTTTTATTAATTGGTTATATACTGGTTTAAGGGTTTTTCTATAGAAGAATATAGCAAAAGATAAAATATTTTTTAAAATTGTTCTTTTAGTATTTGACTATTTCTAATTTTTATTGTATACTTTAATTAAAGCTATTTAGGGGGTGTGTATGATTACCATATCTAAACGAAACAAAATGTCATATGCGATATTGATTATTAGTATTTTGGTATTAATGTTTTCTGTAGTTGCTGTTACATACGCTATTTATAGAAATTCCGCTTCGCTAGATAATCAGATTGCTTTTGATAAAATTTATATTACTCCAGATTCAAAGTTTAATGCAACCACTAGTACCTCAGTTTATGCAGGTGCAAAAATTACGGGTGGCGAAATTGCTTTCTCAAAACCTATTGATAGTAGATTTGTTTATGTTAGAGCAAAAATAACATTTTCATTAGCGGGAGGCGGGACGGATGAGCAAAAGGAGATGACGCAAAAGTATCTTGATGACCTTAATAAAATTAATTTGCCCATAGTGACTACAGTACAAAATGGTGCCGTGTGGAATAAAAGTGGTGAGTATTATTATTTAGTTGAAAGCAGTAATAGTGGTTCTCTTAAGTTGGTAAATGATACCACTCGCTATTTGTTTTGTAATCAAATAGTCATTCCTGATGATTTCAAGCAATACACTGGTGATAGTAGCTTAGTTTTAGATATAAAGATGGGGTTATCGATTGAGGCTGTACAGGCGGAGGGGAATGAGAGTAAAACATTCGATCAAATGAAACAAGTCTTTGATGCTACATTTTAGTTTATAACTACCCTTATTGTTTTAATGGGGGTGTTTTTATTTTTGAGATAGCGAAGGGTGCTGATTTTAATGCGATGTTTATCGTAGGTGCTTATATTTTGTAAAATAAAAAATACTGCCGTTGCCAGCAGTATGGTTTTAGTCGTTTTTAGTTGTAGTGACTTTGTATGCGTCTAAAATCATTGACGTTAACAGTTCTCTTGTTTCGGTGTTTATAGGATGCACAATATCTTTATAATCCCCATCAAGAGTCTTTTTATTTGGCATTGCGATAAAGTAGCCGTGATCGTTTTCTAGAATTTTTATGTCGTGCACAACAAAACAATCATCAATGGTAATAGTTGCTATAGCTTTAATTCTAGTAGTTTCTTTGTGTATTAATCTAATACGAATGTCTGAAATTTTCAAAATGTTTTACCGTCCTTTTGTTGCATTTATACTTTTTAAATTAAAGTACTACTATAGTATAACTTATATAAAACTAAAAATCAAACAAAATTAGGTATTTTTTCATATATATTTATATGATTAATGATATTTTATTTAAAAAAGCTAAAAGAATACACTTTATAGGTATTGGTGGTATTAGTATGAGTGGACTCGCTAAAATACTTCTTCAAAGTGGTAAAATAATAAGCGGTAGCGATATAAAAAAGACATATATCACCGATGAGCTTGTGCGTAGGGGCGTGCAAATTAATATCAAGCATAGAGCAAAAGCGGTTGATGGCGCAGATCTTGTAGTTTATACTGGAGCAATTAGCGAGAAAAATGTGGAGTATAAGCGTGCGATTGCTTTAGGTATCCCTGTTTTAGAACGCTCAAAACTATTAGGGCTTATTTCTTCTAAATACACTACTATAATTGCTATCGCAGGTACTCACGGCAAAACCACTACCACCGCCATGCTCGCAAAAGTTCTCATAGATGCAGGCTACAACCCAACCGTTCATTTAGGAGGGGAAATTTCTTTTTTAGATGGTAATGTAAGAATGGGTGGTAAAAAATATTTTGTGACAGAGGCGTGTGAGTATAGGCGTAGCTTTTTGGAAATAAAGCCAACATATTCACTTATATTAAATGTGGAAGCGGAACATTTAGACACATATAAAACATTTACAAATGTAAAAAAAGCGTTTAAGCAATTTGTTATGAATACGAGAGAGTTGGTTGTTTATAATAAAAATTACATTTTAGATACAGGAAGACCATTTTTAAGTTTTGATTTAGATAAACCTAGCGATTTTTTTGTAAAAAATCTTAGAATAAAAAATGGTTGTTATTTGTTTGATGTGTACAAAAAGGAGATTTTTTTTAAAAGTTTTGAACTTGGTGTTGTAGGTAAACACAATGTTTTGAATGCTCTCGCGGTAATTACTATTTGCGATGCTCTCGGTGTGGATAAAAATATTATATGCAATTCACTTAAATCTTTTACAGGTGTTAGGCGCAGGTTTGAAAAACTCGGCAAATTTAATAATGCTGAAGTGGTTATTGATTATGCTCATCACCCTACAGAAATAATGAAATTGATTGAAGCGGTTAGAGGATATTACGATGGCGAGTTGGTGGTAATATTCCAACCGCATACCTATAGCCGTACTGCTATGGCGTTTGATGAGTTTGTAAATGTGTTGGGGCAAAATGCTATAGATAAACTTATTTTATTACCGACTTATTCGGCGCGTGAAACTCAAAAAGAAGGAAAAACTTCGCTAGATTTGTTTAAAGCACTGAGATTACGTTGCGATGTAGAATATCACACAAAAGCAAGTATTTATCATACGTTAAACCACCTTTCTATGTGTAATACTCTTTTGCTTTTTGTTGGCGCCGGTAATATAGAAGATATAGCAAGAAAATTAATAAATTGAAGATTTTTTGAAATTTATAAAAAATAGTTGCAAAATATGGCGATATTGGGTATACTAAGAGTAGTGTTAATATAGGCAAAGATTAAGGAAGAAAGGGAGAGTGCAACTAATAAATGTACCTAAATTAATTAGGTAGACTATGGTTAATTATTTTATGGGGGTGCTTATAACCTAAATATTTATAGTGATACGCAAACAAGTGTATCGGCGCTCAATTCCTTTAGTGTTTGTAATATATTGTTAGTTATTTGCCTATTCAAAAAGTCCTTTTTTGGCACAAAAAGAGGATGAGGAGGTTAGGGTATGATAAAGGTTAATAGAAAGGCGAGCACATTATTATGGGTGGTGATAGGTGTAATACTATTAATAGGTGTTACATTTGCGAGTGTATATTTTTACGGTAAGACTGCAACTATGTTTGTTTATCCTGTTGCATTGACCTCAAATATAGATATGAAGTCAAGTTTGGAGGATGTGGTCCCAGATGAGATTATAATAAACAAAGTATCATTTAGTATGCAAGATGAGTCAAAAAACATATTCATCAGGGCGAATGTAAGATATTATGTTGACCGAGAGATGACGAACGAAGACAGAAAATTTTTGACGAGTATAAACTATGATGGTATAGAGACCATATCAGGTACGGGCTATAAATGGGCACGAGGGAGTGATGGATATTATTATTTAGTTAACAGCAACACAGGGCTACCGTTTAAAGTAAATGGTGCGGATACGACAGAGTACAAGCTATGTGAGAATGTGGTATATAAAGGAGTGAAGAGTATAGGAGAGACTCGCGCTCCTAAAGAATTAAAGTTGAAAGTAGAATTGCAAGCAATAAACGCAAAGAATATAACTGCTACAACGTTAGAGGGAGTGGCGTTAAAATTTAAAGATTTTTTTGGTAATAATTATGCGTTAGGGTACATAGTGACTTTTAACACTTTGGAATCGGGCGCTTGTCCATCGCAGGTATTTTTGACTAGTGGTGGTAAAGTGGTTCGTCCTGAAACTCCTTCAAAAGTAGGTAGTGTATTTGAAGATTGGTATACAGATGCAGAATATACAAATGTTTATGATTTTGATACTGAGGTGGAGAGTAGTTTTACATTATATGCGAAATACAAGGAGCATAGGTCTTTAACTATAACACAAGATGAGGGTGTAGAATTGGTTAACGTGGTTACCTCAGAAGGTGTTAATGTGGGTGATGGTGGGAGCGTAGGATTAAATGATACTATTACCATTACAGCTACGCCGAAAGCGGGATATACAATGCTACTAACTGTAAATGGTAGTGTTTTTGAGAGTGGTAGCACACATAATGTTGTAGATGATGTAGTGGTTAATGTTACCACTACGAAGTTGATATATACACTAACCTACAATGAGGGAGTGGGATATTTAATTGAGATAACTAAAGGGACAGAAAAGGGGTGTCTTGCAAATAATGCAACTTTGAGTTATGGTGACGAATTGAATATATCTATCACGAGTGATATAGGATATGATGTTAATTGGATAATTGCGAATGGTAATAATATAATTAATAATGGAACTAGTGTTAATGTGATAGGCGATGTTAAAGTGATAGTAACGTCTAAATTACAACAATACACCGTGACTTATGACGCTACAGCGAATGGTGGTAGTACTGCTCAAGCGACGAAGACAGTGAGTTATGGTGCGGAAGTAGACTTGACGCCGACAGCGAGTAAAGAGGGATATGAGTATATAGGTTGGAATACAGACAAGAATGCGAAAGAAGGGCTATCTAGACTAACGATGGGAACGAGTAGCATAACCTTATACGCAATCTATAAAAAGACTACGATATATACCTTTTACCAGTTAGACGGGAAAAAAGATATTAAGACGGTGTATATATACAACAATGACACAAACGGAGCGACCACCGCACCGGAGTTAGCGGAAATAGATGGTCTAACGAAGGAAGGTTGGGGGACTAGTTCGACGACTACAACAGTAAGTGTAGAAGGTGGACAAACGAATGTTCCAGCTACTGACACAAAAGCATACTATGCAATATATAGTTACCCTGTAACCATAACGTATAACGGTAATGGTAACACAGACGGTAGTGTAACGAGTTCAACGGGAACAGCGTACAAGACAGCTACAGGTACGAGTGAGGTAAATATTACAAAAGCAAGTATTACGCTAAATGCGAATGGTTTTAGAAAGGCAGGATATGCGTTTAGCAAGTGGGCAGAAGGTAGCACGACTGGTACACAATACAACGCAGGCGAGGTGAGGAGTCTAGCGAGTGATGTGACGGAGTATGCTATTTGGGAAGTTGTGACATATACTATAACCTACGCACTAGACGGAGGTAGTTTACCTGATCCAAGTCCAGCGAGGTACACGGTAGAAAGTGAGGATATTACATTAAACAAACCTACCAAGACAGGATATACCTTTAGTGGTTGGACAGGTAGTAATGGAGATATTCCGCAAGCTGAAGTTGTAATAAAGAAAGGAAGTACAGAGAACAAGAGGTATACAGCACACTGGACAGCTAATACATACAAATTGACTATTAAAGAAAGCGACTCGATCACTACAGTCACGAATGGTAGTGGTGAACCAGTGACTAGTGGAGGTGATATAACCTACGGCGAAGTACTAAGTATAACGGTAGTAGGGAATACAGGGTACAATGTTAGTTGGCGCGTAGAAAATGGTACGACATCAATAGACAACGCTACTAGTATAAGTGTAGCGGGAGATGTGGCTATAACGGTGACGTCTGGTGTACAACAATACACCGTGACTTATGACGCTACAGCGAATGGTGGTAGTACTGCTCA
>CAYMVO010000018.1:16468-19013 GCA_964393975.1 uncultured Lachnospiraceae bacterium
CACAATACAACGCAGGCGAGGTGAGGAGTCTAGCGAGTGATGTGACGGAGTATGCGGTGTGGAGTATAGAGACGTACACTATATCCTATATTCTAGACGGAGGCACATTGTCTACATCAAATCCTGAGTCGTATACTATTGAAAGCAACACTATTACCTTGAATAATCCTACCAAGACAGGATATACCTTTAGTGGTTGGACAGGTAGTAATGGAGATGCTTTACAAAATAAGGTAACAATAAAGAAAGGTAGTACTGGCAATAAGACCTATATAGCTCACTGGACAGCGAATAAATACACACTAACCTATAGCACAGATAAGAGCTATACAATAAAAGTCACAAAAGGAACGGATACAAACGGTTTAGGGACTGGTGCGACCGTAAGCCATGGTGATACACTAACTATAATAGTAAATGGTGCCACAGGATACGATGTTAGCTGGAAAGTAGTAAACGGGGGTGTGACGACTGATAATTCAGGTACAGTGAGTGTAGCGGGTAATGTGGCTATAACGGTGACATCTACGTTAAAGACATATTCGCTAAGTATAAACACCTCTAATGCAACAGTGACAGTAAAGAACGGTAGTACAGTGCTAAGTGGTGGTACGAATAAGATTACTCACGGAGATACTCTTACGATATCTGCCACTGCAAATAATGGATACAAGATAAGTACATTTACAGTAAATGGGGGTACGTTTACTAGTGGGGATACACATACGGTATCGAGTGATGTAGTAGTGAATGTAGTATCATCATTAAATACCTACAAACTATCATATACAGAGAATAATTGTACTATATCTGTAATGAGGGGTGGCGTTGGCGTAAAAGCAGACACTGGTACTATCTCACATTATGATGTGCTAACTATAGTGGCTAATGCAGACGAAGATTATGAAGTGAAATCTATAAAGGTGAATGATACTGAAATAATTAATGGTAGTATGTGGGTAGTAACGAGTGATGTGACTATTGACGTGACTGCCGAGTTAAAGACTTATTTAGTCACGATCAATAAAGGTGCCAACATAGAGTCAGTGACAGTCATCGCAAACGGAGATACTATAAAGAGTGGTACGTTTGTCACAATAAATACAGTACTCACTATATCCGCTACTGCTACTAGTGGATACACTGCGAGCTGGCTAGTAGTATGTGGTGATACCGCTACGAAGAACGGTACTAGTGTCACTGTGACAGATAAAGTGACTATAACCGCCGTAGGCAGTACATCGTACTCGTTTGGTAAGCTTGATAGTACTAATACAGACAATACAAACTTAGTAGGTAAATACTATGTACAAATGGGTACTTACCCACAGACATTGTATGAAGGGACAAATACTACTTGGGCACAGGTAAAGGATACGAGTGGTAATGCCGTGACCTATACTCTAGACGGTACACCTTGTAACGTCTACACAGACGGTACGGATGAGTATGTGAAGCTTACAACGACTAGTGCGAATAGCGATTATTACTCTGAAGCATGGTATGCAGGCTATCAAGGAGAACATTACTACAAGATAGAGCCGGTACGTTGGGTGATACTAGGCTATGGTGATGATACTGCACTAGGTGCTAGTGATATTACGAGTTATACCGCGACGAGCTTAACATTTAGTACTAGTGCGCAGGTGAAGGTAAAAGAATATGGTCTACTAGTCCTCAGTGAAAAGGCATTGGTACAGCAAATGTTTAACTCTAGGACAGAGCACAATGTGACTACAGGTGATGATAGTATAAAGGCGCAGAATGACTGGAAGAATAGCTCGATAAGAGAATATATGAGTGGCACACTCATAAATGAACTATTCACAGAGACTCAGCAAGGTTACCTAATAACGCAAAACTTAACTACGACATATAAACCATCAACAGCGACAGATACGACCGCAAAACAGCTCACTACGACAGACCAACTCTTCCTCTTGGGATATAAGCAAAGTACTTATGTTGATACATTTAATGTAGTAAGCTACCTTAAAGTTGCAACAGGTGGGACAGCGCAAGCCAAAGCGAGTGATCTAGGATATGCGACGGGATGTTATCGTTATACAGGTTCGCCGACTACTTACACGGACAACACCTATTGGTGGCTTCGTGCGGGCATCTATTATGATGCTAACGACGCGTCCAGCGTCAGCACTTCTGGCGGTGTCGACGACAGCTATGTCACTTACTCTTACGTCGGCGTCCGTCCTGCGTGTGTGTTCAACCCTTGGTATGAGCCACCATACACCTTTGGGCAATATGATGCTGATACGAACCCAAGTGACCAATTTAACGGATATTACTATGTAGATATGGGTACTTACCCACAGACAGTGGCAACTAGTACGGAATTGAATAATATAGACAAGACAACATCAGTAGGAACATACAAATTGAACGCTACTGATACGACTACCACGTATCCGGTATATTCAGACGGTACGGATAAGTATGTGCTATATGGCTCATCATACTACAAGATAGAACCTGTACGTTGGCTAATCTTAGGCTATGGAGATAATACGGGAATACTTGATGGAGA
>CAYMVO010000019.1:0-17487 GCA_964393975.1 uncultured Lachnospiraceae bacterium
AAAAAGTATGATATAATATGTTTTGAAAACATATAAAGGAGTAAAAAAGTGGCTGTTACAGTAGCAAAAACAATTATGGATTTAATTGCGGATAACAACTTAAATCAAAAAACATTTGCAGACGAAATAAAAGCAAGCCAATCACAAGTTAGTGAATGGATTTCTGGTAAAAGTAAGCCAAGTTTTGATGCAATAAGAGATATTTGTTTAAGATTTAATATTTCGGCAGATTATATAATGGGATTAAAATCAAACGATGACACAAGTTGCAAAACAAAATTTAAAATTAGTAATAGAAGATATACAGGTAGTAAACTAAAAATAAAAGATTGGATAAAAAATTTGATTGCAGAAAATTGCAAAGGTGCAAAGTCTTTTTGTGATATTTTTGCTGGGACTGCTGTGATTACTGATGAAATGATGTCTTTTTATGATAGTTTTGTTTTGAATGATTTGTTATATTCTAATGAGGTTATCTATAAGGCTTTTTATAAAAATCAAGAATATGATTTGCAAAAGTTATTTAGTTTTCAAAATAGATATCAAGACTTAAATAAAAATACTTTAGAAGATAATTATGTCTCGATAAATTTTGGCGGTCGTTATTTTGAATTGGGAGATGCAAAAGCAATAGGATTTATAAGACAAGACATTGAAGATAACAAAAATACTTTAAATGAGAGAGAATATTGTATTTTAATTGCTTCTTTGTTATATTCTTTTGATAAATGCGCTAATACCGTTGGGCATTACGAAGCGTATTTTAAGAATAAAGAAATTGCTAGAACTTTTAAATTTGAATTAATTACCCCCTATGATACAATTAAATCAAATAAAAAGTTTGAAATTTTTAGACAAGATGCAAACGTATTGGCTGAGCAAATCAAATCTGATATTGTATATATTGATCCTCCATATTCGTCAAGGCAATATAGTAGGTTTTATCATGTTTTGGAAAATGTCACCAAATGGGAGAAACCCGAACTCTTTGGATCCGCCCTAAAACCTGCTCCTGAAAATATGAGCGAATATTGTTCTTCTTCGGCAAAAAAAGCTTTTGAAGATTTAATTGACAAATTAAATTGTAAATATATTGTTGTTTCTTATAACAACACATACAATTCAAAAAGTAAATCATCAGAAAATAAAATGTTATTAGAGGATATCCTTGAAATATTATCAAAGAAAGGTATTACAAAAAAATACGAAATGCCATTCAAAGCATTTAACGCTGGAAAAACAAATATTGAAAATCACAAAGAACTTGTGTTTATAACTGAGGTCGGGAAATTTGCTAGTGATAAAAAGGATGTAACGCGTTCCCCATTCTTTTATGTCGGTGATAAATATAAACTAATGCCACAACTACTTAAATTATTCCCTAAAAACATTGATAATTATTTCGAGCCTTTTTGCGGTGGCGGTAGTTCATTTATGAATGTGGTTGCTAATAAATACATTTTAAATGATATAGATAGTTATATTATAAAAATGCACAATATGCTAAACGTGTATGCTTATACCCCAGAGATGTTTTTTACAGTGGTTGAGAGTATTGAAAATAAATATAATTTGAGTGCATCATATAGACAAGACATTGTGCCAAATGAATTAAAAGAACAGTTTAAGAAAACCTACTTTGCAAAATATAATAAACAGGGTTTTGATAGAATGCGACTTGATTTTAACAAAAATAAAACAAATATGGAATTATTGTATGTAATGTTAATCTATGGGTTTAATAGAATGCTTCGCTTTAATTCTAAAGGGGACTTTAATTTACCTGTTGGGAATGTAGATTTAAATAAAAACGTAATTGATGCGCTAGATAATTATTTTAGGTTTTGTAAAAATAATGAACTTCACTTTTCATGTTTAGATTTTAGAAAATTTTTTAAAATGTGCGACTTTAAAGAAAATGATTTTATATATCTAGATCCACCTTATTTGATATCCAATTCTGAATACAACAAAATTTGGACTGAGAAAGATGAAATTGATTTATTAAATATATTAGATCAATTAAATGCTAAAGGTGTTAGATTTGCTATATCTAATTTATTAGAATGTAAAGGTGTAAAAAATAAAATATTTATTGAGTGGGCAAAAAAATATAAAGTTTACGATGTTAATAGTAATTATATAAATTATCACGATAATTCAACTAAAAATTCAAAGGAGGTATTAGTTACAAATTATGACTAAGGAAAGACAAGCAGTTAGAAAGCCGTTATCGTTTTCAACAACAATGAGAAACCCGGAAAGAATAGCGGGTTTTCTAAAGTGTTTGTTGCCTTTTGAGGGGCAGATTTTAACAAATGAAGTTATTAACAAAGTGGCAATGAAGTTGATAATCGAAAAATTATATTTTACACAAAAATATGAAATGAAAATTCCTGAATATAAGGAAATATATAATAATCCAGATTTGAAATTTACTAAAGAACAAGCTGAAGATATAATAAAAAATAGTCCACAAGAACATCAACAACACGGTTTTGAAAGAGGTTGGTCTTCAAGGTTTGATACTTGGTATGAATTTCCACAAGAGCTTGGATTTATAAGATATGAAATAAATAAGCCGATTATAATTTCACAAACCGGACATATGCTAGTGGATGCGTTTAATGAAGAGCAACCTAATAATGAGAAGATACAAGCAGTTTTCTTAAATGCTTTAATGAAATATCAAACAAACAACCCTTTCAAAAAGAATGCAAATGCTAACTGCCCTTTGGTTTTAACATTACAAACTATAGAAGAATTAAAAAAGATAAAACCAGATAGTACTGGTATTCATAGACAAGAATTATCTTTAATAATTTGTTGGTCTAATAGCGATTATAATTTGCTTGTAAGCAAAATACTCGATTTAAGAAAAAAATATGGTTTTAATATTTCAAATGAAGTTATTTATGACGAATGCATGAAATTGTTGGATGCTGGCAAAGATAAAGAAAATTTATATAAAATGTCAAAAATTACTGGCGAAGCTGTTGATGAATTTATAAGAAAAATGCGTATAACAGGGATTTTTTCTTTGAGAGGTAATGGTAGGTTTTTGGATATCAACAACTTTGAAAGAGATAAGATTGAATACATACTTAAAAATTATAGTAATTATAAAAATTTTACAAATAAAGATGATTACTTTTTGTATACAGCACAAATTGATTCTAAAATTCTAATTCCATCAAAAACTGAAATAAGTTCTACAGTTGAAGCAAAAGAAAACGCTTTAACAAAGTGGGCAAATGTATTTAGTAAGGAGGAAGTCGAAAAAGAACTTACTTTGGTTTCTAAAAATTTAAAATCTAACAATGAAATACTAAAAGTGATAGATGCACCAACAAGATTAGAATTTTTAACAAGTATTCCATTAAAACAACATTTTCAAAATGCACATATTATACCAAATTATAAAATTGATGATGAAGGATTACCAACATATACAGCGGTCGGAGGAATCGCAGATATTGAATGTTTTGATAAAGATTGTAAGCCGATAGTTGAGGTTACATTAATGACGTCAAAGGCTCAAGGTTCAAATGAAATCCCTGCGATAACTAGACACGTAAAAGAAAGACAACAAAAATATATTTCAGATAAAGTTTTTGCATTATTTATTGCTCCGACTATACATGCGGACGCACAATATATGATTGATTTTAGTAAGTATAGGGATAATGTTGATATTGTTCCTTATACAATAATTGAATATATTTTTAATATTAACAAAAAAAGTACTCTATCGGAATTTGATGCTTTATAGTTGACAACATTTTATACAATAAATTGAGTTTTTGTTAATTTTATATTGTACAATATCGGATAATTAAAAATTATTAAATAGTAGCAACTGGTGCGATGTTTATAGTGATGGTTGGAATGTTTGTTATTAAGACAGAAACCACATTTGCTTTCTGGGAAAATTATTTGCTTATTTGTTATGTTTATAACCTCAAAATCAGGTTTATTGCATCAAAATACATTAAATGATGCAATAAAAGTATTGTAATTGCTTGATTTATTGCATCAAATGTGTTAAAATGATGCAATAAATATGCTAAATAGGAGTGCAAAATGAGAGTTTTCAATTATTCTAAATATAAAAATATTACTTGGGACAACGAGATTTTGGGGTATGTCTCTCACATACACGAGTACAAAGGTAAATTGTCTAATATTGAGTTTGCAAACACAACAAAGATAAACAAACTAGTAGAACTTGCTAAAATTCAAAGCACTGAAGCCTCAAACAAAATTGAGGGGATTGTTACTACGGCGATGCGAATTAAGCGGATTTGTGAGAATAAAACAACGCCAAGAAATAGGGATGAGAAAGAGATACTTGGATATCGTGATGTGCTAAATATTATTCACGAAAACTACGAGTTTATCACTATAAAGAGTTCTTACATTTTACAATTTCATAGAGATTTATATAAATTTTCTGAAAAATCTATCGGTGGAAAGTTTAAAAATGTCCAAAACTATATTTCCGAAACAAGAACAGATGGATCTTCTTTTGTTAGGTTTCAACCTCTAGAACCGTATGAAACGCCTGATGCGGTGGATAGATTATGTGAAGAATATAATATTGCGGTGAGTAAAGAGGATGTTGATCCATTGATTTTAATTTCTATCTTCATTTTAGATTTTTTATGCATTCACCCCTTTAATGATGGTAACGGAAGACTGAGTAGATTGTTGACTTTGTTGCTTTTGTATAAACAAGGGTACAATATCGGAAAGTTTATATCAATTGAAAAAATCATTGAAGAAACCAAAAGTGAGTATTATGATGCGTTACAAGAAAGTTCGTTAAATTGGGCACATGAAACAAATAACCCAACCGAATTTATCAAATATATGTTGTCGGTAATTTTAAAAGCATATAAAGATTTTGAAACGAGAGCAAATATTTTATTTGAAAAAAAATCAAAGGCACTAATGCAGGTTCAAGATATTATCAAAACCAAAATAGGTAAGTTTACAAAAGCAGATATTGTTAGTCTATGTCCTACTATTTCTGAGACAACAATTGAAAGGTGTTTAAGAAAATTGCTAGATCAAGGATTAATTGAAAAACATGGCGAACGCAAATTAACATTTTATACAAGAAAAGATTAAATTGAGTTTTTGTTAATTTTATATTGTACAATTTTTTTTTAGGTTAAGGGTGTTGAATAATAGTCCCCAGGTCTTTACGCTAGTATGTGTTTTAGGAGATTGATTTTATGAAAATTATTCAAATAAATAGTGACAATTTAAAACAATATACAAAAACACCAACGTTATATTTTTATGATAGCCATATTCAAAGTTTTGAATATGCAAACAATATGTTAAAAATTATTTTTGAAAAATTTGACAAAACAAATGTTTCAGTTGTTTTTAACGATGTTGACAAAATAGAATATAGAATTGGAGATTCAAGCGAGATTGACTTAAAGAACAGAATTTTAGATGTAGGCATAAAAACAATTAATGATAGACTTATGGTAAATATTTTAATGTTTAATATGTCTTTTATAGATGTATTTTGTTATTCTATCAATATCGGATAATTAAAAATTATTAAATAGTAGCAACTGGTGCGATATTTATAGTGATGGTTGGAATGTTTGTTATTAAGACAGAAACCACATTTGCTTTCTGGGAAAATTATTTGCTTATTTGTTATGTTTATAACCTCAAAATCAGGTTTATTGCATCAAAATACATTAAATGATGCAATAAATATGTTAAATAGGGGTACAAAATGCTACAAGCAAAAATATGCTAAGATGATTGATATCTTAACATAAAATCTATGTACTATGGTTTTTGAAGTAGGTCTTTATTTTTGATGTGTAAAAATAGAGGCACTACTTTTTTAGTCTTTTTTTATGAATAGTTTTAAAAACGCTCTAATTAATTTTGGTGGTTTGAAACAATATATTCTCATTTTATGTACACTCCTAAGGTTTCTCGTAAATATTTTATGAGGTGAAGGGCGATTTTGTGAAATAGCGTTTGCGTTTGAGTTTTTTTGTGCTATAATAAAAATATGATAGCGGAAGTAATAGTAGATATAGGCAATGCAGAGGTAGATAAGATTTTTGAGTATTTGGTGGAAGATAATAGCGTAAAGGTCGGGTGCTTTGTGCGGGTGCCTTTTGGTAATAGAAACATTGAGGGTTTTGTAGTGAAAGTAAAGGATACTAGCGAGTATGATTTTTCAAAATTAAAACCTATTAGCTCCCTTATCTTTGAGGAGCCCGTTATAAAGAGCGAACATATTGCGTTAATGGAATATATGGTAAAGCACTATTACTTGAAAATGGTGGACGTGCTAAGACTATTTTTACCTAGCGAGCTTAGAGGCGGTAGGGTACGGGCAAAGTATTTTAGCGTATTAGAGGTGGTGGATAGAAATGCGCTAGAGCAGGCGTTGATGCGCCAAAGGGCGAGCGCAAAAAACATAATAGGACTCATTCAGTATTTATTAGAGGTGGAGAGAGAGGAACTAACCACTTTGGCAAATAAGTTTGGCTATGCGAATGTAAACAAATTAATAGAGCAAGGGTTAGTGACAAAGTCTGAGGTGCGTGAGTTTCGCAAACCTATTAGCGAGGAGAAAAAAGAAAATGGCGTGGTGCTAAACGAATTGCAACAAAAAGCGGTAGAAGTGATAGACAGTGCAAAGGGTGAGACGGTGCTACTCTTTGGCGTGACGGGTAGTGGTAAGACCGAGGTCTATATGAACGCTATAAAAAAGACTTTATCTAGAGGCAAGACCGCTATAATGCTAGTACCTGAGATAGGACTAACACCGCAAGTCGCCTCAAACTTTAAGGCGAAGTTTGGCGATATGGTGGCGGTGCTACATAGCGGACTCAGTGCGGGCGAAAGATATGATGAGTGGGACAAGCTTTTGCGTGGGGAGGCGAGGATAGTCGTAGGTGCTAGGTCGGCGATTTTTGCACCTATTGAGAATGTCGGTCTAATAGTGATAGATGAGGAACACGATAGTAGTTACATAAGCGATAGCAACCCTAGGTATAGTACGATTGAGGTGGCGCAGTTTAGAGCAAGGTATAATAATTGTCCGCTGGTGCTAGGCAGTGCGACACCTAGTATTGAGAGCTTTTACAGAGCGCAAAAGGGCGAGTATAGACTAGTAGAAATGCCGATAAGGGCAAATAAAAAAGCGTTACCTAATATGACTATTGTAGATATGTATCAAGGGCTATTTAACGGCGAGTATGGTACGATTAGTAGCGTGCTTGCGAGCAAACTAAATCAGGTCGTAAATGATAAAAAACAAGCGCTTATCTTTATAAATAGGCGAGGATTTGTTAGTTTTAAAAGGTGCTTAAATTGCGGGTTTGTGCCGACTTGTAGTGATTGTGATGTGTCGCTAGTCTATCACAAGGAGGATAATGAGCTAAAGTGCCATTTTTGTGGCAAGAGGTACAGAGCGATAAATAAATGTCCCGAGTGTGGCGGGGATAAATTTCGCGATGGTGCGACCGGCACGCAAAAAGTCGTGGATGAGCTAAAAGCGAGTTTTCCTAATGTGCCGATTTTTAGAATGGATAACGACACTACAAAGAATAAAAACGCACACCACAAGATATTGTCCGAGTTTAGCGAGTGCAAGCCTGCTATTTTGGTGGGTACGCAAATGATAGCAAAGGGGCACGATTTTCCGTTTATTAC
The DNA here is from genome assembly GCA_964393975.1 of uncultured Lachnospiraceae bacterium. Classification (GTDB taxonomy): domain Bacteria; phylum Bacillota; class Clostridia; order Christensenellales; family UBA1242; genus CALVNN01. The sequence goes on from CAYMVO010000019.1 coordinate 7,708, forward strand.
GCTAGTAGGGATAGTGGATGCCGATTTGGCGTTGCATCAAGCAGACTTTAGAGCGGTGGAGAGGTGCTATCAACTTATAACGCAGGTAGCAGGTCGCGCAGGACGCGGTGAGTATACGGGTGAGGTGGTCTTACAAACCTACGCACCAAAACATTACGTCTATACATACGCTAGTAGTTATGATTATGTCGGGTTTTACAAAAAAGAAATTGCCTTGCGTGATACGACACATTTTCCGCCATTTACAAAAGTCTTGCGTGTGCTATTTAGCGGAGATGAACTGACCGATATTATGAACGAGATGAAAGTCGTACACGAAAAGATTTTATCTATAAAAGATAATTATCCTAGTGCGTTTATCTTCTTAAAAGCGGTCGCTTGCCCTGTGAAGAAAATAAAAACAAAATTACGATACGAAATCTTGATGCGACTTGCTAGCGATAGTGATAAGATTGTGCCGTTGATTTATGACGCTGTGCGACTGGTAAACACTAAAAAAGTAAATGTCTTTGTGGAGTTGAACCCGCAAACTCTGAGCTAAAACGCTATCTTTGTAATGAAAAACAAAGGGCGCTTTTTTGATTTGACAAAAAGTGTGTCGTTTGATATATGTGACTGCTTTAATTGTCTTTGAGATGAATTAGTCATTTTTAAAGGAAAGGTACAGACTTGGACTTTGGCTTTGTCTAGAGTCCTTTTTTCATTGACTTTTTAGTAAGAATAGGATACAATATTTACAGAAAAAAGATATAAAAGGTGATTTGGAATATGATAAGAAAGATTGTTTTAGAGGGTGAACCTGTTTTGCGTAAAATTAGTAAACCTGTAAAGGCGTTTGATGAAAAGTTGTGGTCGCTACTAGATGATATGCGAGATACTATGAGACGGGAAAACGGCGTAGGGATAGCGAGTCCGCAAGTAGGTATACTTCGTAGGTGTTTTATAGTGGAGATAAACGGGATGTATATAGAATGTGTAAACCCTGAGATAATAAATACGAGCGGTGAAGTGATAGATATTGAGGGGTGTCTTAGTATCCCTCATAAAACGGGGCGAGTAAAAAGACCTGAGGCGGTGACCATAAAGGCGTACGATAGATATGGTAACGAGTTTGTTTTGACGGCACACGACTATACGGCAAGGGCGCTTTGTCACGAATACGACCATTTAAACGGTGTGCTATATATAGATAAAATGGAGAAAGAGAGAAAGTGAGACTAAATATTATTTTTATGGGCACACCTATTTTTGGTAAAATCGTGCTAGAAAGATTGAGCAAAGAGCATAACATAGTAGCGGTGGTGTGTCCGCTGGACAAGCCAAACAAACGAGGCAACAAGATTGAGTTTTGTGAGGTGAAAAAGTTTGCGCTAGAAAATGGGATAAAAGTATTGCAATTTGAAAAGGTCAATAGAGCGGTAGAGGAGCTAAAGGCGTTAAATGCGGATATGATAGTCACTGCTAGTTTTGGGCAAATCATTAGCAAGGAATTATTAAATCTATGTCCGCTAGGCACGTTGAATGTGCACGGTTCTATCCTACCACTTCTTCGTGGGGCGTCACCTGTGCCAGAGGCGATAAGGCGAGGGTTTAAAGAGACCGGTGTCACTATCATTAGAATGAATGAAAAAATGGATGAGGGTGATATGCTAGAAAAGCGTACTTGTCTAATAGGTGAGAGCGAGACCGCTAGCGAGCTAATGATAAAGGTAGCGAAAATTGGCGGTGAGGCGCTAATGCAGGCTATAGACCATATAACAAGTGGTGACGTAGAGTGTGTAAAACAAGACAATAGCAAAGCGACCTATTGCGGTAAAATAAAAAAAGAGGAAGCAAAGATAGATTTTAGTCTAGATAGCGAAAAGGTAAAGTGTCATATCAACGCCTTTAGCAAAGAACCAGGTGCGTATTTTGAGTACGAGGGTGCGGTGTACAAAGTGCTACGTGCTGAGAGTGTGAAAGGTCACAGTGGGATAGCTAGCGAAGTGCTTGAGGCGTCGCCAAAGGGCGGGTTTATCGTGGCGTGCGGTAGCGGTGCGGTGAGGTTTTTAGAGCTACAAGCGAGCGGTGGCAAGGTGCTAAACGCAAAAGATTTTCTTAATGGTAAAAAGTTTGCTAAAGGGAGTTATTTAAATGGTTAGTTTATTGAGTTTGTCACTAGATGAAATCAAAAATATTGTGACAGAGCTTGGGTTTAAAGGTTTTCGCGGTGAGCAATTATACAAGGCGCTTATAAAAGGTACCGAGGTAAATAAAATCACTACACTAAATAAAGATTTTTTGACTATGATTGGGCAAAAGTACGACCTATCACCTATAAATGTAAAGACCGTGCAAGAAAGCACGGACGGTACGATAAAGTTTGCATCGACTCTTAGTGACGGCAATATTATTGAGACCGTTATTATGAACTATAAATACGGCGCTACGGTGTGTGTGTCTACGCAGGTCGGGTGCAGAATGGGGTGCAAGTTTTGCGCGTCTACTAGAAATGGACTCATTAGAAATCTTGACGCGGGCGAGATGTTAGCGCAAGTCATTGAGGCGAGCGTGATAAACGGCGAGAGGGTGACTAACATTGTACTAATGGGGTGCGGTGAACCGCTAGACAATTATGCTAATGTTGTGAAGTTTATCAGACTCGCCAATGCAAAAGAGGGACTAAATATCTCTATTAGACATATCAGTCTATCCACTTGTGGACTTGTGGATAAGATAAAGGCGCTAGCAAGTGAGGGGCTCGGGATAAATCTTACGATTTCGCTACACGCTTCAAATGACGAGGTGAGAAAGAGTCTGATGCCGATAGCAAATAAGTACACTATAAAAGAGATTTTAGAGGCGTGCGATTATTATTTTGAAAAGACTAAAAGGCGTATTTATTTTGAATACACACTCACGACTATAAATGATGATTTGAGATATGCTGACGAACTAAGTAAATTGCTAAAAGGCAGAGTGTGTCACGTAAATGTGATTAGACTAAACGACGCGACAGGGAAACTGACTCCGAGTGACAGGGCAAAGCAGTTTGTGGCAAGACTAAATAAAAACAATATCAGTGCGACACTTAGGCGTACGCTTGGGAGTGATATTGACGGTGCGTGCGGGCAACTGCGAGCGCGATTAGAGGACGAGGTATGAGAGGGCTTATCATAAAAAACATCAGTGACAATTTTGATTGTTTGGTGGATGGTGTGGTGTATAGGGCAAAGCCTCGTGGCAAACTCAAAAAGAGGGATAGACTCATTGTGGGTGATTATGTGGAGTGTGATTTTGAAAACGGCGAGCTCGTGATAAGTGGTAGAGAAAAAAGGAAAAATCAATTTGTGAGACCACCTATTGCAAATATTGACGTGTTGTGTATTGTTGTGAGTGAGGTGCCACTGGTGGATAAGTTTTTGGTGGACAAATTACTTATCAAATGTGCCGAAAATAGTATAGCTCCTATCCTCGTCATAAATAAATGCGATATTATATCTAGTAGGTTTGTAGATGAGATAAGAGCGGAGTATAGTTTTTTAAAGATTTATTGCATTAGCGCCTTGACGGGTGAGGGCGTGGATGCTTTGAAAAGCGAACTAGTAGGTAAATTGACCGCTTTTGCGGGACAGTCCGCGGTGGGCAAATCAAAACTATCAGCGTGTCTAGGTGCTAAAGCGCTTGACGGCGAACTTAGTGTAAAGACTATGCGTGGAAAACACACCACAAGACACACTGAAATATACTCATTAAGTGGTGATATTTTGGTGGCGGATACGCCGGGGTTTAGTAGACTAGATATAAACGAAGTGCATTATAAAGATTTGAAATATTTTTATCCGGAGTTTGAAGATTTTACTTGTAAATACAATTCTTGCGACCATATCGAGCAAAAAATTTGCGATTGTGCTGTAAAAGTAGCATTAAATGATTGTAAAATAAATCAAAATAGGTATAATAGATATGTGAAAGTCTATAAAGAACTAAAACATTTTTGGGAGAGTAAGTATGACTGATAAAATTATTGCAGTGTCCACCGCTTCAGTGGATAATGAGCATTTGCTAGACTATATAAAAGAGATAGAGCAGGCAAAGGCGGATAGATTACACGCCGTTGTTATGGACGGTATGGTCACAAAACGCGCGACCTTTGATAATAATGGTCTAAAAGTCGTTTTGAGAAATACGACTTTACCTACGGATGTACATTTGCAGGTTTTCCAACCTTTCAAAAAGGTGAGGAAATACATTGCCCTAAGACCGCATTGCGTTATTGTACAATATGACCATTTTAATTATGAAAAACAATTACGAAAAACTTTGAAGAAAATTCAAAGAAAAGGTGTAAAAGCAGGTCTTGCACTCAGTCCTAGTATTCCTATTAGTTATATTTTACCTTTTGTCCCTTATATTGACGAGTTGCTCATTTTGGGGTTTGAGCTTGATAGCTCAGGCGGTAAAATGTTTGAGGGAGTGTATGACAAGATTAGAAATGCCGTTGACCTCAAGACTCGTTTCAAAAAAGACTTAGTCATTCAATACAAAGGTGGTGTTGATTTTGAGAATGTCTCAAAGCTTTATGATGCGGGTGTAAACGTTATCGTGGCAGATGAGGTCGTGTATAATTGTTTTAGTAAAAGTTACGCTATAGATAATATAAAAGCTCCTGATAGCAAGTTAATCGCGACCAAAAGCATTTAAAAGTAAATCAAACCATTACATTTTGTAACGAGTTGAAATTATGTGTATTAAGAATGATTTAAAAAGAAAGTTGAAACAAGAAGGAAGTGAGTTGGTTACAAATTGTAACCGACTGAAATTGCGAGCAAGTGCTAGTAATTATTGTATTTAACTAAAGAATAGGGAGTGCTATATGTCTAATTTGAAAGTTTTTGAAGATAAAAAGATAAGGGCGGAGTGGAACGCTGAGGAAGAAGATTGGTATTTTTCGGTTGTTGATGTCGTTGAGGTTTTGACCGATAGTGTGCAACCTAGAAAGTATTGGAGTGTTTTAAAAACAAGGCTAAAAAAGGAAGGAAGTGAGTTGGCTACAAATTGTAGTCAACTGAAATTACAATCTATTGATGGTAAGTTTTATATGCAAGATGTTTTAAACACAAAAGATTTATTGCGACTTATTCAATCTATTCCTAGTAAGAAAGCGGAACCTTTTAAAATGTGGTTAGCCAAGGTCGGTAGAGATAGACTAGATGAGATTGCCGATCCGCAAAAAGCAATAGATAGAGCCGTCCAAACATATAGGGATAAAGGTTATTCAAAAGAGTGGATAACTCAAAGAATGATGACTATCAAAATGCGTAAAGAACTCACCGATGAGTGGCGAGAGCGAGGTGTCACCGATGAGAAAGATTACGCCATACTCACAAATGAGATGACTAAAGCGTGGTCGGGAATGAGCGTGCAAGAGTATAAGGCGTACAAGGGACTCAAAAAGGAAAATTTGCGAGACAATATGACAAATATTGAACTAGTACTTAATATGCTTGCCGAGGTCACGACCACCGAACTTTCTCAAAAAGAGAAACCCGAAACTTTTAAAGAAAACAAGGATATAGCGAGGCGAGGCGGTGCGTTTGCAGGGGAGACTAGGAAACGATACGAGACCGAACTAGGCAAAAAAGTTTTGTCTACCGCAAACGCAAATAACAAAAAACTTTTAGACAAAAATGATAATGAATAATTAAAATATAAAGGGGGTGTTTTTTATGGTGAAATTCGTTCAATATGGTATGGGTAAAATGAGTAAATACACCATACGCTACGCTATGGAGAAAGGGTACGAGTTTGTAGGTGCTTTTGATATAGACAAGAACAAAATCGGCAAGGACGCAAGTATTATTTTGGGTGGTAAAGATACTGGCGTGATTATTAAAAGTGATAAGGAGTTTGAGAGTTTTCTCAAAGAAAACGCTATTGATATAGTGATAGTCACCACGCGTAGTCTAATAGCGGAGGTAGAAGATGCACTCTATATTTGTGCTAAATGCGGTGTAAATGCGGTGACGATTTGCGAAGAGGCGTTTTATCCGCAAAATAGTCATCCAAAAGTGTTTGAAAAGATAGACGATATAGCAAGACAAAATAAATGCGTTGTGACGGGTACAGGCTATCAAGATGTCTTTTGGGGAAACTTAATTACGACACTTGCGGGTGCCACACATAAGATTAGCGCTATAAAAGGACAGAGTAGTTATAATGTTGAGGACTACGGTATAGCGCTAGCAAAAGCACACGGTGTGGGACTGACGGTGGAGGAGTTTGAGCGGGATATTGCTAGCGTGGACAATATTAGCGATAGCGAACGTGAAGCGCTTATATCAAGGGGCGAGTTTTTACCTAGTTATATGTGGAATGTCAATGGGTGGCTTGTAGGCAAGTTTGGACTCACGCTAGATAGACAAACGCAAAAGTGCGTTCCTATCATTGCTAGCGAGGATATGACTTGTGCGTCTATTGGTCTTGATATCAAAAAAGGTCAAGTGCGTGGTATGAGCGCAGTCGTTACCACCACCACTAAAGAGGGCATCACCATTGAGAGTCAGTGTGTAGGCAAACTCTACCTAGACACCGAGTGCGATACTAACGATTGGGAGATTATCGGCGAACCTAGTACTAGAGTGGTCATCAGTAGACCTAGTACTGTGGAGCTGACCTGTGCGACTTGCGTAAATAGAATAAAAGATATCTTGTCGTCTAGTGAGTACGGTTTTATAACGACCGACCATTTTGAGACGCCAAAATACTAAATTTTTAAACGGAAAGATTTTTGTTTTTGTGAAAAATAAAAATGTTGGGTTATACAATTTTAAATAATTATTTAATATAAAAAGTTTTGTCTTTCTAAATTTTAATTGTTGATAAAAGGCTAAAATAGTTATAATGTTTATTTAAATAAGGGCGGATGATGAGGATAGTGAAAGTCGAATAAAATATAATTTTACATATGATAGCGAAGCGAACATAGTAACATTATCAGCAATAATGGAAAATGGCGAGAAACTAGAAATAGAAGAGATATATGGTTCAGCCTTTATAGATGAAAATGGTAGACTTGATGCTGTGATGTGTTTTGATGGTGAATATATACTGCTAAGTGAAATGCAAGATATGGGACTAATCCAAAATTGTGGATGGTTTTCAAGGTTATTTAAAAAAGTTGTTAAGGCGGCAACAACTGTAGCAGCGGTAGCCGTATGTGTAGCAACAGCGGGTGCAGGCGTAGCAGCAGTAATAGCAATAGGTGCAGCAGTTGGTACAGCGGAAAGTGTTGCGACGCAATTAATTGAAACAGGGACAGTTTGCTTAGGTGCAGTATTGGTAGATACCGCTTTGGGTGCAATTCCAGGTGGAACAGGTGCGAAAACAGTAGCAAAAGAATCAATAAAAGCAGGTGCAGAAATCGTTGCCAAAAAAGCAACCAAAGAAGCAAGTGAAAAAGCAGCAAAAGAAGCTGCTGAGAAGGTTGTAAAAAAAGCTGAGTTGGGTAATAAACTTGAATTTGCATTTGGAAAAGCATCTGGAAATGTTCACAATGTTGAGCGTTCTATGTAAAATGCTAGCCAATTATCAAAGATAGGAATACATGATAATAAGACTGGACGAGAAATTTTAGAAAATCATTTTAACAAATCATTTAATGATAATGCTTCACAAATTTTGGCAGAAGGATCTGGGAGAGTGGAAATTTATTCATTATTAAGTGGTCCAGGTGGCTTTTTAAATGTTACATCTGTATGGGAAGGTACAAAATTAATTACATTTTGGTTTATAGGTTAATTTATAATGAAAGAAATTGAAAAAAGTGAATTTTTGCAAAATAAAAATGATGGAAAGTATAGATTTGTATTTGGTCAACAAAATGTAAGTTGCAGTAAATATTATGATGAAGAATTATCTCAAAAGTTGTCTGTTGGTTTAATTTCAAGCGGGACATTGAAGCCAAACATAAAGAGATTAAAGAAGTATTTTGCGGTTATGGTTGATAATGAAGTACATTTCATTGATATTAAAGATGAAAAAGTAAAAAAATCCATAGATTTAAATAGTTTTGCTTATGATATTATTGAGTATTATAATAAATTTATAATACTAGGAGAAATTGACATCTTGGTTATTGATTCAGCATTTAATGTGGAGCAAAAAGTTGAACTATCTGATATTCTATCTGAATACAATATAGAAAATGATGCGTTAATATATACAACTTTTGACAATGATAATAAGAACATTTTAAAATTGTAAAAAGGGCTGAAATGGATAATATAAAAATTTTAAAAGTATATGAAGATGGCGATTTGCTTGAATATAATATAGAAGTAAAAAATGAATTTGTTAGCATTTGGCAACAGTTTTATGTGGATAAAGTGGACCTTAAAACAAATTTAGAAAATATCTTAAATTTGCTAAATGGTTTACAGGTCAAAAAGCTTTAGTTGATGAAGCTAATAGGCAAATTAAAGCCACTAATGGCGTTTCAATTCAATGGTATTTTGCGGAAAAAGAAGCTATGGATGCCGTAAAAATATTATTTAAACAAAATAATATTGAAGGAATAGAATTTGTGTTTAAGGCAGTTTTATAAAGGGAGTTGAAATGAAACAATTTTATACATTAATATTGTGGAGAAAAACTGAAAGAGAAGATGTGTCATTTGAAGAGATAGCGAAGAGAGCGTATGAAACAATAACATTATTTAAGGTTTTAGAACCAAAATATCAACCTAATTATGAAAAAGTGTTTTCAAAAAAAGATGCAAAATTATTTGATTGGGATTATAATAATTTTTATAATTACTTAAAATCAAATGTTAATCGAGAAGGAAAAACAGAGTTTAAAGAGTTGGGTTATTCGATTGGATTTTTTTCATCATTAAATTCAAATGAGTCATGTGGATATGATTTGCGTGTCGGAGCAACTGAAAATCATTTTACAAATACTTTCATTGTTGATTTTTCAATAAATATGGACATATTCAATGAAGAGATGTCTAGAAAAATTGAATTAATCTTTAAACAAGCAGTAAAGATATTTGAGCCTTTTTGGGGTTGTATATTGAATAGTTGTTTAGATGCCACCGATGGTTATTTAAATAATGATAATAGTTTTCCGAAAGCATTTCATTGGTTAAATTATTTGTCTAATGAAATGTTGGATAAATTGGATAAAAAGGTATTAAATGCATTAGAGAAAAAATATAAAATAGAGCGTGATGGAAATATAATAAAATTAAAGAATATTGCACTAGATGCGAATTTGGTTGAAGATGTTAAATTGAAGAAAGAAGTAGATGAGACTTTGACAAGACAAATGTAAATCATAAAAAAGACTCCATACAACAAAGTATATTGTTCGTGTGGAGTCTTTTATGGATGTAATGCTTTAGCGGAGGTGGTGTTTGAAGATACTAGTGGGTGGGGTGTGTCGGATACTAATGATGCTAGCACTGCGGTGAGTTTGACTGAAGACTTGAGTGACACTAGTAACAACGCAAAATTGTTAAGAAACACTTACATATATAAGTATTGGTTTAAGAATGTAGCGTAATTTTCAATATATACAAAAACAAGGGATGTTGATACTTCCTTGTTTTTTTGCGATATTGTTTAAGTTAATCTAGGTATTTCTTCGGTGTTTTCATCTGTAGTCTCATCGGTGGTGTCTTTGGTTTGGAATGTTATGTATTCTGTGTAGTCTACTGGTAGGTGCTTATTTAGGGAAAAGTCGCCGTTTGTTTGTGAGAAAAAGTCGTTATTTGCTCCGCAATACACAAAGTCGTAG
>CAYMVO010000020.1:0-14754 GCA_964393975.1 uncultured Lachnospiraceae bacterium
CTTATCCTTTTGACCTCTACACTATTTTAATGACATATCTTCCACCACTCTATGTCATATATATATTAAAATCACTACCTTATATTATATTTATTATCTACCTAAGTATATTATCCTCCATTACCCCACCACTTAAAACACTTATTATATAAATATAGGACACAGTTAAACCAACAAAAAACCGCAAACAAACAAATGTTCACGATTTCATAAATCTCCACATTATAAAATTATTAGTTGGTTTTATTAATCTCTTCACCACAATCTTTACAATATGTAGCATCCTTGGAATTATCAGCACCGCATTTTTGGCATTGTTTTACATTACTAGTTGCTTCACCACATTTTGAACAATAGTTCTCATCGTTTAGTACAAAACCACATTTATCACATAAAAGGGCATTAACAGTGCCTTTACCCTCATTCCCATCTTTTATAGAGCCTTTGGTCGCCTTCATAACTATCCCTACCCAAGTAAAATATATACCCACAATAAAACAAGGTAATGATATAACCATACTAACTATACCAAAAATCAACTCAACCACGCCTAGCGTGTCGCTATTCACACCACTACTAATAAGAATAACGCCTAGCGAAACAAAAACAACACACAAAACAAAACTAACAACACCAATAGTTATTAACGCAGTTTTACCCTTTTGAATTTTATTCATATAAAAAAACTCCTTTAAATTAAATTTTATATATCACTCAGCATCACCGAAAACAAGAAACAACACAATTGGTATCAAAACAGCTAAAACGCCCAAAATAGTTACAAACGTAACTTTAATTTTTGACACTGGCAAACCACTGCCGACCTTACCTGTTTGACCATTCATATAGGTGAGATATTTTTTATTATTGTAATTGTACTCAAAAGTATACAAAGGCATTAAAAAATACCCATAAGACCTGCCACCTAGTGTTGTATCTATATTTAAAAACGACACACCATCATAATTATACTTATTTAAGATAGATTTTTTGATTTCAGTCTTAATAATATTCTCACCCTTATCTACCACAAGCTTAAACTGATCATTGTATTGTTCTACCGTATAGCCAAAAAGATATTCAGGTCTGAAATCCGCTCGCTTTGTAAAATCATAAGGAAACATCTTTTCCAAATCATACTGACTCAATTTAGCGCTAGATTCAACTAAAACATCTCTATGTGATAAACTTATACTACCTGACACATTAAAATAAACCGTTTTAGTATATTGTTGCTTTCCCGACACAACTGTCTCGCGCCTATAAAGCCTACCCGAGTATCTAGAATCGGAATCTGCATCAAAACTAAAAGCAGGAAAGTACAACCCCTCTATCTTATTTTCTGGAATCTCTTTCTTAAAAGGTCTTGGAACAAAAAATTTTTTCTTTACTTGTGCAATAAACCTTTCACTCGCATCCTTTTTATCAAAAGCAAATCTCAAAATAAAACTTGGATATAAACCTTCGATCTCTTCTTTCAGCACAACATTTTGACTCTCACAATAAGGACATTTGATGCTTATTTCATTATTAGTTAATTTTATAGCAGAGCCACAAGACTTGCACTTTAAATATTTATTTTGTTTTTGCCATACTAAAAGATTGTCGTCATTTACATTGTCACAAGATTGCTTTTTGTTTAAAGTGCTAAATTTAATCTCTTTCCCACTGCCACAGCTATCACATTTCAACGCTTCATCATTAGGTGAGTATTTAAAGCTATTACCGCAATTAGGGCATTTTGCATCTATACTTTGCAACCTAATAGCATTATTCATCTATTTTTTCCCCGCAGTCAGGACAAAATTTTATACCTTTAGATAAAGATTTTCCACATTTTGAGCAAGTCTTACCAGTTGGAGCTCCACATTCAGGACAAAATTTCACACCTTTAGATAAAGTTGCACCACATTTTGCACACACATTACCTTGACTAGCTCCGCAATTAGGACAAAATTTCACATTTGTATCTAAATCAGCACCGCATTTCGCACAAGAAATCTTGCTTTCTTGTTTTCCTTTTTCGGTATTTTGAGTGTTAAGCGCTTGCGAGAACACATTCCCCATAGCCATACCAGCACCAAGCCCAACGCCCACACCTGCCATATTGCCACCACTTTCATTTTGAGCAGCATCACGCATAGCGTTGGCAGCTTGATATTGTGTATACGTACCCATTTTATCCTCCAAAACACCAAGTTTCGTCCTCTCATCAAGAGCCTTTTCGACCTCTTCTGGTAGCGATAAGTTTTCAATGACCATAGTACATAGTCTCAAACCAAATTTACCAAATTTTGTAGTAGCGCAATTTAATACATTGTTTGAAAACTCATTATAATTTGATGCTAGATCCAACGCTGAAATCTTACTCTCCGCAATAGCATCAGTCAATGACTCTATAAGCATAGGTTTGATTTGAGTCTCGATATCCGACACCTTAAAAACCTGATTTTGACCAAACATCTCAGTCATAAATATTTTGGGGCTATCGACCTTGAATGAATACACGCCAAACCCACGTAATCTAATATTACCGAACTCTTTATCGCGCATCATAATAGGATTTTGAGTGCCCCATTTAACCCCAGTGAATTGTTGCATATTGATAAAATAAACATCACTATCAATAGGTGAATTACCACCAGTAGGGAGAGATAAAATCTTGGTTAAAAATGGGATGTTTTCGGTAGCAAGCTTGTAAGTGCCTGGTCCGAAAATATCACACACCTCACCTTTATGAACAAAAATAGCGGTTTGGGTAGGTCCTACAATAAGCGTAGAGCTATTCATTATTTCTTCCCTATCTTTTAAAATAAATCTCGAAACAATAGTGTCTTTACTAACATCTTTACATTGGATAACTTCCAACAATTGTTTCTTAAAAAAACTAAATAATCCCATTTTATAAACTCCTTAATCTCATATCGTTTTCATTTTTTAATATAATGATTTTTTTAACACTATCATAGTACTATAATTTAAAAAAATTGTCAATTAATTTTTACCCCCAATCACACGATGAAAGCCATTATTCAATAAGAAGTCTTCCAACTTTAAACAAAAGAAAAACCTTGCGTTTTGGCACAAAAAGTCTTAGAGCATTAATCCGCTTATGAGTTTTTACCTACACCATTGCTTTTGTTGTAATTTAATCTTGCATTTATTGAGTTATTTATATACACAAATAAAACACCCCACGCCGTAAAAAACAATAAAAGTCCCATAATAATTAACAAGAAATTTCCAGCCCCTAAAACATTTAAATCTATAAAAGGATAAGGATAATAAGTGTCGCTATATAAAGGTCCACCAACATTTGCTCTAATCAACACAAACACTAAATACAAAATGGGGTAAATCAAAAAATAGAATGCTTTTTTGTAGCCTTGTCTTGTGTGTGGTGAGAATAATACCCAATGAACTATAACTAGTAATGGTGATATTCCATGAACGATATAATTACCACAACTAGACAAAAACATCCTTAACGATGTCGACTCAACTCCTCCAGTCATATCAAAATTTTGCCATGATAAAAGTCCCCAATAACCTAAAAACGTTATAGAAATATAGACCATAAGAGCCATTTCAATAATGGGTACCACATTAAAATTATCACTTTTTTTATTTTTATAATTATAAATATCACCTATCACCAAAACTAAAAAAAGTATTAATACCGCTAAATTTGATTGATTTGTAAAGTAAACCATTTCAAGTTCTACTCCGTAAATCGAAAACCAAACAACCAGTCCAAAAGCAATAGTAACCAACGTCAACAGTCTATAAATAAAAACAACTCTAGGATTTTTAATCAAAAATATTTTTTCATCCATCTAATCACCTATATATTAAGTTTACACCATAACACATTTGTTTGTCAACATCAAACTAATACAAGTTAAAATAAAATCAACTAATCAAGCCATAAACTATGTACTGTTACTTTACTCACTATGTTTTAAAATAACACTTTGAATTGCTTTCTTTTGACTTTTCATAGTGCAAATTATTGGTCTAATGAATTATTTAAAATAAAAATATGGGTTATAGATTGATTAAATCACCAAAATATGATATAATCTTTAAAAATAAAATGATTAGGAGAAAAATAAATGAGAGTTATTTGTGATGGTTTAGACCTATCAGAAGCAGTCGCTGTAGTACTAAGAGCGACCGCAAACAAGACCACGAACCCTATTTTAGAGGGCATCAAATTAAAAGCTAATGAGGATTATTTGGAGCTGTCTGCTACCGACTTAGAACTAAGCATAGTAAAAAAGATTAAAGCCGAAGTGCACGAACCAGGTGAGACTGTTGTACCGGGAAATTTCTTTAGTAATTACTTAAGAAAACTAACTGACGAGCAAATTGTTCTAGAATTGACCGACAGCAATTTAATTAAAGTTAGTTATACAGATAGTGAAGGATATATACAATGCTACAAAGCTGATGAGTTCCCCAATTTTAAAGAAATTGAGAGTGAAAAATATTTTGAGATGCGCCAAAAAGACCTTAAGGACATCATAAACAAAACAATTTTTGCAGTAGCGTTAAATGATAACCGACCTATTTTGAAAGGCGTACTTTTTGAAGTGAACGACAATAAACTCACATCGGTCGCCCTAGATGGATATAGAATGGCAAAATGCGTAAAGACTTTAATTGGGAACTATGAACCATTTTCTATCATAATTCCTAGCAGAAGTTTGAGTGAAATATCAAAATTAGTTAGTGAATCTGAGGACTCAGTAAAGGTCGTATTACAAAAGAACTATTTAATGATTAAATTGGATGGTGTAGAAATTTTGACTAGGTTAATTGAAGGGGAATTTATCAATTATAGACATCTCATCCCTAACGAGTTTACGACCACAGCGGTTATTAATCATATGCAATTTGAAAACACTTTAGAGCGCGCCTCACTTTTAGCCCGTGTAGACAAAAACAACATTGTAAAATTTGACGTGAAGGAAAATAATATTCTAATTACTTCCAACTCAGAAATCGGTAATATAAGAGAAAACATTTTAGTCAACTTAACCGGTGCAGATATCGTTGTGGCATTCAATTCTAGATATTTTATGGATGTACTGAAAGTATTGCAAGATGATTTTATAAAACTAAACCTTAATAGTGCATACTCACCATGTGCTGTAACACCAGTCGAAGGTGATGAATACTTTTATTTGATTTTACCAGTTAAGCTAGCGTAATTACATAAAAAGTTGTTAAGACACTTAGACTAAAAGGATAACTGCCCCTAAGTTATCCTTTTTTTTAGCCCAATATAGTGTAGATATAAAATCCTATAGCACACATTAAAAACAACACACCTTGCCAAGCATAAAATCGCCTTTTTATAGCGAGTGGCAAACCAAACACACACATTCCCATTGTAAGTAATGGTATCGTTAGATACGCCACCTCACTACTAAGATTTAACATCCCACCTGTCAAAATAGCATTTGTCCCCATAAGTAGCGTAATATTCATAATAATTGTGCCTAAAATATTACCTATAGAAAGAGCAATTGCTTTTTTCTTTATACTGATAATACAAGTAACTAATTCAGGCAAACTAGTACCTATAGCAATAATCGACACACCAACAATATGCTCTGGGATATTCAAAACATCACTCAGAGCAATACCTTTATCGACTACAAGTTTTGCACCTATAATTATAAGTCCAGCGCCAAATAAAGCAACAAACAAATCCCCCCAAATCTTATACTCTTTATTTATGTTTGGCATATCAAACGTTTCTTTTTTCCCAGTTGTGTATTGATTGAACAAAAAAAACAAAAAAACTAATAAAAAAATCAATCCTTCCGCAAGAGTAATTTGCTTATCCAATCCAAATATTAGTAGAATAATTAATGTAAATAATGCTATCGCTATCTTGCTCAAAAACTCAGTTGGCGTTTTTAATTGATTACTAAATAATAACATTGTACCAATTATTATAAAAAAATTAAAAAGTAAAGATCCTGTTACATTACCTATAGCAAGCTCAACCGCTCCTTGACTAGTAGAAAAAACTGATACTAAAAACTCAGGTAAAGTGGTTATAAGGCTAACAAGAGTCGCGCCGACTAGCGCTTTGCTAAGCCCCGTATTTTTACTAACCCTTAAAGCAGCATCCACCATAAGATTACCACCAAAGACCAAAAGTACAAACCCAATAACAATCAATACAACAACCAAAAATATTGACATAAAAAACTCCTAAAACATTATACTTTAAAGATACTCTAAATACTTAAAAAAATCAACCAAATATACAAAACATTTTAAAATTTTCACAAAAAAAGTCTTAGCAAAACGCTTAGACTCTTTAAAATTAGTCTTGTATAATTTCTAAAATTTTAAAACTATTTATTCCGTTAGGTGTTTCCACTTCAACAGTCTCACCGACCTTGTGCCCCAAAATGGCTTTACCTACAGGAGACACATTACTAATAAAACCATTTAAAGGATCGTTTTCGGAAGTACCAACTATTTGATATACTTCTTCCTCTTTAAATTCGTTGTCATACAGTCTAACCTTCCCACCGACAACAACCACGTCACTAGGCAAATTACTCTCATCTATGACTTCTGCTTTACGAATCTTCTCTTCTAATTCCTTAATTTCCGCCTCAATCATTCCTTGCTTGTCTTTAGCATCGCTATACTCAGCATTCTCACTTAAATCACCATACGCACGAGCGATACCGACCTCTTTACTAGCCTCTTGTCTAGCGGTGGTTTTTAAATAATTCAATCTTTCTTCTAAATCTTTTAAACCTTTTTTTGTTATAATATATTCACTATTTGACATAATTAACCTCCTTTAAACAAAAAAGACCACATTTGGCAATCCTGCCAAACGCACCATATTTTTACAACGGTCTTTTTGCATATATTAAAAATACTATTATTATATTTTCATAGCCTAGATAGTATACATTAAAATCTCAATTTTGTCAATAATATTATTGCAACTTCTGTTTTATATTATTAACATCTTGTGTTATCCTCGTATTGACACCTATACTACCAGCAATTTTATTACGTGCATACATAATTGTAGTGTGGTCAAGTTTGAAAATTTCTTTCCCTATTGCAGTAAGTGGCATATTTAATAAATCTGATATAAGATATATGCAAATATGCCGAGCCTCTGCAATCTCTTTATTTCGTCTTGTACCCATTATCGCTTCTTTAGACACACCATAATATGAACAAACCTCATTGACAATCCTATCTACAGTCACCCTTGATTTATCCTCCATCACTACATTATTTAATGTCTCTTTGGCATCATCGATGGTAGATTTAGTCTTCCCAAGTAATTGCGTTAAAAAACTTGTTTTTGTCAAAACCCCCTCAAGCTCACGAACATTTGTAGTAACATTCTCCGCAATAAACGCCATAGCCTCAGGCTCAATATTTATATTTTCCATTTGTGCCTTTTTCTGCAAAATGACATAGCGAGTCTCAAAATCTGGTTGTTGAATATCCTGTATCAACCCCATGCTAAATCTACTCACAAGCCTCTCTTCCAAAGTGGAAATTTCTTTCGGTGGCCTATCAGATGAAATTATGATTTGTTTACCATTTTGATACAAATCATTAAACGTATGAAAAAATTCTTCCTGCGTTGCTTTTTTTGCTTTTATAAACTGGATATCATCCACCATAAGGACATCAAGATTACGATACTTTTCTCTAAAATCGCCAATATTTTTAGTGGAATCTTGCAACGTCTTTATATAATCATTCATAAAATTTTCGCAAGTGACATACAAAACTTTTAAATTAGGTGAATGCTCAAGTATATAATTTCCTATTGCATGAAGTAGGTGTGTCTTACCCAAACCAACACCACCATGTATAAACAGTGGATTAAATCTAGTCCCCGGGCTTTCCGCCACAGACCTAACCGCTGAATACGCAAATTGATTACTTTTTCCAACGACAAAATTTTCAAATGTATATTTTTGATTAAATGGGTTAGGTTTCTTTTCTTGGTCTTTTAATTTATCCTCATAAATCTTGATATACTCGTCATACTCAGCAGGCCCCAAAATCTCATACTCATCCACCCCAAAATGTTGTTCAAGTGCCTCACTTATCAAAAACGAATAACTATTATTGACGATTTGTTTCGTCATAGAGTTACTAGCTTTTAGATACAACTTGCCGTCTTTTATTTCAATAGGAATAAGCTTTTTAATAAACATATCATAGCTAATAGCAGTCACCTGATTAACCAGATCATCCAAAACTTCCTTCCATTTTTCTTCAATATTCATTCATTATTTTCTCCGTTTTCATTACTAAATCACCTTGAATTATTTCCCGAGTTCTTGATTCGTCTTATTTGTACCGTACGTACTGAAATATTCGTTTGTTTGGTTTTCAGAGGTAAGTGTTCCATTTTGGTTCCACCCTGTTTCCTTCTTCTGATGGGGAGTATAATTTTCTGGTGTACCTTTAGAGAGGGCATTTTTACCTTTATCACCTTTACCCCCATCTTTATTTTTGCCTTTTTCTTTCTTTTTATCTTTTTTACCTTTATCACCGCTACTCTTTCCGGTAGATTTAGAAGCCTTCGTACTCTTACTACTCACATTCTTTATTATATTTTGGCTCTTCTCGGATAGTTCCTTTGCCTTTTCTTCGACCAAATCATTTCTAGACTCTATCTCAGCAATGCCTTGATTTCTTTTAGCCTCAGCGGATTTTACCTCCGCATAATAAGCCCCTTTCAGCTCTGGGTTTTTATTGAAATGATTATCCAATGACTGATCTAAAAGTTCATTCAAATACGAGTAATATCTTGGATCATTTGGATCAAGGAAAACAGCGGTCTTTTCACGCAATGCTTTGAATGCCTTTAGTATTTCAGCATACTCGGACTTTTCCAATATTGCTAGCCTTTCTTCATAGTATTCTTTCTCTACATCGTTTAACAAATCACCGAGCGCTAATTGCTGGTATTTCAAAAACAATATCCTTGCTAGTATCACATCAAAATCGCTTGGATCACTCTTAGCATCATCATTGTCATATATATTGAAAACCTTTTCCGTCTTAGCTAAAAACTCATCATCATCTACATCAGTAAAGAACGCCGTAGCAAACATATTTGTATTTTGTATATAACCATTTATCTTGTTGACTGGCTCCATAAGCTTTAGCGTAGCAGATGCCTTACCATTTTTTCTAGTCGTTACTACACAAAACTGCAAAACCCCCTTGTCGCCAAACGCTTCAGTAGATGTCAAAAACTGCATAGTTTGATACTTGGCGAGTTTTATTTTAGGTATATTGACTAACGCTTTCAAAATATCATCATCTATATAATAATCACCATTTTCATTATACATACCTAGCATATAGTTATTTCTAATATCATTATGTTGAGTGGTGATATAGTTATCTATATCTTGCTCATTTGTGAGCACCCCTCCCTCAACATCAACTCTTTTATATGTACGAGGTGTGGTCGTAGCCTCTTCCAAAGATTTTTCCGTAACATTCTCTTCCATAAAAACCCAACCTTTTATCATATTAAAATATAATGGCAATTCAAAGAATTTATCTCATTCAAAACCATCGTCACCATCAATTTTACAAAAATTATATCATACATAATACATTTTTGCAAGCATCGTAAACATAAATTTTAAAGCAAAAACGCCTTATCTTAAAAAAGATTATGGCGTCTTAAGCTATATTAAAGTCATTTCTATATTATTGCTTTACATAAAACTCATCTACAATGGCGCTTAGACTGTTGATAGTATCTAAAAGAACACCATTTTCAAATTCATTTACAACCTGTTCATAAGCATTTTTATCCAAATCAGACAACTTACCTTTCAATTTTTCTTTTGCGGTCTCATATTTATCTTTTTGATTTAAATAAACATCTAAATTGTTTTGCAATACACAAAGTTTACTTATCATAGAAGCATTTCTACTTGCATCATTAATTATTTCAGAAAAAATCCTTGTTTCATCATCAATATTATCCACAACTGCTTGATATCTTGACGCGATTTTTAGGACTTTGGACAATTTTTCTCCATCATCCTCATCTTTTAGGTTAAACACAACATCCAACACTCTAGAGATTGTATAATCATAAGCGTTCTTAATAGTCGCTTTATCTAAACCCAATTCATCCTTTCTATAGTCGACCAAAGGATGATTTTCCGTATAAACATTTACAAAATAATTATTAAAATCAAATGCTGACTCTATTAAAGCATCATACTTGTTATACAAAACTTGCATCTTATTTCTTATAGTTGATGTTTCAACAAAACTATAAGTATATTGTTGAGAGCTATCCTTCTCTGTAAAATATGACTTGTAGTACTCTAACGCCGAAACAGCAGTCTCACAATCAGCGACTCTATCTTTAAATACCTTAAAAAGTTCATATAGAGCAGAGCTATCTTTCGCTTTTATCTCGCTCTTTTCATCTTTAATATTAAGATTTGATTTATAGTTATTAAAGAATTGCATACTAATTCCACTAGTCACCTCATAGACATTTATCAAATCGGTGAAGTAATTATCGCCACATTCCTTTATTCTATCATAAACATCTTCATCAAAATTTATATGCAGGTTTTTATCTTTAAACATTTTTGCGTTACTAGTAGCGAGAGTCTCATAACTATTATAAACCTTTGTAGAAGGGACTTCGCCACACGCGAACAAAGAAACCGAAAGAGTGATTAACAAACAAGTCAATGCTATGTTTTTTAATAATTTCATTTAATTGCCTCCTTTGACTGATCCAGTAGCAGTCTCAACGTAATTTAAAACATATTGCGCCTTATTAGTTAAATCTGCGTCTTTATTGAAGAGTCCCAAATAAACATCACTATTTTTAAACAAACTCTTCAAATCTAACTCCCATAAATAATACAAAAACTTATTACCACCCTCAAACTCTACACTGTTAATATGATTTTTAGATTCGTCTAATAACGCTAAATAATATTTTAATGAAGTCTCATCGGCTACTTTTGTACTATAAATAGACGCAATAGCCCTAAATGCTACATCGTAAGTATAATGTGAGCCATAGAAACCCACCTCCAAGCAATCAAACACCAACAAGTTCAGTTCACTTATTTGACTAATTTGATCTTGCATTTGAGTGTTTAATTTCGCCTCTATCTCATTGATAGCGCTACTAGAAGCATCACTCTCAACTGCTTTTTTATAATTACCTAAATCAACATTAAACTTTTCCACCAAACTAATATAATCTTTTGCTTTATTCTTCAAAGTTTCACTAGCGTCTTTTTCATTTTCATATAAAAGCATTTTAGAATAATTTTGCTTTAACGAATTAAGTTCGTTTTCAATTATTTGGTAGTTTGGAAAGATTTCCACAATTTGTTCTGATTTTTGACCTTTTTCGATTACAGTATCTTGAATCGTTTTTTGCATAGTAGTTATCTCGCCTGACTCGCTAAACGCTTTACTTAGTGTGTTATAAGCGTCTACCGCGTTGTTTGGTCTAAAAAAAACAAAGACGCAAAGCACCACAATAAGAGCGACCACCAAACCAGAAATCACAAATCTTAGCATAATCTTCATAATATAATCTCCTCTTGTCGTCTGGAATTGAATTTTAATAACATTCTAACATTTTTTTTACAATAAGTCAATAATAGTATAAAAGTTTAAACATTCAAAACATAAAAAGTCACCTAATAAAATAGTGTAGCAACCATCTCAAATACACTATATTTAGTAAAAATAAAAATTTTTGTTTTTTTTTACTTGTTTTGTTTGACAATTGATTTAGAAATATTTAAACTAATTTATGTCAAAAGTTAAGTGGATTTTTGTTTTTCCACTAAAACATCTTATCTTGATAAAACAAAGACTAAGTTTGATTCACATATAGGTTTTGGCGATTATTAAAACAATTGGAGGATTTTAAATGGTATTTGAAATACGCAAAAGAGATGGTAGGACTAGCCAATATGATTTAAACAAAATTACTAGTGCTATATCAAAAGCAATGAAAAGTCAAGAAATAAACGATGACGCGACAGCAAAAGAATTAGCAAATAAAGTACAAAACAATTTATTCTTAATGTACGCAGGTGAAACACCTAACGTAGAGCAAATACAAGACATCGTAGAAGAGGTGCTTTTAGATTATAATAAAAAAGTAGCCAAAGCCTATATAGAATATAGAACAGATAGGACTCGTGTCCGTGAAATGAATAGTCATTTAATGCAAATTTTAGACGAACTCACTAAAGCCGATGCAAAAGATTGCGATATGAAGCGTGAAAATGGCAATGTTGATGGTGACACTCCTATGGGTACTATGCTAAAATATGGTAGCGAGAGCGCTAAATACTATTATGATAAGTTTTTACTGACTCCAGCACAAAGCAATGCGCATCGTGAAGGTGACATACATATACATGATTTTGATTTTTACGCGCTAACTACGACATGCTGTCAAATAGACCTTATCAAACTATTTGAGGGCGGGTTTGGCACGGGGCACGGTTTCCTTCGTGAACCTAACGACATAATTAGTTATAGCGCATTAGCATGTATAGCAATCCAAGCCAATCAAAACGACCAGCATGGCGGACAAAGCATACCAAACTTTGACTACGCTATGGCAAAAGGTGTAGCAAAGACTTACGCTAGAATTTATAAGCAAAACTTCACAAATGTTTTAGATTTTATGCTAGGCGCAAAAGCTAGCGAAAGGGCAAAAAAAGAATTTGAAAATATGAAAGTGCAAGGTTTTATACCTAGTCTTTCTAGACCAAATGAGTACGTAGAAAAAGAAAGAGAGACTTTTGCTTACTTGGGTGATGAATTGGATAAGATTTTAAATTATATCATCCCTAAGACATACGCTGAGACAAACCGCCAAACATATCAAGCAATGGAAGCACTCATTCACAATCTAAACACTATGCACTCAAGAGCGGGCGCGCAGGTACCTTTTTCTTCTATAAATTATGGCACAGACACATCAAAGGAAGGTCAAATGGTTATGGAAAACCTACTCAACGCCACCGATGCGGGACTAGGTAACGGTGAAACACCTATTTTCCCCATTCAAATCTTCAAGGTAAAAGACGGCATAAATTACAATCTCGGCGAGCCAAACTATTATCTTTTCAAGCGTGCTTGTGCAGTTAGCGCAAAAAGACTTTTTCCAAATTTTAGTTTTATTGACGCACCTTTCAACCTGCCTTATTACAAAGAAGGTCATCCGGAGACTGAAGTCGCTTATATGGGTTGTCGTACTAGGGTGTTAGGCAATAATTATGACAAGTCCCGAGAAATAGTTTATGGACGTGGAAACCTAAGTTTTACATCCATAAACCTACCTAGATTAGGGATAAGAGCAAAGCATGACATAAATACGTTTTTTGAGCTATTAGATAACGAATTGGCTCTAGTAAAAGATCAACTATTAGACAGATTTAAAATTCAATGTTCAAAAAGAGTGAGGAATTTCCCTTTTCTAATGGGACAAGGCGTGTGGTTGGACAGCGAAAAATTATCTCCTAATGATGATTTACATGAAGTACTAAGACACGGAACACTTTCTATAGGGTTTATTGGGCTTGCAGAGACGCTAGTCGCCTTGACTGGCAAGCACCACGGAGAGAGCGAAGAAATGCAAAATTTAGGACTAGAGATTATAAAGCACATGCGAGAGTACTGCGATCTAGCAAGCAAATCTACAGGACTCAACTTTACACTTTTAGCAACACCTGCAGAGGGCTTGAGTGGGCGTTTTGTAAAAATGGATAAAAAGCGTTATGGTGTAATCACAGGCGTCACTGATAGAGAATACTACACAAATAGTTTTCATATCCCAGTGTACTACCAAATAAGCGCCGAAGAAAAAATCAAAAAAGAAGCACCTTATCACGCTCTGACTAATGCAGGTCACATTACCTATGTCGAGCTAGACGGCAATATGGCGAATAATGTTGAAGCTTTTGAAAGTATCATACGTTGCATGAAAGAAAGCGGTATAGGCTATGGTAGCGTAAACCACCCAGTAGACCGTGACGCTAAATGCGGTTATGTCGGTATAATTGGAGATACTTGTCCAAAATGCGGTAGGATAGAAGGCGATGAGCCTTTCGAAAGAATCAGACGCATAACAGGATATCTAGTAGGCACGTTGGATAGATTTAACAACGCTAAGCGCGCCGAAGAAAAGGATAGGGTAAAACATAATGTCGGAAAATATTAGGCTAGCAGGAATAGTGGGCGATAGCATAACCGACGGTGTAGGCTTAAGAATGACAATCTTCACACAAGGTTGTCCTCATAATTGCAAAGGTTGCCACAACCCCGAGACTCATGACTTTAATAGTGGATATGAAATCACCCCCGCCGACCTCATCAACAAAATAGACTCTTCACATATAATCACTGGCGTTACATTTAGTGGAGGGGAACCAATGTGCCAAGCAAAAGCCCTACTCCCTATCGCCCGCTATGTTAAAGAGCGCGGATTACATTTAGCGATTTACAGCGGGTTTACGTTCGACCAATTACTAACAATGGGCGAAGACGTAATCAATCTACTAAGGCTTACCGATGTGTTGGTAGACGGGAAATTTGACATTTCAAAAAAGTCAATGAACCTAAAGTTTATGGGCTCCACCAATCAACGCCCCATAGATGTACAAGCAAGTCTAAACCAAAATAAAGTAGTTATAGACGCTTCTT
>CAYMVO010000021.1:0-9260 GCA_964393975.1 uncultured Lachnospiraceae bacterium
AAAAAAAATAAAAAATTTTCAAAAAAACATTATTATTTGTTTGACAAACCACAAAAAATATTTAATTAATGATTGACTTTAGTGGTAAGGTGTGCTATACTACATTAGCACGGTCGGTGAAACGTGTTAATTTTTTATTAAAGAGGATGAGTATTGTGAGAACCATAATTACATTAGAATGCACAGAGTGCAAAGAACGCAATTATAGCAATATGAAGAATAAGAAAAACGACCCTGACAGAATTGAATTGAACAAATTTTGCAAGAAGTGTCGTAAGCACACTCTTCATAAAGAGACCAAGTAAAGCCTTTAGAAATCAATGAGGAGACATATCAATGGCTAAGAAAAAGAACAAGAATAAAAATAAAAATCAAAAGACAAAAGTTGAGGTTGTTGACGCAAGCACTAGTGAAATAAGCGAAAGTGAAATGAGCGAGATTGATGTTTCGAAGGCGAAAATAGACGAGCAAAACGAACAAAAGGCTCGTGAGGTCAAAGCAAAAGACAAAAAGGTCAAGTCTAACAAAAAAGCGAAAAAGCCAAATTCTACTTCTTTGAGCGATAAGATCAAAGGGACTTATAGCGAGCTAAAAAAGGTCGAGTGGCCTAGTTTTAGTAGGGTAGTCAAACAGACCGGCGTTGTCTTAGCGTTTGTTGCTATATTTGTAGTTATTTTATTAGGATTTAATAGTTTATTTGGTTGGTTGTTTGAATTATTTACAAATGCCACGCAAAGTGCTAGCGTGTAATCTATAATAGGGAGTTATCTTGATGGAAGAAAAACAAAAAGAAGCGAAGTGGTATGTTCTTCATACCTTCTCAGGCTATGAAAAAGTCGCTAAAGAGAATTTGGAACTTGTTGTAGAAAACTTTGACTTGCACGATAGAATATTTGATATTGTCATACCTATGCAAGATGTTGTTGAGGAGAAGGACGGCGAGCGAAAGATTGTTCAAAAGAAATTGTTGCCCTCATATATCCTTATTAAAATGATATACGGTGATGATATTTGGCACGCCATTACTAGGACTCGTGGCGTTACTGGGTTTGCGGGACCAAAAGGTAGACCTCTTGCGCTTGACGAGGATGAGATCGAAAAGATGCATCTTGAGGTGATTGAGTGTGAGGATGTCAAAGTTGGTGACGCTATCAAGGTCACTGATGGCGTTCTTCAAAATAGCGTAGGTACGGTTGTATCGGTCGATGAGACTAACAAACGAGTAAAAGCAAATGTGGAAGCGTTTGGTAGGGAGACCACTATTGATTTGGATTTTACCAAGTTCAAAAAGATTTAGATTTTTTAGTAAAAATCATTATTAAGTGGGAGAGTCAAGTAAATCTTTTTAATGCTTGATTTGTTATTACCACAAGGAGGAATTATTTTATGGCAAAAGAAGTTTCAGCAGTTGTAAAATTACAACTACCAGCAGGTAAAGCTACAGCAGGTCCTCCAGTGGGTTCATCTCTTGGACCTCACGGAATTAATATTCCTGCATTTACCAAAGAATTTAACGAAAAAACAGCTAGTCAAGCAGGTCTTATTATCCCTGTAGTTATGACTATCTACAAAGACAGAAGTTTTGAGTTTGTTCTCAAGACTCCACCAGCTCCAGTTCTAATCAAAAAAGCTTTAGGAATTGAGAGCGCTTCAGCAAAACCTAACAGTGTTAAAGTGGGTGCTTTGACTACTGCACAAGTTAGAGAGATTGCTGAATTAAAAATGAAAGACTTGAACGCTAGTTCTATTGAGTCTGCTATGAGTATGATCGCAGGTACCGCACGTAGTATGGGTATTGAGGTTAAGGATTAAGGAGGAGAGTAGAGTATGGGTAAGAGATTTATTGATGCATGCAAAAACATTGACAGTACTAAGCTTTACGAACCAAATGAGGCTTTGAGTGCGGTTATCGACAACGCTAAAGCAAAGTTTGATGAGACGATTGAGTTGCATGTCAGATTAGGCGTCGATGGTAGACAGGCAGACCAACAAGTAAGAGGTGTTTGTATCCTTCCTAATGGTACTGGTAAGTCTGTGAAGATTTTGGTTATCGCTAAGGGTGATAAGGCTGATGAAGCTCAAAAAGCAGGTGCTGATTTTGTTGGAGCTGAGGAAATTGTTTCCAAGATTTTGGGCGGTTGGTTAGATTTTGATGTTTGTATCACTACACCTGATATGATGGGTGTTGTAGGTAGGATTGCTAAGGTTTTAGGTCCTAAAGGCTTGATGCCAAACCCTAAGAGTGGTACGGTTACTAACGATATTGCTAAGGCTATTGGCGATGCTAAAGCTGGTAAGGTCGAGTATAGACTTGACAAGAGCAATATCATTCACGTGGCTATTGGTAAGGCAAGCTTTGGTACGGATAAGTTGCAAGAAAACTTTGATACCGTTATGAACGCTTTGGTTAAAGCAAAACCTGCTGCCGCAAAAGGACAATATATAAAGTCAGTAAGTTTAGCTTCTACGATGGGCCCTGGTGTAAAGGTTCTATACACAATTAAGTAATTATATTAAAAGAAAAAACAAGAGGTTTGTTGCCGTAAGGGCTATAATACCTCTTGTTTTTTTGTTTAATTGGTTCTATGTCAAATGTTTTAAGGCAAATAAGCATTCAATGTCTTTGCAGTTATTAGTTTGAGTTTGTATATTATGTGTTCAATTAGTTGAGTACATAATATTTTTTGTTCAATAGTAATATTCTTTTTTTGTTTTTCTAGGCTTATATAATTTATTCTTTATGTACTTTTATTATAATATCCTTTTTGGTTTCAAATAAAATATATTTGCTTTTTTTACTTAATTTTGTTACAATGTGGTTATTAATTACTAGATATGGGGTTTATAACTTTAGTTTATTAAAATAAAAAACTGATTCTTGATGTTATCGCAATCAGTCTAAACACTACAATGTAGTGCGGTTAGAAATAATTTATTTGAACTTTGTTATATCATTTCATATTTATATTATAGCAAAAGAAGATTGAGGAGTCAAGTGATTTATGGATAAAAAATATTATATTGGGTTGGATATTGGTACAGGTAGTTGTGGATTTTGCGTTACAGATGAAAATTATAATGTTGTTAACATAAAAGGAAAAGATTTTTGGGGCGTGAAATTGTTTGATACTGCTGAGGTGGCTCAAAAACGAAGAGTAAAAAGAGGCGCTAGAAGAAGATTGCAAAGACAAAAAGTGAGGTTGTCTCTTTTACAATCTTTGTTCGAAAACGAGGTGCAAAAAGTAGATATGGATTTTTTTGCTAGATTAAAAGCGAGTTCTTTTTGGGAAGATGATAAAGAAAGATGTGGTATTAAATCCAAAAATTCATTGTTCTTTGATGAGCTATTGAATGATAAAAAGTTTTTTAAAAAGTATCCTACAATATATCATCTCAGAAAAGAGTTAATGAAAAGTCCTGCTACGGATATAAGATATCTATATTTAGCAATACACAATATATTAAAACATCGTGGGAACTTTTTATATGACAATTTTGATAGCGGTAGTAGTCAAGACTTTACTAATCTATTTAAAAGGTTAAAATCTACAATAGAAGAAGATGAAAATTTTGAAAAACTAAGATTTGATATGAATGATAAAACCAGTAGTGATTTGGCTGATTTATCCGAAAAGATGAGTAAAGGTCCTTTTAAAAATAGTTGGTTAGAAAGTGAGTTTGAAAGAATATTCTCTGTGTCGAATTCAAATTTAAAGGGATTATTTAAGGCAATAAGCGGTGGCACTGTAAATGCTAAAACTATCTTTTGTACAAAAGAGAATGGTTTGGAGTTTGACATAAAGTTAGATTCATTTTTATGTGACGATGCGGAGTATTTAGAGTTTAAAGTCAATGTAGGTGATGTGGATGAGTGTGCGGAATCTATCATTGAAATAGCAAAAGAAATCAATTCAAAGGTTGAGTTTATGCGTATACTTGGTAAAAATTCTACTATTTCAGAGGCGTTAGTTGAGATATATGAAAAGCATAAAATGCAATTAAGAAAGTTTAAGGATATGATTCGTGAATATTATCCAAATCGTTATAAAGAGGTGTTTTCTTTAAAAGATGCAAATGGTAACTATTATAGAAACGACAATTATGCTAACTATATTAGTGGTGTTTTTGAGGCTAAAGATAAATGTTTTAAAAAATGCACTAAAGGGAAATTTTATTCTTTTGTGGAGAGCGTTTTAAAAAGTAGGGATGATTATATGTATCATAAAGAAATTATGGACATTTTAACCAGCATTGAGCAAGATGATTTTTTAGTTAAGTTGAGGACTTCGGCAAATTCGGTTATTCCGTATCAGATAAATAAGCAAGAGTTAGAACAAATCTTAACTAACGCAACTCTCAATTTTCCATTTTTAGATCAAAAAGATGATGATGGCTTGACTGTTAAGGATAAAATTATATCTTTATTGGAGTTTAAAATTCCGTATTACGTTGGACCTTTATCTACAAATAACAGCAAAAATAGTTGGATAGTAAAAAAACCGGATGAAAAAATCACACCTTGGAATTTTGATAAAGTAGTTGATTTGGATGCATGTGAAAATAAATTTATAGAGAGAATGCAAAATAGATGTACATATTTGTCTGCAGAAAAAGTTTTACCAAAAAATTCTTTATTATATTCTGAGTTTATGGTGTTACAAGAACTTAATAATATAAAAGTTAATGGTGAAAAATTAACTAAGGAAATAAAAACTGGTGTTATTAATAGATTAAAACAAATAGGCAAGATCTCTATAAAACAATTAAAAATATATTTAAAAGAGATAGGTGCTTTTAAGCCTAACGATGAGATAGTAATTTCTGGAATTGATAAGGAATTTAAGGCGAATTTAAATATTTATAAAAATTTTAATTCTATTCTACATGGGCAAATTGAAAATAACAAAGATATGGTCGAAGACATTATTTATTTTGCCACGCTAGTTTCAGATAAGAAGAGGTTAAGGAAAAGAATAGAAGGAAATTACCCAGAATTAAGTGATGTTCAAATAAAAGGAATTCTTGGATTAAAGATTGAGGGGTGGGGTAGACTCAGTCAAAAATTCTTAAAGGGTATTCCTTGCGTAGATGTCAAAACAGGCGAGATTTGTTCTATCATTGAGGTGATGAGACAAAAACCTCTAAATTTGATGGAAGTGTTGGCTAATTATAATATCAACGATGCGATAAAAAAAGAATCATTAGAAAAAATCACTTACGAAGATATAAGTGACTTGTATTGCTCTCCTAGTGTTAAAAGAGGTGTTTGGCAAAGCGTGAAGATTATTGATGAGGTTAAGCAAATAATGGGGTGTGCGCCAAATAAAATATTTGTAGAGGTCACTAGAGAAGATGATAAAAAAGGTGAAATTATTGATTCAAGAAAACAACAATTAGAAAACATTTACAAAAGTATAAAAGCTATTGATGTCGCTGATTTTGGTGTGGATAATCTTGAGAAGTTGAAATCGGAGATGACAAAAAAAGAGAATAAAGAATTTGGCACCAAACTTTATTTATATTTTTTGCAGTTAGGAAAATGTATGTACACAGGTGAGGATATAGATTTAGACACTCTTCCAAGTAATGATTATGATATAGACCACATAATACCACAATCTAAAATAAAAGATGATAGTTTAACAAACTTGGTTTTAGTGAAAAGGAAATATAATATTGATAAATCTGATAAGATTATACCAGAAAGAATTATCTCAAAGAATAAAGCTTTTTGGACGATGCTATTGAGGAAGGGTTTAATAAATACTGAGAAATATAATAGATTAATACGAACAGAGGAATATACTAGAGAGGAATTAAAAGGATTTATTAGTAGGCAATTGGTTACTACAAATCAATCAGCAAAGGCGGTTATAGACTTGTTAAAGTCGGTGTATGGTGGTGATTGTGTCGTGTATTCTAAAGCTTCCAATGTCACAGCGTTTAGGAATTGTGAATTTAAATTTGATGATACTGATGAGTTTGGGAACTCTGATTTGTATAAAGAATTAAAGGATGTGTTAGTTAAGTGTAGAAGTGTTAATAATTTACACCACGCAAAAGATGCATATCTTAATATCGTAGTTGGAAATGTTTTCAACGAAAAATATTCTAAAAGATTTTATTTATTAAATGATGATGAAAATAAGTACAATTTTAACTTAAATAATGCATTTAAAAATAATTTTGAAGGTGTCTTTAATAAAGGAATGCATCTACCTATTATATTAAAAACAATGAAATCAAATACTCCTATTATATCGTTTTTAAGTCGTGAAAAAAGTGGCGCTTTTTATAAAGAAACTATTCATATATCACAATATCACCAATCAGACTTTAAGAGTTTGAATGAAATCAAAGAAAAATTTGGGAATAGTATATCAAATTATGTATGGGATGGAGGATGTATCCCTTTAAAATCTATCAATAATACTTTGGGTAATTACGATAAATATGGTTCGTATGCAAATGGTCAATATGCTTATTTTACACTAGTTAGTTATGAAAAAAAGAACAAGGTAAGAAAAGAATTTGTAGCTATACCTATTATCTACGCTAAAGATATTAAGGATGGTTCACAACTTTTAGAATGTGTAAAACAATTGATTGGTGCTGATGATGTGACTATTTTGATAGAAAAAGTGAGAGTTGGAACTATTTTAAGAATAGGTTCCGGTTATTATAAAATAGGTGGCAATACGGGGGATAGTATAAAGCTACATAATTTTAATCAAGTGTTTTTAGATGTTAAATGTCAAATTTATTTAAAGTTTATATCAAAGTATAATTTAGGGGTTAAGAATAAAACTGAATACAAAATTATTGATGACAAAATAGAAATTGCTAATAACAGATTTAAAGAAGCTAAATATTTAACGAAAGAAGATAATATAAATTTGTTTAATGCCTTGGTGAGACATATGAATTTACACATATATAAAGGAATGAATATTGAAAATATAGGTAAAACCTTAAAACTCAAGAAAAATGAGTTTGCTGAATTAAATATAGATACGCAAATAAAAGTAATAAATGGCATTATGGATATCTTAACAGGTGTGAGTGGTGGCGATTTGACTGGCTTGGGATTATCGGGGAATGCGGGAATATTAAAAATATCTAAAGTGTTAAACAATAAAGTTGTATCCATAATCAACTATTCTAGTACGGGAATGTTTAAAAATGAGGTAAAAATAAATTAATGGGTTTTAGAACAGTTTTAATCAATTCAAGGTGTAAATTAGAGTATAAGATGAATTACCTTGTTTGTCGAGGAGATGAAGTTAAAAGGATATTTATTAGTGAGATTTCTACGCTGATTATATCTAATAGTGCGGTGGTGGTTACCGTTCCTTTGTTAAATGAGTTAGTGAAAAATAAAGTTAAAGTTATTTTTTGCGATGAAAAGCATAATCCGTTAATGGAACTAGTTTCTTATTATGATAGTTACAATAGTGTGAAGAAAATTAATAATCAAATAAATTGGAGTGATGCGTTTAAAAAAGATGTTTGGACTAGTATTGTGAAGAATAAAATACAACATCAAAAAGAGTTTTTAGAAGAGTTGAATTTGACTACTGAAGCGAATTTGTTAGATTCTTACTTAGAAGATGTGCAAGAAAATGATTCTACAAATAGAGAAGGTCATTCTGCAAAAGTGTATTTTTCGGCGCTCTTCGGTAAATCGTGGCATAGAGAGATGTTGGATTTTAAAAATAACGCATTGAATTATGGATATACTATTGTTTTATCGGCGTTTAATAGAGAACTCGTAAAATTAGGCTATTTAACACAGCTCGGTATCTGGCATAAAAACCAGTTTAATGATTTTAATTTGTCCTGTGATTTTATGGAACCATTTAGGGTGTTGGTTGATCGGAAAGTCTATTTTTTAAAAGAAGATGATAGAGATTTTAAGAAAAAGTTAATTAGTATATTAAGTGATAAAGTGATTATTAATAACAAGGAGATGTTCGTAGAAGATGCAATATCGGTTTATGTTCAAAGTATGGTTACGGCATTGAATGAAAAAGATTTAAGCAAAGTATTGTTTTTTGAGATAAGGAGCGTTAATGCGGTATAGATTTATGAGGGTTTTAGTATTTTTTGATTTACCTATGGAAACATATGAGGACAAGAGACAATATAGAAAATTTAGGGAGTTGTTATTGAAAAACGGATTTATTATGATGCAAAAATCAGTTTATTATAAAATAGCATTGAATTTACAAATTGCGGATTCTATAAAAAATGCTATTAAATGTAATTTGCCTAAAAATGGGATTGTTCAGTTGATTTCAGTGACGGAAAAACAGTTTGCTTCTATTGAATATTTATTAGGAGAAAAGAGTATAGATATTGAAGATAGTGATAGTAGGTTGGTTGAAGTATGATTTTTAGACATTATGATTTTGAAAACACTATCAATTTTGATGAGGTTAAACTTTATAGCATAAATTTTGAAGATGGTAATTATATGTATAAGTTAATAAACGAACTTAAAGAACAAATAAAATCAGGGCATGGCAAATTTTTGTTATCTGACAATTTGACAGAATTAAATTTTACGACTAGCGTTTGTTTAATAACGGATTATTTTAATATTGATTTTAATAGCAAGAATATTTTAACAAATGTGCTGAAACAGGTCCAACAGGTCGCTATTGAAGGCGACAAACAATTAGCTTTTGAACAAGTAAAATCTTTAGTTGATAGTTACTTAAAAAGTGTATTGTTTGAAGTGGATTATCCGTTGGACTTTGATGATATCACCGAAGATGTTCTGTTGAAACATTTAAACTTAAGGGTGAATTATGAAAATACTAGTTTTGTTGCTATGTTGTGCGATTACTTATCTTTAATTAGGCAAACATCTAAAGTGAAAGTGTTTGTTTTGGTTAATGTGAAATTGTTTTTAAGGAATGATGAGTATGATGAATTTTGTAAGTTTTTAACTTGTAACGATTTTAATATTGTGTTTATTAATTCCACTAGTAAAGAAAAAGTTTATCAAGATGAATTAATTGTTGATGTTGATGAGGATAAGTGTGAATTTTTGAAAAAAGCATAGCCTTATGTGTGTAGCAGGAATAAAGCTACACATTTTTATTTTTTAAAATAATGGTGACATTTTGTTGACAAAGATATTGGTATTGTATATAATATCAATGTGATATGAAAAGTGTTATTAGCATTTTTGACAGCTTTCAAAACCTAATTTGAGGTTTGAGAGTTATGTCATTTCATATAGGTATAAAACA
>CAYMVO010000021.1:9360-13992 GCA_964393975.1 uncultured Lachnospiraceae bacterium
TGTTTGAGAGTTATGTCATTTCATATAGGTATAAAACAAAGACCAACTGCCGTCGTTCGGTGCATAGGTTTGAGAGTTATGTCATTTCATATAGGTATAAAACTTAGGTTCAGTTTTTCCTTGTTCCCATTTTGTTTGAGAGTTATGTCATTTCATATAGGTATAAAACAAAACACTATCACATTTTACCGCCCAAATTGTTTGAGAGTTATGTCATTTCATATAGGTATAAAACTTCAGGGCTTTTCTTACGACCTGCGCCTGGGTTTGAGAGTTATGTCATTTCATATAGGTATAAAACACAAACAAAGAGATAACTGACTGGTTTTATGTTTGAGAGTTATGTCATTTCATATAGGTATAAAACAAATATACTTTTATACCATCGCACCCCGTGGTTTGAGAGTTATGTCATTTCATATAGGTATAAAACTACGACCGAGTTCCACAACATAATCAATTTGTTTGAGAGTTATGTCATTTCATATAGGTATAAAACAAAGGTTAGGAATTAACGAAAGAGAATTAAGTTTGAGAGTTATGTCATTTCATATAGGTATAAAACGACCAAAGAAAACAAAGACACAAGGAACAGGTTTGAGAGTTATGTCATTTCATATAGGTATAAAACTGATGTTATTAAATAATATGTAAGACTTGACGTTTGAGAGTTATGTCATTTCATATAGGTATAAAACAATAAGTTTGTGGCTAGTATAGTCGACAGTGTTTGAGAGTTATGTCATTTCATATAGGTATAAAACATCTAAAGTAACTGATACTGAAACTGAGAAGTTTGAGAGTTATGTCATTTCATATAGGTATAAAACTTAGAAAGACCGGAAACATTCACCCGAATGGTTTGAGAGTTATGTCATTTCATATAGGTATAAAACTTAAAGCAGTTGCAGTCGCTTGTTTTTTGTGTTTGAGAGTTATGTCATTTCATATAGGTATAAAACATCTAAAAAATCATATAAAAATATTTTTGAGTTTGAGAGTTATGTCATTTCATATAGGTATAAAACCAAGCAAAAAAGTTATAAGTGAAAACATAAGTTTGAGAGTTATGTCATTTCATATAGGTATAAAACGTAGATAGCTTGCAAGACCTTAAAACAGACGTTTGAGAGTTATGTTATTTTATATGTTTTATAATAAAGGGGCGTTTAAGTGTAAATAAAAAAGGACAATAGTATATCCAATGTGGAACTATTGTCCTTTTTATTCACTATTAAAATTGATAATATACAAATAATGGGAGAGGTAAATTCTGATGTGCATATTTATCAAATTCGCTTATACAATAAACAAGACCTTTCTAAAAAGGGAGGTTTATCAATCTTAATAGTTGAAACTGTGGTTAGTTAATTTTGCTAACCTATTTATATTATACATATTTTTTGCAAAAAGTATAGCGTTTTTTATAATTTTTTTTTTAAAAAATTAAAATTATTAATTTTTAAGTAAGTTTTATAGTGTAAATTAATAAAAAATTTACTTTAGATAATTGTTTAGCACGGTATGAGTTGTAAATATCACTTTAAGGGATTACAGTTTACAAATAAAAACAGTATTAAAATAAAAACAAAATTGATTTTTGTGGATTTTTTAAAAAATATGATTGTATTAAATTTCGTTTCTTGCTATACTAGATGTATGGAATTTATAGGTAGTGTAGAGTCAATTATTTTTAGAAATGAAGAAAATGGATATACTGTGGTTGCGGTGGAAGGTGAGGATGAACAAATTACTGCGGTTGGGCGTTTTCCTGATATACATGAGGGGGAGCGTGTAAGGTTGATGGGCTTTGAGATTAATAATCCTAAATACGGCAAACAATTTAACTGTGACAATGTGGAGATTTTGCGACCTAACACGTCGGATAGTATTGTTAGGTACTTAAGTAGTGGGCTTATTAAAGGTGTTGGACCTAAAATGGCGGAGCGAATTGTTAAACGTTTTGGTGAAAAAACACTTGACATTATAGAATTTGAATCGACGAGGTTAGTAGAGGTCAAAGGAATTAGCGCACGTATTGCACTTGAGATAAAGGAGTCATATACTAAAATAAAAGTTATGCAAGAGGCGATGATGTACCTACAGGAAAATAATATATCGACAAATCTCGCTATGAAAATTTACAAGATGTATGGTGATAAAACTATAAGTGTGGTAAAAGAAAATCCTTATAGGTTGATTGAGGATGTTGACGGCGTCGGATTTGTGCGCGCGGATAAGATAGCGTTTAGTCTCGGCGTGGAAAAGGATAGCCCATTCCGCTTGCGTGCGGGGATTGTGCATTGTTTAAATGAAAATTCTGATAAGAACGGCAATACTTATGCGATTAAAGGTGAACTTTTGAACGAGGTATCAAGGCTACTTGAAATTGATTTAAATAACGCTTATGAAACAATAAACAATGTCTTGATTGGGCTACAATTGGATGGCGTGATCAGACCTACCACACTAGACGGTACGGATATAATTGTTTTAACAAAATATTATAACATTGAAAAATCAATTGCTGAAAAATTAAGTCGTATGTTGGCGCTTAGTGAGGATACTGATTTTGATGTTGATAGTGACATAGACAATTTTGAGAAAATGAATAAAATTTCATTACATGAAGAGCAAAGAAATGCAGTAAAAATGGCTGTAAATAAGGGCGTATGTGTGATAACTGGTGGTCCTGGTACGGGAAAAACAACTATAATAAAATGTGTGATAAATTTACTTGACGCTATGAATAAAAAAGTTAAACTTTTAGCACCTACTGGGCGCGCTGCAAAAAGGCTTAGTGAGAGTACTGGTGAAGATGGTAGCACTATTCATAGAGCGCTAGAAGCGGATAATAGTAATGGGACATCTCAATTTAAATATAATGAGTACAATAAGCTTCCGTTCAACGCGGTAATAGTAGATGAAGTTAGTATGGTGGATGTTGTATTGCTCAATCACTTGTTAAAGGCGTTGAATGTCGGGTGCAAATTGATATTAGTGGGAGATAAAGACCAATTACCGAGTGTTGGCGCAGGTAATGTGCTTAGCGATTTATTGTCTTGTGGGGAAATTCCTTTTACGAATCTGACAAAGATTTTTAGGCAAGATGACTCAAGTCTTATAGTTAGTAATGCACACTTAATCAACGAGGGTAAAATGCCTGTAATTGATAATTCAAGCAAAGATTTTTTCTTAGATATAAAACTTAACC
This sequence comes from uncultured Lachnospiraceae bacterium, assembly GCA_964393975.1. Classification (GTDB taxonomy): domain Bacteria; phylum Bacillota; class Clostridia; order Christensenellales; family UBA1242; genus CALVNN01. The sequence continues at coordinate 12,575 of CAYMVO010000021.1, forward strand.
CCGAAGAAATCACATCGGATATAGTGGGGTTGGTAACTACAAGAATACCAAATCATTTTGGATTTGAACCTAGTAGAGTTCAAGTTCTCGCACCTTTAAAAGCGGGTGTTACAGGGGTTGAAAATTTGAATAAACGACTTCAGCAAGCAATAAATCCAGCAAGTTTTTATAAAAAAGAAATAGTGCATGGAGATACTATTTTTAGGTTTGGCGACAAGGTTATGCATATAAACAATAATTACAATTTGGAGTGGATAAAAGATGATGGTGAGTTTATTGAGACGGGGGCAGGTGTTTTTAATGGCGATATAGGCACTATAACTATGATAAATTCTGATAGTAGAGAGTTGGAAGTGTTGTTTGAGGACGGTAGACTCGCCAAGTATACATATACCGATTTGAGTCAACTGGTTTTGTCTTATGCTATAACTATACATAAATCTCAAGGCAGTGAGTTTGATGCTGTAATTATACCTATGGTGAGTGGTACACCATATATATTGACTAGAAATTTACTCTATACTGCAGTTACAAGGGCGAAGAAATTAGTGGTTTTGGTAGGCTCAAAAGAAAATCTTGCGCGAATGGTGAAAAATAACTATACCGCAAAAAGATACACTTTACTAAAAACATTTATTCAAAATAATTTTGATAAAAATATGTCGTGATTTTTACGCGTGTATAAAATTTAGTATAATACGCAAGATATAAGTGTAAATAAAAAGCTAAAAGGAGTAAATTATGTTTGGTATTACACTTATTCTAATCGGTATCTCGTTTGCGTTAAACGGACTCATTTCGATCTGTAAATGGGATAAAAGAGGTCTTGCTTGCGTAAATACGCTAATGGGATTATTCGTGGTGGTGGTGAGTATGTATGAACTATTTACAGTGACTACTACTAGCAACACACTTGTTTGCTTTGGCGGGTTGCTATTTGGGTTTACTATATTGTTTATGGCGAGCGATATTATTTGGGAAACCGACAAAAAGACTACTGGTTGGTACTCAATAATGGTTGCTGTATGCGCTGTGACATTAGCAGTATATTTCATCTTGAGCGGTCTAGTGTTGCTAGGTGTGCTTTGGGCGGTATGGTCACTGATTTGGGTGTTCCTATTTGTAGGATTTGGCGCGATGGGAAGATTTAAAGTCGCGACTTTCTATTGCTTGATTGTAGAGGGGGTAGTCGCGCTTATGGCGGTTGGATTCTTGCAATTAATGGGTGTGATTTCTATAGTTTAAACTAGTTTTAAGATTTTATCTGAAAGGATAAGGTCTTTTTTTCTGTTTATAAGGTAGTGCTTTTAAGGTAAATATGACATAGAGTGGTGGAAGATATGTCATTAAAATAGTGTAGAGGCTAAAAGGATAAGGGTAGAGTAAAAACATAAAAGCAAAAAAATATAAAAAATATG
>CAYMVO010000022.1:0-12866 GCA_964393975.1 uncultured Lachnospiraceae bacterium
CATAACCATGTACTACGCAGTCAATTTTAACGACTGCATTTTTTATAGTTGGTTTGATTTAAGAAATAACAAAATGAAAAAACCGTTAATTCCCAAAGTAAATTCTTTTTTAATTACCACTATGGAATTTACTTTGAGAATTAACATCTTCAAAATAATTTAAAAAAACATTTGCAATTTTGAGTGAGTTTATAATATAATCATTACAAGACATATAGTTCTACTATTAGTTGTTTATTTCAAACTAATTTTAACCTAGACAGAACTGTATGTCTATTTTTTTATTAAATCATATACCCACCACAACATTTATTATACAATCTAAAAAAACTACAAGGCTTTTAATTTCCTTGTAGTTTTTTATTTTCACAACTTATACTCATTATTTTTTCTAAGCATTTCGGATTCTCTAAATTGTTCAGCATCTGGTTCGTCAACAAAATCCACTGCTTTATCATAATTGTTTAATATAACTTCTTTGATCTCATCTAAGGATACACAAAAAAATTCTTTTCTTCCATTAATAAGATTGAGTTTTTTGTGGGCGAATTTATTATGTAGTACAGTCTCTAATTTTGGTGCATCCTCAGAAAATATTAAAGCGTGTATATCAAATTTGAAAGGTACTGATGCCCCACTAAGTTCTGCTATTCTTTCCTCTGGATATAATCTTCTAGTCATACCAATTTTGTATACATTTTTACCAAATGCTCCAATATTAGATATAACATACACCCAACCAGCACGTTGATTCGCCTCCCTATAATCAAGGTCTTTAAGTGCTAAATCCACATCCGTTATATTATTGTTTAACTCCGCTCTTTTATCTATAAGATATTTCTTTCGTTCAACACTTTGTTCGTTGGAAATTTGTTGATCTATTTTCTTTATATAATTTGTGTAATGTTCTCTTTCTTTATCCAATTCTTTTCGCTTTTCTTCTAGTTCTTTTGAAACTCTTTCAGCCTCTTTACGCTCTTCTCTTTTTAGTCTAACTCTTTCTTTTTCTTCTTCTTTTTTTTGTTGATATTCATACGCTAAATCTAATTCTTTTATTTTTAATTTGTAATAATTATCACTTATTATAATATTCTTAGTTTCATTCAGATTGTTATTTAATTCAAATGACTTAAAGATTCTTTCTTTACTTTTCTGATAATTACTAAATTTAACTTTATTAATTATCAAATCACATTCTATATTAAAATTTCTTATAATTTGCTTAATGTTTTCATTAATCATTTTTTTCCCAATATTCTCACTCCCCTCAACTCGCCATTGAGTTAAACAACACGCCGCCCTTCCTTGTCCAATCATCTCTTTTTGTAAATTTCGTATTTCAGTTAACTTATCTTTATAATTGTCTAAGTTTGCAAAATTGTATTGCGGGTGATACACTCCAAACTCTTGAAATAATATTTTATCATCCAATTCAATTATTTCTGATTTTAAAATGTTTTTATAATGTTCCAATTCAGTTATTTCCTTTTTTAGACCTTGTATATTTACATCCATCACATTAAATCCTTCCTTAACTTTTGGTACTCTTCAATAGTTATTTCCCCGTTATTTAATTTATTTTTTAATATTTTTAATTGTTGTGCAATATTTATATCTTTACTAATTTTAGTATCAACATCATTATTTAAGTTATTTGAATATATGTGCCCCTTTGTGGCTTTTAGAAATTCCTCTTGTTGTTTTCTTAATTCTTCAGCTTGTTCATGTATGGCTCTTTCAAGTTCTTTCAACTTTTCTCGCTCTTTTTCAATAGTTCTAAGACTTGATTGTTTTACCTTTTCCGCTTTTGGTTGATTTGCTAGATTTATTAATTCTAAAAATTTAGAATAATCTATATCATAAGTATTATCGTAAGAAAACCTACGACTAGGTGTGACATAGTGTGTTTGCACTTGAAAGTGAGGTTTTTTTAATTTTTCTTTTTTTGAATTTATATAAAACATACTCTCTGTATTCAAATAAAGTTCAAAAGGTATGTCATATATTTTATCGTAAATGTAAGTATCTTCGCTTACTAAAAGTGAACTCGCTTTTTCATACTCTTTTATATAATTGTTCCACTTTTCAGTCTCTATGTTAACTATAGTCTCAAAAGCATTATAAAACTCTAAATTCTCTCTAAAATAATCTATCATATATGAATCAACATTAAATGTATCAAATTCTTTTTTATTTTTACAGTACACATCAAACGCATGCAATTCACCTATAGATGTGTCAGGTTGATATTGATTATTAATCTTTTTGACCTCATTAATTAAAACACTAATGCTATTAACTATTTTTTTACCTCGTATCAAGCGTTCCTGCTCAAGACGTTCCTGTTCAAGACGCTGATGTTCAAGACGTTCTTGCTCTTGCTTAAATTTTAATATACATTTTAATTCCGATAAAAGAATCAACCGTTCTTTTTTTAGTTGTTCACTCTCACGCCATTTTTGCTTTAACTGTTTTTTCTTAAGTCGATTCTGTTTCAAACGTTTACTAAATCGTTGTCTTTGTTTTATTTGCTTTATTTGTTTTAAACGCTCTTGTTCAAGACGTTCTTGTTCAAGCCTTTCTTTCTCTTGTTCTTGATCTTTTCTAACACCACGAATTATAAGATATATTATTAATAATAAAATAAAAAAATATATTAACATCCATTTTATCTCCAACTTACAACAAATTTTATAAAATAAAGTATACCATAAAATTAAAAATTGTCAAATAATTAATAATTTTATACAAATAAAAATACAGACTGTTAATTCCCAAAGTAAATTCTTTTTTAATTTCCACTATGGAATTTACTTTGAGAATTAACAAAATAAAAAAACTTATAAAAATTTTATTAAAATGTGTTGAAAATTTTATTGTGTTATGCTATACTAATCTAAGTTTAAGAGGGTTTACCCTTTTGAATTTGACTTCGGATGTTCCTCTTTTCCTTAGTTGAATACGAACATTTTGTTGTGCTTATATTTATATAGGAGGTATGAGTCTAAATGACAGTGCTTGAGCAAATTGAAAAAGAAGGCTTGAAAGCAAGCGTTCCACAATTTAATATTGGCGATACTGTTAAGGTTTACGTGAAAGTCGTAGAAGGCGAAAAAGAAAGAATCCAACCTTTTGAGGGCGTGGTTATCGCACGTAAGAACGGTAGCATTAGAGAAACTTTTACTGTTAGAAGATTGTCTTTTGGCATTGGTGTAGAGAGAACTTTCCCATTACATTCACCTAGAATTGATAAGGTAGAAGTGATAAGAAAAGGTAAAGTTCGCCGTTCAAAACTATACTACTTGCGTGAGAGAACTGGTAAAGCTGCTAGAGTTAAAGAAGTAATCAATAAATAATTGTGACACTCCATTTTGGGAGTGTTTTTTGTATTTATAGTTTTAAAAATTTTAAATCATATAAGAGACTTCACCATTATTTGATGCGCCTATAATCACAAACAAAAATCATTAGAGTATTTTTATAACGCACAATATCTTTACTCAGTTTAGCACACAAAAAAACTGTAGGTAGTAAATAGATTTACAATTAAAAAACGCAAAAACTAACTTGTTTTAGAGGTAATTATTATAACAAATAAAGATATGATGCACTAAAAGATTTAACCATAAAAAACTAGCACGGTTATTAAACAAAAAAAGACAAAACAATCATTAATAAATTGTATTGTCTTTGTAAAAATAAGACTTTATTATATACTTCTCTCTTCTTGTAATGCTTTATAACATGAGACATCTTTCGTCTCTTCTTTTTTATCTGAGACATTTTCGGCTTCCCTTGGGGAATTTATTTCACTCAAAGCGTCACAACGCGAAAAGCACGTATCGTCATATAACGTTTTACCGTAAAGGGTTACACTCTTTAACCTTGAGCACCCAGCAAAACAAAATCCACCTAAATACCTAACATTCCTAGGTATCTCCACATCTTTTAATCTTGTTATCTTTCCAAATGCATACGGTTTTATTGCTGTCACACTATCTGGGATAACTATTTTCGTTAATCTTTGATGTCCATAAAAAGCACCTTCACCTATACTAGTAACAATGCCATCTGGAATCACCGTTCCTTTACATCCAGCGACCAACTCACCTGACTTGTCTATTATAGCGTTCCAATTTCCACTATAGTATACGGGGTTACCCTCTTCAACGATTATCCTTTCCAAACTTGAGCATCCCATAAAACTCCGGTTTATTCGTTCCACACTTTTTGGAATTTTAATCTCTGTCAAATCGCTACAATGCGTAAAGGCTCCATAACCTATAGCCGTCACACTATTTGGGATATTTATTTGCGTCAAGCTTCGACAATCTTGAAAAGCGTGATCACCTATTCCCGTTACACCATCTCCAATTTCAACCTTTTTCAAATTAAAGCATCCCTGAAAAGCAGACTCACCTAACTTATGAACACCGCTAGGTATTCGAATCTCTATCAATCTTTCACAACCAAAAAAAGCTTTATAACCTATAAACGTCACACCATCCGGAATGTCTAATTGCTTCAAACTAGTACATCCTTCAAAAGCGCCGCTGACTATCGTCTCTAGATTTTTCGGTAGTACTATGGTTTCCAGTTGTTTGCAATCCTTAAACGTATCCAAGCCAATATGCGCAATACCATCTCCAACTTCAGCCTGTCTCAAGCTAACACATCCATCAAAAACGTTCCAACCCAAGTTATTCACACTGTCAGGTATCTGAATCTTCTTCAAACTTTTACAATTCGCAAAAGCGGAATTCCCTATATCCTTAACACTGTTTGGAATATTTATCCATTCTAGCCCCTCACAATTAGCAAAAGCGGAATTCCCTATAGACGTCACACTATTCGGCACTATAACACTACTAACATCTTTACACCCATCAAAAGCCTTCTCATCTATCTTTGTTATACCCTTTGGTATCTCAAAAACACCAAACCAAGTATTAGGAACATGTGTCAAAACCAAATCTTTACCTTGCTTTTCAACTATTACACCTATCTTTTCTAATTCACGTATAAATAATCTCTCTCGTAACATAACCTTATCTCCTTATCGTTTATTTATTAGCATTATAACACATTTAAATTTATTTTACAAGTATCAAATTACAAAATTATCAATCTATTGGCTATGGCTTACTATATTTAAATTTCCAAAGATTTATTTATATACCCCCTTCTAACTATATCTTGTCTTTTTTCTAATACTGTAAATGTATTATTTGATTCTCCTAATACTAAATCTAAAAACGGAAAATAAATTTAAAACACTAAAAATAAGTTGTACATCCTCAAGAAAAAGATACACACCAAATTAAATACGCTAGAGATAAAGCAAACCAACAATAATATTTATTACTTACTTAAACCTCAAACACTTATATAAAGTATAAAGTCAAAAAATTACTACAAAAAAATCAATTAACGCTCATCGCTATTTAGACTAAAACACACCCAACCATATATGGGAAATGATATATTCAATTGGGGCATAAAACAATCACGATTACCCCAAACCCCTACATTTATACGAGGCGCTTGCCGGCAATATTCCTTTACGCAAAAGCAGTCGTTCTTAGACGGACTAAACGGAGGCAAACAAGGTGAACAGAAGTGATTAGGATAAAAATCTATAGGTCTACGATTACACCTCGTTCCAAAATCGTTAAAACATTCATACATAAAGCGCATCTCCTTTTTACTGCATTATATTAATGGAGTGTAAAATATGTTAAATTAGGTTAAATTTTGTTTAAATTTACTAACCCTGATTTTTTAATTTGTAACAAAAATAAATAATTTGCAAGCAATAAATCCTAATAAATATACATAGTAGTCATTTAGTGGTAGATACAATTAAACATATTTTATGAAACATCTTAAAAAATTTACGCAAGATTTTCACAATATCTTTTGACTTTTTATACTTATTTGTGTATAATATATTTACTAAATTATTACTTGAGGTGAATATGAATATTCAAATTACTGCTGATAGTACTGTTGATTTAACTGATGAGTTAAAACAAAAGTACAATATAAAGACTATTGGTCTCACTATTTCGCTTGGTGAAAAAGATTATATAGACGGCGAAAACATAACCACCACGGAAATTTTTGATTACATCAAAAAGACTGGTAACCTTCCTAAAACTGGCGCTGTAAATGTTGAAAGATACACAAAATTTTTTGAAAATATTTCAAATAATGACACCGCCGTTATTCATTTCACTATATCTTCAGATATGAGTTCCTGTTACAATTTTGCCCGTATTGCAAGTAAAAATTTTAAAAACGTGTATGTGATAGACTCAAGAAGTTTATCTACTAGTATCGCACTTCTTGCTATAAAAGCAAGAAGAATGGCAAATGAGGGAGCGACTGTAGAGGAGATTGTAAACACCGTGCAAGCACTCGCGCAAGACAACATGGTGGAAGGTTCATTTATTTTAGATAAATTAAAAATGCTGTACAAAGGTGGAAGATGTACCGCTGTACAAATGTTTGGAGCAAACCTTTTAAAATTAAAGGTGTGTATAGGTGTGCATAACGGTCGTATGGGAGTAGACGCTAAATACCGTGGAAAATTTGAAAAGGTAGTTGAGGAATATATATGTGATATTTTAGAAAAATATCCAAATTATGATGATCATTGCGTATTTATTACCTATACCACCGCTAGCGACGTTGTGCTTCAAAACGCGAAAGATACAGTTGAAAAATATGGTCACTTTAAAAATATTTACTTCACCACCGCCGGTGCAACTATCGCAAGCCATTGTGGCGAAAATACAATCGGCATTCTATATCTTTTAAAATAGGTTAAGTATGGATAAATATAATTATTGGTTAAATAACATTCAAGATAATACGTTAAAAGAGAAACTAAAAAACCTACCAAAAGAAAAGTTGGTTAATTTTGACAAATCTCTTTCCTTTGGCACATCTGGTATGCGTGGCACAATGGAACTAGGTTCCTTTAATGTAAACGAACTCACAGTATGCAAACTAGCAAAAGCAGTTGCTATATTCATCAATAAAAACCACACCAACAAAAATGTTGTTGTTTGCTTTGACACTAGACTAAATAGCAAACAATATTCAAGACTTTTTTCTCGTGTGTTGGAGAAAAATGGTATTAATGTTATACTATTTAAAGACTATGCACCGACACCTCTTTGTGTCTATGCAACTACAAACCTTAAAGCTATTATGGGAGTAATGATTACCGCTAGTCATAACGCTAAAGAGTATAACGGCATTAAATTGTATGACGATAAAGGGCTTAGTATCAATAAAAAAATACAAGTTGAAATAAGTACTATTTTTGATAATGTTGATGAGGTGAATGCTTACAATGAGATTATAAAGTACAAATTAAAAAATGTAAAATATATAAATAAAGAAATGCAAAATAATTTTGCGGATCGGTTAAAATCAAATAGAAGCAAAAATTTAAAAATAGTATACACACCATTACACGGAACAGGTTATTATGCAGTCAAAAGATTATTTAAAAACAATAATTTTACTTTTATTACCCCATCGAGTCAAAAGAAACCAGATGGAAGATTCCCAACTTGTCCTTATCCAAACCCCGAATTTGATGACGCTTTTACCGAAGCAATAACTCTAGCAAAAAAACGAAAAGCGGATATAATCATTGCCACTGATCCAGACGCCGATAGACTTGGGGTTGCTGTATTTGATGGAGTTAAATATGTGCGACTTAGTGGTGATGAAGTTGGTTATATTTTGGCTTATACTGCATTGGATAAAAAAGGGAAATTTATAGTCACTACAGTCGTTACAAGTCCACTTATTGACAATATTTGCAAATTTAAGCAAGCGGTTCTTTTCAAAACTTTGACAGGGTTTGTGAATATTGGCGCAAAAACTTTTGAATGTATTCATAAATACGGAGCTGATAAATTTGCTTTGGCGTATGAGGAAAGTTGTGGGTACATAGTACGTGATGATACTTATGATAAAGATGGCATCTATGCTTGTCTTAAGATATGCGAAATAGCTGAAGATTTAAAAAATAAAAACAAAACACTCATTGATTTATTGGATGAAATATATAGCAAAGTTGGGTATATTTGCGTATTAAGGGACAATGAAGTCTTTAAAGGTGAAAAAGCGGATATTATATCAACTAGTAAAATCAATACTATCCGCAAGCAAGGTTTAAAATCTATTGCTGGTTACGGCATTACTAAAATTATAGATTATTTAAATGATGATACTGGTCTTGAAAAACAAAACTTTTTAGAATTTATAGGTGAAGATTTTAGTTTTATATTGCGACCTAGCGGGACTGAACCAAAATTAAAAATTTACATTTATGTGTTAGGAGAAAAAATAAAAGCAATCCAAAAAGCACAGAATATCTTAAGTGCTATACGTAAAATTTTAGAATAAGATAATCAAATCTACAAAAAAGAGTTTGATTTTGTTGCATTTTAAACCATTTTGTGTTAGTATTTGTATAATTAAAAATTTTTGGAGGATTTTATGCAATTAGAAGCACAAGGATACAATATTATTGTAAATCATATAAACTTAACAAACAACAAATTACCTGCAGGCAATTTCAATCTTAAGCCCGTTATCCAACGAAAAGTTGGTAAGTTGGATAATTATGAAAATGGTTACGCTATAGAGCTTATTGTAAAAATTGAAAACACAAAAGATACAGCTTTCCCTATCAACTTAGACGCTAGTATTACTGGTATTTTCTTGTTTGACAAAGGGACTGAAGAAGAAAGGATAGAGTATATGAATTACGAAGGCGTGCGTGTTGTATTCCCATATTTGAGGACATTAGTTGCTAATGTTACAGCATCTAGTTTGATGCCTTCAGTAATGTTGCCTTTGATTAGTCCTAGCGACTTTAAAGCAGACAATGTTATGCAAATGAAAAATCCTAAATAATGAGCATCACTATTCCTAATGAGTTGCTAGATTTAGCGAAAATATTACCTACACCACTTTATTTAGTCGGTGGGTATGTTAGAAATTCATTACTAACATTAAACAATACCGATATCGATATAGCAAGCGAATTAACACCTAAAGACCTTAGGTGTATTTTGCTTAATACTGAGTACGTAGTCACCGCAAAATCGGAACGAATGGGTACGGTGCTTATTTCACGTGGTGGGTTGTCTTTTGAACATACCACATTTAGATGTGAAAGTTATATCAGCGGAAAACATCAACCAACTAAAATAGATTTAGGCGTCACCATTCGTGAGGATGCTAGTAGACGTGATTTTACAATAAACGCACTTTATTATGATATTTTAAAAAAGACTATTGTAGACTTTTATAATGGAAAACGCGACTTAATAGAAAAAGTTATTAGGTGCGTGGAAACACCTAATTATGTATTTGGTGCCGATGGATTACGCATTTTAAGAATGATACGGCTAAGTAATGAACTTGGATTTACTATTGACAATGAAACTTTAAATGGCGCGAAAAATAATCTGCATTTTTTAAATGATATAAGCGGTGAGAGAAAATTTATAGAACTTATAAAAATATTAAACAGCAACCATAAATACTCAATTAGTCCACTAAGGGCCCCGAAAACCGCTATTGAAATAATTAATAAATTAGATGCGTGGCAATATATTTTAGACTTAGGAGAAATAAATATTCCTAAAAAATACGCCAACAACAATATTTACAAGTTTTTTATAAATATTTACTCTGACTATTTACAAAAATACAATATTACGCAATTCGCTTATCGGGTGTTTGGCAAAACCGCTTTAAATCGTTCTAATAAAGAAATTACAATGCTAAAAGATCTTTTATATTTGGAGTACTACTTTAAGTTTGATTATATTAATTTATACTCACTTTATAACCGTTTTAATATTATAATTAATGAATTAAAAAAATTTGATAGACTTAAATATAAAAAATTGATTGCTTTATATAAAAGAGCAAAACAAAACAATATACCTATGAGCGTAAAAGAATTAAACATAACCCCTTTAGAATTGGTCACTTTAGGAGTAAAGAAAAAATATTTGAATGTAATATTAAAAAAAGTATTACAAACAGTTTTAACTGAAAATATATCTAATGAAAAACAAGAATTAACAAATTTATGTATAAAATTTTATGAGGAATTAAAATGATTATTTATATTTTAATAGGTGTTAATATTATTTTAACACTAATCGCTTTGCTAGCGATAAAAAATAAAGACACAAAGCCTGTTCAATGTTTTGATGAAGAAACTTTTAATGCTTTAGTTCGTCAAATAGGTACAATTCTAGAACAAACAGAAAAGATAATCGTCACCAACATTGCAAACAGTAACGAATCTATAAGAAATGAACTTAAAAATAATATCAATTTTCAAGTAGAGCAATTAAAAGCATTTTCTAGGCAACTAGAAATAATGACAAATAGCAATAATTTTAGGCTAGATAACGTTACTGCAGTTGTAGATAAAAACCTATCTAAACTGACTGCTGATAACGAGCGAAAATTAGAAGAAATGCGTGTAACTGTAGATGAAAAATTAAATGCGACTCTTCAAACAAGGCTTAATCAAAGTTTTGAATTGATATCTAAAAATTTAGATGCTGTGCAATCAGGTTTAGGTGAAATGCGCTCACTCGCAACAGGAGTTGGCGACCTTAAAAAGGTACTCACAAATGTTAAAATGCGTGGCACAATGGCGGAAGTTCAACTAAGCACATTATTAAAACAAGTGCTCGCTACAAGTCAATTTGATGAACAAGTCGTCATCAAACCTGGAGCCAACTACAAAGATAATAGAGTAGACTTTGTAATAAAACTACCAGGAAAAGATAATTCCGAAGTGTATTTACCTATCGATGCAAAATTTCCGCTTGAAGACTATCAAAGACTTGTTGAAGTTTACGACACTAACAATGAAGAGTTAAAGGCAAAAGCGCGAAAAGAATTTGAATCCACGATCAAAAAAGAAGCACAATCGATTGCTACAAAATACATATATCCACCACTTACTACAGATTTCGCTATTATGTATCTAGCACTTGAAGGATTGTACGCGGAGATTATTCGTACGCCCGGGCTCATGGAAACGCTACAAGAAAAATATGGTATATTAGTATGTGGTCCTAGCACGCTTTGCGGTTTGCTCAACAGTTTGCAATTAGGGTTTAAGACAGTCGCTATTGAAAAAAGGAGCAGTGAGATTTGGGCACTACTTAGGTCTTTCAAGAAGGAATTTGGCACGTTTGTAGAGTTGCTTGGGAAGACTCAGAAACAAATAAACACCGCAGGTAATACTATAGAAGAAGCGACTAAACGCTCGCAAATTGTTCTTAAAAAATTAGGGACTGTAGATATTGATGATGGAGTAAAACAAACTTTTATAGATTATGACACAACTAATGAGGATGAGTAATGTACGATTTAAATGATTTTTATAACAAATATTCAAACAAGCATAAAGCAGAGTTTGATAAAACAATCACATTAACAAATAGATATGTATTTGGTATAAAAACTAGTATCTTAGACAAAAAAGCACGCGATTTAGCAAAAAACAATGTAAGTATTTATGATATAGCAATGGACTCACACGAATCTATTTTGCTAATCGGTTTTTTAATTGCTTATGAAGATGCAAATATTATTGAGCGACTAAAACATTTAGAATACCTTTTGCCTTTTATGGATAATTGGGCGTACACTGATAGTATAGTTCCACGATTAAAAATATTAAAAAATGAAAAACAATTTTTTATTAACTTATTAAAATCTAAAAATCCATTTTATAGGAGAGTCGGCATAATATTTTTACAAAAATTTTATCTTGGACAAGATTTAAAAACAACATTATCTTTAATCTCAAAAATCAAAGATGATAATTATTATGTAAAAATGGCTATTGCTTGGACACTAGCTGAAGGGATGGTGTACAATTTTGATTATACATTATCAATAATGGAAGCAATAAATGATAAATTTATAAAAATGAAAACTTACCAAAAAGCAATTGAATCTTATCGGATATCAAACAGTCAGAAGACAATTTTACGTAATATGAAAGCGCAAACACTCCGACAACTATCATACAAACAACAAGTATCTAGCGAATCCAACCAGATATAATATGCTAGATATAATGATTTAATTAATACCTAAACCATTAAGTAGATAAAAAATTAGTCAACAATAAAAATTGACTATTCCGAGTGCAAAAGCAAAAACCAATCATTTAAAAACCGTATGTCTATAGTCTAAAGACTGAGTTTTTAAATCAAGCCCCAATTTTGTTCCATAACATAAAAAGACACCTTACACAAGCACCTTCTATATAGCAAAATCCATATAGAAGGTGCTTTTTATGACAAGTAAAGGATAAAATTTAATCAATACACACCTAAGCTTAAAGATAATATACCATTCAATATTTAAACAAAAACAAGTCTTTTGATTATCTTTTTGAAGCCTATAATATTTTTTATAAAATATATAATATAAAACAAAAAACTTTAAAGGCATCTTAAACCATAATTCTTGTGGACTTTCGCCTTACAATTATATACAAAATAACATTCATTCACACTGAGAATGAGTCTGAGTATATAGAAACTACCTATATACTTTTTCACACTAACCAAACAGTGGACGGAGTGATACCGCCAAATTATACCGAACAGTCAAAAAACATTATTACTCTCACTTTTATCAATATCGCGAGGATATACGGCTACTTTCAATGCAATCCACCTTATATGCCGTTTACATGGCTTTAAGCTTGACAATCTTATCAGCATTCCCTTGCGTGCTCTCGACGCTACACCCCTAACCGTTTAAGAATTATTCTCTACGGAAGC
>CAYMVO010000023.1:0-12563 GCA_964393975.1 uncultured Lachnospiraceae bacterium
CTACGACTTTGTGTATTGCGGAGCAAATAACGACTTTTTCTCACAAACAAACGGCAACTTTGCTATAAACAAACATCTTCCAATTGACTACACAGAATACATAACATTCCCAACCGAAGAAACCACCGAAGAAAATACCGAAGGCACCACCGAAGATACTACAACAGAAATTTGTAAAGGAACACCTACAAACGGTGAGACAAGCACTGAGGGTTAATTTTTAAAGGTGGGGAATATGATTAAATGGCTTAGAAAAAATGCTGGCATTATAGCATCAGTTATAGGTGTTATACTGCTAGCTATTTTAACATATGGAGACATGGGACAATTGTTTACGGATAAATATTGGGAAAATGTTGGCGGTAATATATCCTCTATTAGTGCTCTAACTATTGGTCTTGTTTTGGTTCAAGTAGCAATTAAACAAGGGCTTAGCGAACAAGCACTATCAAAAGGACTTAACACTCAAAACACAAAAGATAAATATGAAGAGCATCGTAAAGTTAGAGAAAAATGTAGAAGCAAACAAATTTATCTTCCGTATTTTTTAAATATACGAAACAAACGACAGACTAAAATGCGTAAAGAGGAGTTTTTGGTGGAAAATAATTTTTCTAGTGAAAAATTGTTGTTTGCTAGTAAAAACAAGCGTTTGATACGTTTGTATTTGAAGATAAGAGAAAATGTCACGATGAATAGTATAATATGGTCTACAACGGAAATAAGACACAGCAAGAATGGTCGCATAGAAAAATTAAATACCTTTCGGTCTAAACGTGCTATAAAATCAGTGGTTGTCGCAATATTGGCAATGTTTGCTACGACTTTAATTACTGGAGGGTTATTTTTAGATACCGCAGATATACCTTTTTGGCAAAAAACTATTAAACTATTGACATATTTGGTGACTATTGCGGTACTATCTATTTTTGATATTGAGCAGAATTACGAAAAAGGTGCATTTGGTGTACCTAATGAGTTGGATGAAATAAATGGTGTATGGGAAGAGTTTTATAATTGGGAAGTCCCTGCGTGGGTAAAAAATGAGGTTTTAGAAATGGAGAGTGAACCATTGGTAAAGGATGAGGAGGTGAATAGAAATGTTGAACCAAATGAGGTCGAGTACCAAGGAACAATACAAGAAGAATCAAGCAAAAACTAAATTTTTCAAAGCTTTATCGCCTATAGTGTTTTGGCTATTTATTATACTGTCAGTTGTGTTTTTTTGTTTAGCAATTAAATATAGTGTTGGCAATATTACTGAAATAATTAATTTATTAGATAAAGATATTTATTCTACTCAGGAACTGGAGCAAAACTATAGTTTTTTGGTAGATAAATGGGGTGAATGGGCGGTAATAGGGCAAGAAGATGGTGCTCTTACCGTGTATTTTATTAATATAAAGAATGCTTTTTTTAGTGGATTAATGAAAACATTTTTAATTTTATCTTTATGTAGTTTATTTGTATCAATATTTTTAGGACGGGTTTTATTTCCTAGACTTGCATTACTGCATAGTGAAAGTAATCAAAACTTGGTTGATTTAGCGACTTTAGAAACGAATGAGAAGTTAAAAAGGAAAGATAAGGAGGATTGGTTTTAATGGAATTTGATATAATACAACAGTTTTTTTCTCCACCGCAATTACCAGATGTGATAGCTTATGCTGTGTTATTGATTGTGTTTGTTGTACAACTATTTATTAAAAAATTTGTGCAAAAAGATAACTTTATTACAATGAACTTTATTGGGACTAAGGTCGCAGATGTTGAGAAATTGAAAAAGACTCTTGATGAAATTATACGAAAAAGTAACGAAGCTTATAGCAAATGGGAAGAGGAAAAAGAAAACTTAAAAAAAGAGCAATTAGAACGACTTGAAGTACTAACTCAAGTATTAAGGGTGTGTGTTGTTAACAATAAAGAACTTATAGAAAAAGGAGTTTCGAATGAGTTGGTGAAGCTACTTAAATCAAAAGAAAATATTGAGAAAATAGTTTGTAATATGGAGGAAGATGTCGATGACCGATGAAGAAAAGATTGAATTGTATAAAAAAAGAAAAAGTAAAAATTCTACAAGTGATAAAGAATATGAATTAGCTAAAAATGAAGAGTTTACAAAGTCACAGCAAGAGATACTAGAGCAAAATTATATTAATCAAAAAAACGAGTTATCAAGTGCTCAAAGTCTGGCGGAACAAAGTGCGAGTATATCAAATGAAAAGTTAATGAAATATCTTGATCAGTATCAGCGTGCTAGTGGTTTAGCGGTAGGACAACGTGGTAGTGCCTACATACAAGCAAGCAACAATTATGCTAATACAAGAGCAGACATTGCAAAAACCTATACCGACAAGCAGGCAGATTTACTTAATGCTTATACCAGTCAAAAATTGACAAACGAGCAAAATAACTATAGTAAAGAAATAGATATTTTGGACAAGTATAGACAAAAAGAATTAGAAGATGAAGCATTAGAGCGGGAACGCATACAGTGGAAAGCCCAGATGGATGCCTATAACCAAGATAGGGCTTGGGAGGCTGAGGATAGAGATTACCAAAAGAATTATGTTGAAGATAGTTATTGGTATAGTTCGGCTACAAATAGGATAGATCAGATGATTGCAAAACTAAGTGATAAGGATGGCAATTTATCTGAGAGCTCCAAACGGGCAATATTAAAAGAGTTGGATGGTTATAAAGATAAATTCAGTGATAAAGCGTTCACTAATAAACTCCTAGATTATTACAAAACACAAACATACTAAAGGAGATTTAGATGGCAAGTAGTGATTGGATAGAGCAAACACTTAATCAACAAAAAAAATATGAGGTTGAGAAGAATAGGGTGAAGGCTGAATTAAAAGCAAATGAACCATCAGTAATAGATAAGGTATTGACAACGATGCTAGATATGGGGACAGAGACGGTTGGTTTCTTATCTAAAGGCGTAGAGGGAGTCGTTGATACTGGCGTCGGCTTAATTGGTAAGGTGGGAGGTGTGTTTGGGGCTGATACTGACTGGGCTGAAGATTTTATCAAGAAAGATTATACTCAAGACCTATACTATAATTGGGAGGAGGAGGTCACTAAGAACTCATATCTAAATGATGCTCCTGTCGTAAAGAACATAGTTCGTGGTATTGGACAACAATTACCTGCGATAGGATTATCATTTATCCCAGGAGTGGGACCGTGGCTTGGTATGGGATATTCTATAGCGAGTAGTACAGGGTTAAGCACTGAAGAGGCGTTAAATGACGGTGCGGATTTTGACAATGCTTTACTATATGGTGTTATTCAAGGTGGAATTGAGGGTATAGGCGAATATTTAACAAGAGGTATGAGCAAAGGTATCACTTCGGTATTTAAAGCATCAGGTAAAACTTTAGGAAAAACAAATGCAAAATCAGCTGGTAAAATAGCTTTAGAAGAGGGGATAGCCGAAAGTATACAAGAGGGAACCTCGGCGTTAGTTAACCCTATTACACAAATGGTGTATAAAGGTTCAGATGCCTTAAACGCATACAACAACGCAAATTTCTATCAGAACGTATTAGAACAGGTTTTGGTCGGTGGCGCTGTGGGCGGGGTGCTTGGTGGGGGGACCGCAAAAATACAACAATATAGATTAGGTGGTAAAGATAATTTTAGTGTAGCACAAAGCAAAGCCGAAATAGATGCTTTAGATAAAAAAGAATATAATCTTTGGAAGAATGACAATTTAACATCAAATAAAAGCACGCAGATAAATAACCAAAGAAAGGCTGAACTTGAAAATATTAGTAACCATTTAAAATCGTTAAATGAGGAAGATAGAGCAGAAACAATAAGCAAATTTAATTTACAAAATCAGTTTACTGAAAAAGGTGAATATGTTATAGATGTTGCAGACAATGAAACATTAAAGACAAGATTAAAGGCGAATAGCGAAGCGTATAGTCCATCACTTAAAAACAAAAAACTACTCTTTGAGCCAACAAACGAGCCTCTAACGGAGGATGTTAAAAGTGCAAAAAAGATTATCACAACAATTAACCCAGGTGCAAATATGGTCATCTCCGACAATCTTGGCACTGAGGTTAATGCTTTTTATGACACCAAATCAAAGGTGTTTTATTTTTCAAAAGAGGCAACGACTAGAGATATTGTAGGGCACGAGTTTACCCACTCACTTGAGGGAACAAAGGCGTATGAGTCCTTAGCAAATTATGTGCTTAGTAACGTAAAAAATCTTGAAGAAAAGATACAGCATAAAATTGCTGAATATTCAAGAGTTAATAAGGATGCAAAGCAAGGTGAAAATGGTGAAAATATTGCATTATATGAGGCTCAAACTGAAATAGTTGCCGATGAGATGGGGCGATTGCTTACCGACCAAAAGTCTGTAGAAAGAATAGTTAATCAAAATAAAAGTGTTGCGCTTAAGATTATACAATGGATAAAGGATGTCTTAGCCAAATTCACTAAGAAAGGCATCAAAGGTGAATATTATAATTATTTAAGAAATGCTGAAAAATTATACGCTAATGCTGTAAAGAATAGTATAGGTGGTATATCTTTGAGTGATGTTGAGGCTTATAATGAACTGGAAAAACTTACAGAACAAAAAACAAATACACAAACTATTGCAAATTTTGAAGAAAAGAGTTATAGTTATAGAGGTAATAAAGTTAGATACAACATTAAAAGCAATTATAGTCAATATCAAACAACTGCTATGATTTGGGCTAATGAGACAAAAACAATGGCGGGAGATTTGAAGGTTTTGTATAATCCCAAAACAGATACTTTTAATTTATTAGAAGCGGATGGAAACGGTGAGTTTGTGGTTTTAAAACAAAGCAAGAACTATGAAATTGTTGAAGATTTGTTTGAGGAGATTATAAATGAACAAGGAAGTGATTTTGAGTTTAATGAAAGTATTAATAAGTTTGAAGAGTCTGTCGGAAGAAGCAATAATTTGGATTTGTGGGGAATTGAAAACAACGAAGCAAGCAACGCAACTAGTAGACAAGTTAAAAGAAAATCCGAGTATGACAGAGTCGGAAATTCTAAAACTAACAATGGAAATAATGAGAATGAAATAAGATATAATATCAATGGTAAAATAAGAAAATATCTTTCTTACAACAAAGTTGGTATAGATAATGTTAACTATATTCGCAACGAAATTAACAAACTATATAGTGGTGTTAAAGATGGTATCGCTGATGGAATTGCGATTGAAAAAGGTGAAGATGTTTATATTGTTGACACGGGTAAAGATGAGGGAAATGTTAGTTTTGGTATAAGAAAGGTACTTGTACTATCTGATGAGCAATACAGGAAATCATTAATAAAGGAGATAAACAATGACGCAGTATCAAAAGGGTATGTTAGTGATGAGATTTCTTCAAAACTTAGGAGTGAATATTATAACAATAGGGGAAGCAACGGAAGACAAGAACCTAGAGAAAAGTTATCAAGTAATTCAGCAAAATCCTCAGATAACAAAACAGGAGTTTTTGAAGATAATGGAGATAGAGGAGGAAGAGTATTAAGATACTCTATAAACGAAGATAAATCGCTTGACAAAGAAAAGTCTGTATCTTACAATGATGACAAGGGAGGGATATATGAAAGAAGAGGAAGTACATTATCCACCGATGACAATAGTGTTCATAGATGGGGTTTGTCTAACGATGACGCTAGAACAGGGCGCAATTTACACGAGGCTGTGCAAGGAGAGGCAGGAGAGAGAAAAGAAAGCAAAAGAGAACCAAAACTCCCAGTCGACAACATTAGAAGATTTAAAGACCACTCAAAACTAACTAGAACAGATGAGAATTTTGTTATTGATTTAGTTAAGGAGGCGGGGTTTAAACCAATTTTTTATGAACCTGAAATAAAACCTATGTTTCATGTAGTTGATAAAAATCTATTAATACCAGTTGGTGCAACAACTCAACAAATAGGTGTATTGCTTGATAAGATTAAGCCATATAAAAACAATGTTGATTATGGTAACCCTAAAACTGCACACATTTCAGATGGGCGATGGGAAAGATCAATAAAAATGTTCCCGAATGCCTATGTGTGTAATATGAAGATAGAGGACTTTTTAAATTTATCTGCTGATAGATTGGTGCAACGATATTTGTACAACGAATCTAGTGAATTAGATGTGGATGAAATTAAAGATATTAACTATCCTTTGTATTTGATGGTTGACTTTGATAAAAAAATCACTTTAAGCCACGAGGGTAGACATAGAATGAATGCTTTACTTAAAGCGGGGTATACACATGCGGATGTCTTTTTGGTGCCGAATAAAGAGGTAGATACTGATAGTATTTATAGAATGTTTGAAGATGTTAATGAGGGATTGCCTGAGGCATTTGGTAGTATAACATTGCAAGGTCAATCATCTTCAGATTCGGTGGAAACACCACGAAAAGTCACGCTTACAAATGTGGTTAAAGCAACAAGCAAAAAGTATGAAGATTATGTCGGTTCTAAGTTTAAAACAATATACAATAATGAATTAAGATACTCTCTTAATAACACTGTTGAACAAGATGTTTTAAAAGAATACGGCAAAACACACAACTGGAATGAAACAGGATATATTTTAACGGATGGTTCAAGGTTGGATATGTCTGGTAGAAATAATGGTGCTCCTGGTGGGTATAGGACTGTTGACCACAGAGAAATTTTTGGCGAGGACAGTGGAACTGAATCTATGATTGAGTTTATGTCTAGGGGTAATATACGTGTTATACCAGAATATCCTGGAATAAATCTACAAGTAGAACCAAATGTAGAACAATATAATCAAATTAGGCAACTAATAGAAACTCTTGGGTGGAAAAATAAAGAGTTTATGATTGATTTTGACAATGCGAAAGGTGAAACAGTTGAAAGTTTATCTTATGAGGGCGGTAATGTTCGTGCAAATCAAATAATAAGTGATATAAGATACTACTTCAAAGAAGGGAAGTTGCCATATAAGAGCGAACTATTGCAATTTAGATACTCTTTAAAGAATAATGGGTATAGTGAGAACCAATACAACAACTTTGGATGGGTGCGTGCAAATGATGTACTTAATGTGCGAGAGTTTAAAGATTTTGAGAGTAAGTTTGCTAGTGCGAAAAACGGAGTGAAGTATAACAAATCTATAAACAATGAGTTTATTATACCAATTTGCGACACAAAGGATGATTTGTATGGAGTAGATAATGTCTTAGTTTTTGCAAAAGGCACATTAACTAGTCCAAGGATAAGTAAAATAATAAGAATTAATTTAGATAACGAAACAGTGTTAAGTATAGCTAGGGAGATAATATATGACAATGAGTCCATCGGAGTTCAGACAGAAAATTCATCAATATTCAAAGTCTACGCATCAACTAATATCTCATACAATGAGTACATTAAAAACAGAGAAAGACTTTCAAACAATGATACAACTAATAATGGAAGCAAAAACGGAAAAGGAAGTGGTGAAGAAACTAAAAGATATTCAATAACAGAAAATAGAAATGGCGAATACAACTACTCCAAAGGGCAAATAGCAAAATATGTTGCAGACCATAGTAAATTAAAGGTGTACAGTAAACAAGATACTGAAAAGGTTGTTGATAATATTATCAGCGACTTTCTTGTTTTTGGTGATAAATATGGGGAACTTAAAGGGAAGTCCCGTGAAACTATTATTGAAACATTGTGGCACGCTTTAAATACAAAGCCTAAGGGGTATAGGATGGGTACTGCGCTGGACATTGCGGACTATATTGTTAAAAATTCGGTAGTGAAAGATTTATATGACAATCCTAAAACTGAAGAGTATATATTAATTGTAGATACGCTAAAAAACTATTTACACAAAATAAATCTTGATGCTATAAAAAATGAAATAACTTATTATTACGATAAAGATAAGAGCCCGTTTGCTTTGTGGGGTAAAAGAAGGGGCGAGCGAGGAAGTTCGCCTGATGTAATCAAAATGGAATTGGATGCAAAGGGTATTACTTTAAATGCTGATACACCGCAAGATATATTTATAGAGATACACGAATTATATAAAGCCTCATTAAAAGAAATAAAAAATCAAACAAAATTTAAAATTCAAGATATCCTAGGTGAGGTTAAATTAGAGGAGTTGAAGAAGTCAATAGCCTTTGAAATCTTGAATGCGTACGACAAATCGGGGAAGAAAAGTACGTTTAGCGGATTGATAGAGAAATATACTAATAAAATAGATAATCAGAAGCAATTAATAATAAATATAAAAGCATATAATAAAGCAAAAGATAGCCTTGAAGCCACAATAAATAGTCTTAGGAGTAATTTTATAGATAATCCGCCAGCTAATTGGAAGATACCTGAGGAAATTGGCTATATTGTAAGAGATATTTGCAAGATAAAAACTTGGAGAAATAATATATCACCAAAAGCTAGGGAGTATGTTAGGAATTTGAGGGATAATCTAAACGTGCTTTTAGATGAAGCGCAACTTGAAATATATCCGTTTAAGGAAGAAATGGATGCATTGTGTAGTGCAAATAAAAAAGAGCAAGTTATGTCGGCTGAGGAGTTATTTTCTTTAGAGAGGATATTTAGACATTTGAGAGGTGTACTTAAAAACTATGATAAAGTTGTGTTTAATGGTAAAACTCAATCGTTGACTGAATTAGCAAGTAAAGGGATAGAGGAAACAGTAGTAAATAGTAAATACTTAAAGAATGTAGATAGTAAATTGAAAACTATTGCAAATAAGGTGTACACTAATCCATATACTCGTTTTGTAAAATATGGTGGATATGATAATGACTCTATTATGGGGCAAATTTATAACGACATTTTTGAGGGTGAGCATAAGAGGGCTGATTTTGTCAAAAAAGCACACGACTTATTTCAGGAGTTTTTAAAAGAAAATAAAAATTATATAAAATCACTACATAAAGAAATTGAAGTAAACGGTGCCAAAATGACAAAAGGTCAAGCATTTAGTGTATATTGCACTTCTCTTAGACAACAAGGTGTTAGTCACTTATTTAGTAATGGTGAAGTCCATTTGTTGAATGATAAATACTCTATGAGTGGTGATTCTGTTAAAGCTTTTGCAAAGGGAATCAATATTGAGATCTCTAAAGATGTGGTAGATGCGATAGAAAATTTTATGAGTGATACTGATAAAAAATATTTAAGTATTATAGATGAATTTTTCAATAAGTTATCTAAGCAAAGCAAAAAAGCTACTGATGAGGCACTACACGGAATAAGCAATGTTGAAGAGGGATATTATTTTCCGTTATCTATATCAAAGGATGAGATTTACCAATCAGTGGGTAAAGATTATGGTACAATGCAGTATGTGTTGGAGATGGGGATAAATAAACGTGTAAAGCAGGGTGCCAGCAATACGCTTGTGATTGATAGCATTGATAGAGTGGTTGCTAAACATATTCAATCCATGTCAAATTATTATGGACTAGCAATACCACTCACTGCATACAATCGCATTATGAACAAGCAAATACTATCCAGAGACGGTATACACATCACAAAAATGAGTGCCGAACTTAAGAAAATTGATAGTGAATACGAGGCTTTCGCAAATAATCTTTGGCGAGACTTACAAGGACTTAATGATAGACAAAAAGGTGTTATAGATAAGTCATTAGATGCTGTGAGACTAGCGGGTTCTATGTCGGCACTTGGAGTTAATTTAAAGTCTATATCTACACAACCTTTAGGATTAGTATCTGCTTTTAGCGAGCTGAAGGCTAGTCATATTATTAAAGGATTTTCGGTGTTTGGTAAAAATAAAGAACAGAATTATAAAGAATTAGAACAGTATGCGCCTTTGATGTGGGAGCGTGTACAATCTGGATTCAGTGTAGACGCTCAGGAGATAAAGGAGGTCAGCAAGGAACTCGGTGGTAAACTAGGTGTGATTGGGACAAAATTAGGAAAATTAAATTCCGCCATTGCGCTGGGACCTATGAGTTACTTGGATAAAGAGGTAATACGAGTCCTATGGAAAGCCTCGCAGTATGATATTGCCGAAAGATTAGGCAAAGGATATGAAGTTGGAACTGAGTCAAATAAAATCGAGGCGGGTAAAAGATTAGAAAAAATAATTTTAACAACACAATCTACGACAAATACTTTAGGACGTAGTGAATGGTTTAGGAGTCAAAATTGGATTGTCAAATTCGCAAGGATGTTTACGAGTGATGCAGTGCAAGTGTTATCTAAATTAACTCACGCAATTGGTGAGTATAGAGTGTTGTTAGCAAAAACTAAAGAAAGTGATATTAATGTTGCTGGCGAGGCAAAGTTGAAACTAATTGAAGCGAAAAAGAAACTGACAAAAGCCTCTACTGCATTTGTGCTTAATAATATGATCTATGTCGCTATAGCTTTAGCGTTTAGATGGCTTAAAGATGGTGGTGATGAAGAGAAGGATTGGAATGAAGAGATTAAAAAAGAAGTCTTTGGCACCACCATATCATTACTACCGTTTGGTGGAGATATCTATCAGATAATTAGTGGGTACGAACCCTCAAATATGGCATATACGGCATTGTACAACACGGTCCAAATAGGTATTGATCTTAAAGATAGTATTGGAAAGATTGTAAAAGGTGATTACACAAGTAACATTGAATGGAATGCTGTAATACGCAAAACGGCACTAAGCATTAGTCAACTATATGGTATTCCTCTAAGGAATGCGGAAACTTACATTAAGAGTATAATAGGCAAGATATCTCCAGCGACTCGTGAGGAATGGGAGTCTAATTTTAAAGTAAAATCTACCAGTGTGTATATGCGTAAGATTAATAATGCTATTGATAATGGTGATGAGGAAACAGCTAACAAGATTATTAATATAATGTTAAACAATAGAACAGGTAAAATAAACAGTGATAGACTATTAGGCACTGTGAGAGAATTACTAAATAAGGGTTATGATGTGTTGCCAAGAATAATAAATAAAACAATTACTTATAATGGTGAAAAGATTACATTAACAAATAATCAATATAAACAATTTGAAATTATTTACAAGAATGCTAACAAATCCGTGACAAATTTGGTGGAGTTATATCAGTTTAAAAGTTTAAAGGAAGAAGGGCAAGCAAAAGCTATTAAATATGTGTATGATTACTATTACAATGTGGCAATTACTGAGACTTTGGGTGAGGAAAGTGACAGTAAAACACTGTTGTTTGCTGAAGCATTGCCAATAGACAAACTAGCTTTGGTTGTTGGGAAACAACAAGGTCTTACGGGTGATAGAAAGTCTATTTTACGATACTTTGTAAACACTCTAAAACTAACAGCCAATCAAAAATATATGCTTATGGGATATTTAGGCTATTCTAATAAATGTGGTGAAAGTGGTGTAAAAGCGTACATAAATACTTTGAATTTAACAACTAATCAAAAAACCTTATTACTTAAAGCAAGTGGATACTAAGTAAAAAAAACAGTCATTCAAGTCTAAAAACTTGTTTGACAGCTTTTTTTATTTTGCTTGCTCTTGAGATGGTTGTTCGGTACGGCTATTGTTGTCGGGTTGATCAATAGAGTCATTGGTTTGCTTTTGCATACTAGAGACAAACTTACGACCATCTATAATTATCAACACAAAAGCAATAATGATAAAAAGATATCCAGCCAAAAAGTCGTATACATTTAGGATACCTAAGTTTATTCTAACAAGAAACGAAAAAACTGGCTCAATACATATAAGTGTTAAAGTCCACTTGCACAATAATGACAAATTTCCGCCGTTGCGAGTATCGTATTTGTGGTCGTAATGTATTAGTATTATCGCTAAAACAAATGGTAAAAATTCTAATCCACACAACAATGGAAATATCGTATTTATTGTTGGCTTGTATACCTCTTCAATGTTGGCATTAGCTAACATCTCTAAAGTCCTTCCGTAGCTAGAAAGACACGAGAAGATTATTAATACAATCGCAATCCAAATTTTAGCACCAAATTTTCTTTTTCCCATAGTAACCTCACTTATTGAGAGTATATCATGCCTCGTTATTAATTGCAATAATTATTTGTGAAAGTTGGTCAACAAGTTGGTCAAAAAAATTTAGAACACCGTAAAAAATAACATAAATTACGGAAAATATATCACAAAATAGGTCAAAAAGCTACTATTTTTCACACCAAAATATTATTTTGAAATTCTCTCACTCTCCGCCAGTAGTAAGTCATACGAAACAAATTGTTAAGTTTGTTTCGTATTTTTATTTATGGGACTGCTTTGGAATTATTATTGATTTTGAACGACCACAACTAGAAAATCCATCACGATTGAATTGGATAAACCTTCAAAGAGATAAAAATGGCAACTGGATTAAGACAAAAAAGTGATTTTTAATCAATTTTTCTTCCTAGAAAAAATCGCGCCTGCAACACCTTTTGTGAGAATAAGTTTTCCCTTGGTGTTCAAACGCGACTTCGACTGGCGGAAAGGAAGTAATTGTATAAATAACAAAATTTTCTTGTATTACCCCTCCTTACTTTAGCCTTTTGTTTGT
>CAYMVO010000024.1:0-12506 GCA_964393975.1 uncultured Lachnospiraceae bacterium
CATATCTTCCACCACTCTATGTCATATTTATATTAAAATCACTACCTTATATTACATTTATTATACACCTAAGTATGTTATCCTCCATTACCCCACCTTATAGAAAAGCGTCAAATGATAAACATACTATCCACATAAATAAACACCATTTTAGCGATGTATAACCAAACATAACAATTATCTACCAACAGTTTAACACACTCTTGTATTAAGTTACTATATAACTTTCTTAATATTTTTACAAGTTTTTTAAAAAAACACAAAATTTTGATTGATTTTTTAATTATAAAGTGTATACTATTTATTAGGATGTTTATTCATCCAAGTACACATACAAAGGAGTCTATAATGAAAGATTTGGTAAAAGCTTTTGATAAATTACCTAAATTAGTTAAGATTATACTAGCACTCCCTATACTTGATATTGTTTGGGCAATCTATAGATTGTGCAAGAGTATCAGCAAAGGTAATGTTTTAGGTATCGTTTTAGGTATCATTTTATTAGTCGTTTGTCCTACTATTTTTTGGATAGTGGATATCATCACTATTATTCTCGTAGACAAAGTTCTTTGGATTGACTAAGGAAAAACTGTAAAGATTAAATTCTTTACGGTTTTTTTATTTTATCCTAGATAGGTAATTATTATTGTGACTAAGGGATTAACAAAATACGATTGTGAGGCTGTATCGGTTAGCTTTGGTGCTTTTAGAAAAATTGACCGCTTGCTAAAATTAAACAACTCAAACACATCTTTCTCTATATCCGCCACCTGAAACACGCCATGATTGTTTAATTGAATAGAGTTTTGATTATAACACCATTCACTCTGCCCGCTAAACACAATCTCCGAACCCACCTTTCTAAACCCCACCGATACAAAATCGGTACTTGCATCAAAGGATGTGCTATTTGCAAAAGGCACATAAGCGTTCACCATAAAATCAATTCTATAATTACCTTGTTTTGTGCATTTTATCACGAACTCAGAGCTGTCTAGCTCGCAAAGTCCCACATTATCCGTTTCCTTTCTTAGGATAGGAACTCGTGCATTTTCCATCACCTCAATACCATTCTCCGGCATTGTATCCGTAAAAGTCGTAAAAGTTGCCGTTCCTATCTCGCTAGGTCCCGCTGGTCCCGTATCCCCCTTTAAGCCTTGTATACCTTGCTCGCCTTGTGCTCCCGTAACACCTCTAGGAATATAAAATGTTAAACGATGTGTATTATTTTCAAAAACATCTTGGACATCAGCTCCTTCTTCCGGATTTCTAGTCTCGGTCTTTTCGATCAAAACCGTTTCGCTAATACCTCGTTCACCTTGTGGTCCTGTGTCACCTTTATCCCCTCTAGCACCAGTTTCACCCTTGTCTCCTTTAGGACCTGTGGCACCGTCCTTTCCATTCATCCCGCAAGGTATGTTAAAATCTAATGTATGCATCACACCTTCTTTGTGGTCAACCACTTTGACATCAGTGCCCGGGGTTGTGGTGGTCGTACGACCTATACTTATCATATCTGCGACACCGGCAGGACCTGTCGCACCCGTGGCACCCGTGGCGCCTGTTGCTCCCGTTGCGCCTCTCAACCCCTTTGTCCAAACGATCGGTACCAATTTAGTATTGTCACAATCGCAAATCTTACAATATTTACACATATAAAACACACTCACTTTTTATTGCTTTTTAAGTAATAATCATAATAGTTGATTATGATATCCTCTTTTCATTATATTTTTAGCGTATGCTTTTTGTGTATAAAAAAAGGATTAGATATACTAACCCTTAGCCACTAAATCAAGTTTTTTGTTTATCCCCTCAAAAAATAAATTATCTCCATCTTTTAAAATAATTGTCTTTCCGCTTACTACATCGTGTGATACACCATTTATAAGCATAACAACTGCTTCATCGGACTCAACTATATACTCACCTGACTTTACCTTATTAGAACCTCCAACAATATAATTTCGCCCACCACTAAGAACACATTTTTCACCATTAGGCACATCCTTACCAACCTCATCTATCGCAACGGGTGTATGCTTTTTCTTTATAACCAAAACAGTTAAAATGAGTAAAGTCCCTAACAAAATGATTGATATTATAAGCCCCCAAATAAATCCAATCTCAACAAAACAAATATTAGACATTTTAACATCTCCTTTTGTATACACTAATAATATGCAAAACCTTAACTTAACCATTAACATAACTAACTTACTTAAAATATATCACAAATATTACAAAAATACAAGCATTTTTACATTTTTTTAGTTGGAAATAATAGAATTTTTACTCATAATATACAGTTGACAAGTCTACTCTCTTATTTGTTGTAGATTATTTTTTTAAATTGGAAAAACAAACCGCTTGTTTTTTTCGAGATTGATTTACTAAAATTCCGTTACTGTAGCACTCTCCATTTTTATTGAAAATACAATTCGCCTCACATAAAATAGTGCCTTTTGTATGATGCTTATATGGCGCCATTTCAGGAACTATGTCAAATATTGTTTTTGTGGTATCGGGGGTGTGTTTTGATTTATCTTTTTGATACATATCACAGTTTAAATCTTTATCAATATTAACCTTTTTAGCATCGCAATTGAATTTGTTATTATACTTGCAATCAAGTTTTCTGCAGGTAAAATTCATAAAAGCTCCTTAATTTTTCTAAATTTTATTGTATTATTACCTAAATATAATCAAATTATGCTTTTTGTATTTGATTTTTTGTTTTTTTAATGTTATAATAACAAAGGTTATTTTATTTATGGGAGGAAAATATGAAAGTTATTTTACTAAAAGATGTTAAAGGTACAGGAAAGAAAAATGATATTGTAGAAGTATCCGACGGATATGCTAGTAATTACCTTATCCCTAACAAAATCGCTTCAAAACTAGACAATACTAAGCTAAATGAAAATAAACAACTCAAATCTTCTCAAGCTTTCCATGAGCAAATGGAATTGGACAACGCAAAAAAATTGGCGGAAAATTTAAAAAATATTACTTTGGAATTTGTTTTGAAATGTGGTGACAATGCAAAAATATTTGGTAGCATCACATCAAAAGATGTTGCAGATAAACTCAGCGAAATAGGATACACTATTGACAAAAAGAAGATTGTTATGGACACTATAAAGTCACTAGGTAATTACCAAATAGTTTTAAAACTACATCAAAAAGTCAGCGTAAAAATAAATGTTAATGTAATAGGTCAAAATCAATGATACTCTATATAATTATAGCATTACTCATATTACTAGCTGTCGCAATATCTATAGCAAACTACGCACCTAGTTATTTTAAAGCAAAGTACAGAAAAATATCACGGTATAAAATACAAAATAATTTTACCGCAGGAAATTTTTTATTAAAAATTGCAAACGAACATAATTTTAAAAATCTAAAACTTGTTAAAATCATTGATGGCGATATAGATAATTGTTGTTTTGTGCCAAAATCAAACACTATCTATATAGACAAAAAGACAATAGAAAGTGATAATGTTGCATCTTTTGCGGTCGTATCTCACGAATTTGGTCACGCAATCCAACACAACACTAACGATTTAGGATTTAAGTTACTAAACGCCCTATCAATAATAAGTGTCTATTTAGGTAAACTTGCGTTTCCGTGTGTAATTGTCGGTATTATTCTCATGCTATTAAATATAACAAACGAATATATCGGTTACGGAATATGTATCGCTGGAGCAGTGCTATTTGTAATCACTTTTTTAGTGAGGTTGTTGACTATCAAAATTGAATATCAAGCTAGTAATTTTGGATTGAATTTACTACAAAAAGAAAAATTTGATAAAAAATCTTTACGCCTTGCTAAAAAATTACTTCGTGCAGCGGGGCTTACTTATGTAGGTAGTTTCTTTGCCTCAATCTTAGCGTGGACTTTTTTAGTCCCAAAATACAAACATTAAGGAGTTTATAATAATGTCATTAATAATTTTTATCGTATTCGGTGTATTAGCATTCATTGTTGCACTAAGCGCTGAAGTCTATGTAAAATCTTCATATAATAAATATGTCAAGATTGATACGCAATGCAGTTTGACTGCTAG
This sequence comes from uncultured Lachnospiraceae bacterium, assembly GCA_964393975.1. GTDB lineage: Bacteria > Bacillota > Clostridia > Christensenellales > UBA1242 > CALVNN01. The sequence goes on from CAYMVO010000024.1 coordinate 4,082, forward strand.
TGAGTTTGCTAGAAAACTTTTAGACCAAAATGGCTTGCAAGATATTCAAGTAGTGCAAACTCAAGGTGAACTCACCGACCACTACAACCATAGTAAAAAAATACTCGCAATTTCTGAGGGTATGTACAATAGCAATTCTATTGCTGGACTCGCCGTTGCTTGTCACGAAGCGGGACACGCATTGCAATACAAAGCGGGCTACTTTCCCATCAAGATTAGAAATATCGTTATTCCTATCTCAAACTTTGTTTCAAATATGCTATGGCCACTACTTATCATCGGTTTTATCCTAATGGCTGTGTCAACCGCTACAAATATAGGACTTTGGTTTATTTATGGTTCTATCGGCGCAATGGTTTTGTCGGTGTTAGTGAACTTAATCACTTTACCTGTAGAGTTTGATGCTAGTAGACGTGCTATGAAAGTATTGCGCTCAAGTGGACAATTTTCGGAAGAGGAGCTTTCTGGAGCAAAAACAATGCTTACCTCTGCAGCGCTTACTTATGTGGCAGCACTAGCAGTATCAATTATTTATCTTCTTCGTTTCATTTTGATGGTGCGAAGCAATGATTAGTATAAAGGCGTTTTGTAAACAAACGCCTTTTGTATATAAAAAACAAAAGAGGTTATTATGAAGTTGCCTAATGATTTTTTAAACAATATGAAAACTATGCTCGGTGATGAATATGAAGAGTTTTTAGCATCATACAACAATGCCCCCACAAAAGCAATGCGATTAAATACTTTAAAATGTGACAAATCAATACTAAAAGATATGAATATTATAGAGGATAAGGTACCTTATGAAAATGCATATTATATAGACAACAATTTAAGACTAGGGAATCATCCATATCATTTAGCAGGTTTATTTTATTTGCAAGAACCCTCCGCTATGGTACCAGTAGCTTCTGTGGATATTTTAGATAATGCGTTAGTATTGGACTTATGCTCCGCCCCTGGTGGCAAATCTACTGCCATAGCAAGCAAACTACAAAACGGCGTTTTAGTGAGTAATGAAGTGATGCCTGACCGTGCTAAAATTTTAAAAGAAAATATTACCCGCTTAGGGATAAAAAACTGCATAATTACATCCAACCAGCCTATAAGTTTAGCACAAAACTTGCCTAATGTATTTGATTACGTATTTGTAGATGCTCCTTGTTCGGGTGAAGGAATGTTTAGAAAAGAGCAAGTCGCTATCAAGGAATGGTATAGTGAGTTACCACTTTCTAATTCGGTAAGACAATTAGAAATCTTAGACAAAGCAAAAGAATGTGTTAAAAAAGGTGGACTACTAATATACTCCACTTGCACATTTAACGCTTATGAAAACGAAAATGTTGTGCAAAAATTTTTAAATCAAAACACTAATTTTGTCTTAGTGGAACCAAACCCACGCGTTTTACCGTACACCGCTCCAAGCAAACTATTACCAAAAACAAGACACTTCTTTCCGCATATCGCAAGGGGTGAAGGACAATTTGTTGCGGTACTTCAAAAGATTGAAGGGGAAACAAACAATGTTAGTTATTTAAAACCGCTCACTAACCAAAATGATTTTAAGGTTGTAAATGAATTTATAAAAAAATACACTACAATAAATGACTACACTCTTTACAAAATTAAAGACGAAATATTTATATCTAAAGTCAAAATGATTGATTATAAAAAATTGAATCCATTTACAATAGGAGTTTTAGTCGGAAACATTCAAAAAGGTAGATTAATTCCTAATCACAACCTATTTACCGCTTATGGTGAACAATTCATTAATAAAATAGACCTTAGACTTGATAGTAGTGATTTTGCCAAATATCTAAAAGGTGAAGAAATTGATATACCTGCTGAACCACAAGGAATAGTTGCAGTCACTGTAAACGGATATCCTATAGGTGGCGGAAAAGCCCAAAACGGAAAATTAAAAAATTATTACCCGAAAAAATTACGCATTTAAACGCAAAATAACTAATACACAAAAAACGCAAGGTTTTTGACACCTTGCGTTTTTCATTTAACTATTCAGCATACACTGAAACTTGCTTTCTACTATGACCTTTTTGTTCAAACTTAACAACACCGTCAATCAAAGCAAATAAAGTATAATCTTTACCCATACCTACATTCTCACCAGGATAAACCTTAGTCCCTCTTTGTCTAATGATAATGTTGCCCGCTTTAACGATTTGACCATCACTACGCTTTACACCGAGTCTCTTACTCTCACTATCACGACCGTTCTTAGAACTACTCTGGCCTTTCTTGTGAGCAAAAAGTTGTAGTTTAATAAACATACTCCTCTACCTCCAATTCAATAAAATCTGAATACCCATCTCTCAGGTCACTAAACCCCAAAAATGCGGTATTTAAAATAACTTGACAATCATGTAACTGTTCACCGTCCAAACCTTTAGGTAGGTCACATCTTAGATATCCCCTAACCTCATCTCGCTCCATATCCACCTGCACCTCAGCAACCATAAGTAACCCTAAACAAGTAGTCTGAGCAATGCACGACAACCCCGCACACACAATGTCTTCACCTTCCACACCATAACCACTATGCCCTTCTAGCTCAAAACCAATAATATTGTGACTAGATTTCTTAATAAGTATATGTGTCATAATAAATTAACCAATAGAAACAATCTTTAGTTCTGTATAAGGTTGACGATGTCCCATTTTTGTACGAACGCGTTTCTTAGGCTTATATTTAAAGATAACGATTTTCTTCTCTTTGCCTTGCTTTGTCACTTCCGCTTTAACTTTTACGCTCTCAGCTTCAGTACCAACTTTGACATTACCATCAAAATCAGCAAGCACGCAATTCAATTCTACTACGCTACCAACTTCTGCATCTAATTTTTCCACTCTAATAGTACTATCTGGACTAACCTTATATTGCTTTCCGCCAGTTTGAATTATAGCAAACATTTTCTTTCTCCTTCTTCTAATACTATACTCGCTGGACTAGGTGCCTAAAAGGACTCCACAAACCTTATCCAAGCGGTTACCTAGATATAATACCAAATTCCAACAAAAAAGTCAACACAAATTTGTAATAAATTCAAAAATTCTCTCAAATCTAATTTAGTTTACTACCGCAATTATAGCAAAAATCCGCATCTAGAATATTATTCGCTCCACATTTTTCACACAAATTTATATCTGATTTTATTTTAGTTGCACAATACGGACAAAAATTAGCCTCGCTAGGTACTTCACGTCCACATTCCTCGCAGATTTTCCCACCGCTTGTCACGCCACCACTCTTAAAATAACTTTGTCTATTATACACCATTCCATCTTCAAACTTGTTTTCTGGTGTAGGGACGTGATAATTATTTTCAAAAACGCTATCGCTTAATTGATCATTACTACGCACAAAGTCTACGTGACTAATAACTCCATCTTCTTTCATCACCGCTTCAAAATCACTGATTTTTGAGTGTATTTCTAGACTAGTACTTCTATCTATCTCAATATCCCTAACCACATCATCTGGTAAAATAATATCTTTAATATTGAAATTTTTTATTTCAATACCTACCGCACTAAACCTCTTTACTATTTCTTCGCCCACCTTAGCGTTTATATTACTCGTATAAAGCATATATTCATCAATATTGTATTTTTGTTTTTTCAAAACATTTATAGTATCGTAAGAAATCCAGTTACATACCACATTTTTGACATTCTTCTTTTTAAGGTTTGGGTGTTCATGAATAAGCACTTTGAAAAACTTCATCACATCCATTAGTTTGACGTCACATTCAATCGTGATATTTACCTTTTGCTTTCCATAGCAACTATCCTTTATCACAAAACGTCCAACATCAAACTCTAGTCTATGAATATATGTGGATAACGCATACAATTCAGCTTCAAAATAATTGCTTATTTTGCCTGTTTTTTTAATATTCCCTTCATAGTTGCTTTTCTTAAAAACAAATGGTAAGCTCCCAGCATTTAAGGTAATCTCCCCACTAGGCAAGATATCACAGGGTTTACCTCTATAGCACCCGACAACAGTCACTCCTTCTGGAATATCAATGACAGAGTTAATCTTTACCCTTTTCTTTTTCAATCTAATGAAAACACAAAAATTATCAGCAACCAACTGCTCATCTATTTTAATTTTCTTGCCAAATTTAGTTCTAAAAATGTTCATTATACCCATATTAATTACCAAACTTAAAAATATATTTCAATTAATTATATCCTAATTTACAAAAAAAATCAACAACTGCCTTTATAATATTTGTTGTTTAAGTATAAATTTGTTAATTTTTAAGTATACATATTACCAATAATACGCTTTAAGGAGAATAAAATGCAACTATCGGAAATCTTATCCAAACCTATAATCAGCCTTTATGATGGCACAAATGAGGGCTTTGTTTTAAATGCGTGCTTTAACAAAACACTACAAAAACTAAAATATTTAATTATTTTAGGCAATGAAAATGCCGAAAATGAGGAGCTCTATTTACTAGATACAAGCAATATATATGATTTTGGACAAGATGCTATCGTCATCAAAAATAATGGCGCACTGGAATTATGTTCAAATTTAGATGATACATATCTACTTAATAATCCAATAAACAGTATCGCTTTTGATACAAAAGGCACTTGCTTAGGAAATGTGCGTGATGTGATATTAGATAATGCGTTAAACGTAACAAAATTTATAATTGATAGTAACGAAATGACTTTTGACCGACTTGCGTCTTTTAGCAATGGGACACTTATGTTTCAAAGTGATAATATAGTAAATATAAAAAAATTTCGCCCAAGTTTCAAAAAAACAAACAGTACAAGCAACTCACCAGTAAAAATATTATCCTTACCAAAAATTGAGGAGGATAAGAAATATACCTTGCAAGAAGCAACAATTCAAAGGCTTACTGGCAATACATCATTACTACTCGGGCGAAAACTGACTAGACAAATACAAACACAAAATGGTGAACTTATAGCAAAAAAAGATGCAAGGATAACACCTAAGATTATCACCACCGCTACTCATCACCAAAAATTACGAGAACTCGCTTTATATAGTGAATGATTTTATGATTAAATACAAAAAGTCTTACGAAAAAAAACGCAAGACTTTTTTGTGAATAATAGCAAACTAAAAAAGCGAGATAAAAACATTTTTTAATCTCACTTTTAAATCAAATTGTCACTATGTAATTAATTATATAATATGACAAGTTGATTTTGTTTTTTTGTCACTAATACTTTATTAATCCTCATCGCAAAGCATTAGTATTCCCGCTATCATACTTACAAACAATAATGTGCATATCTTAAAGCCAATGCTTATTGGTCTATTATTTTTAATACTATCGCAATAAATAATAGTCATAGGCACACACCATAGCAATGGGAATACCGCAAATCCCATAAGTATAGTACCCAATATCATAAACACTTTTGCTAATGTCTTAAGAGTGTTGCTTTTTTTGACAACGCTTACCTCTCTATTTTCGTTTACTGCACACCCACAGTAAACACAAACATCCGCATCTTCATTAATTTCTCTACCACAATTTACACAATATTGCATTGTAACGATCTCCTTTCACCTTTTGTTTTTTACTCATTTAATAAATGAGGCTTTTCATCATCACTTCTACGCCTATAAATAACGACTTTACCACCTATCACAAGTACAGGTTCCGCATCAAGCGTCTCACACAACTCGTCACACAAATCTCTAGGTGCAATATCACTATTTTGCAATACCTTTATCTTTACAATTTCTCTTGCTTCTAATAGTTTATTAATACTAACAATTACATTATCTGTAACACCATCTTTGCCTATTAGCACACCATCTTGCAAGCCCATACTAATAGACTTTAATTTACTTCTATCTTTAGTCGATATCATATCTGTCTCCTTATTCTACCATTGTAAACATAATGTTATTTATCATAACATCATCTCCTTCCTTCGCTCCCGCGTCTTTAAGTTTATCAATAATTCCATCAGTTTTTAACCTTTTTTGGAAATATGCGAAACTTTGTGTATCGGTTAGCACAATACCCCTCACCAAATCGTCGATCTTACCGCCAGTCACCACAAACACGCCATCCTCGTTTTGATTGACCTCTAGACTAGTCGTATCCCTCTCATCCAGCACATAGCCACCCTCTTCGGTCAAAATCTCATTCGGTAAAGTACCTAGGACTTTTAAAATCTCGCTTAAGAGTTCCTCTTTGCCTTTTGTGGTGACTGCACTAATTGGAATGATTGTATAGCCTTTAACTTTTGCTTTAAAATCCTCCACCGCAGTACTTTCGGGCGGTAAAAGGTCACATTTATTTAGCGCTATAATCATATTTTTTGAGGACAAAGTCTCACTGTATTTTCTTAATTCTTCATTGATAAGGTTAAAACTCTCCACAGGATCAGTCCCCTCTATCCCGCTAATATCCACTACATGGACCAACATCCTTGTCCGCTCAATATGTCTCAAAAACCTATGCCCGAGTCCAGCCCCCTCGCTAGCCCCCTCTATAAGTCCTGGGATATCCGCTACAACAAATGACTTATCCCTAAATCGCACCACCCCGACATTAGGATTTAGCGTAGTAAAATGATAATTTGCTATCTTTGGCTTAGCGTTGCTCACCACACTGAGTATAGTGCTCTTACCAACATTAGGAAGTCCTACAAGCCCTACATCAGCAATAAGTTTTAACTCTAAAACCACCTTGTAAGTCTTTACCACTTCGCCAGTTTGCGCAAAGTTCGGTGTCTGTCTAGTAGCCGTCGCATAAAAGGAATTTCCTCTTCCGCCCTTACCACCTCGCAAGACTCGTATAGGCTCACTATCCACAATATCAGCAATGACATTCCCATCTTCATCCTTTATCACCGTACCCCTAGGTACTTTGATAACAATATCTTCGCCACGTTTGCCATTGCAGTTTTGACCACCACCATTACCGCCATTACCCGCCACAAACTTTTTCTTATAATAAAAATCTACAAGGTTACTCACCTCATTATCAGCGACAAAATACACATCACCACCTTTACCACCATTACCACCATCTGGACCTCCAGCAATATGATGCTTGTCGCGCAAAAAATGTGCCGAACCATCACCGCCGTTTCCCGCCTTGATCGTGATTTTTACATAGTCAATAAACATTTTGTCACCTCCTTTGTTTGATTTAATTATTGTACCACAAATTTCTAATTTATGCAACATTGATTATAAATATTTTTCGACTACTACTCAAATTATATTGCAAATAGCGATTTAACATAATAAATCATAAAACCACCACAAAAAGTCATCCTGAGTAGACACTTTTTGTGCCGTCACAAAGACCAACGCAGAGTGCTATGAAATAGCACGGTTGCGGTAAGATATCATAGGTGCGATAGCGTTAGCTTATTCCCACCATATATCAATCTTCTAATAAAGAATACAAAAAACAAACCGCTATACATAAATTGTATAACGATTTGCCTAAAAGGTTATCTCTCTAGCGTCTAATTTCACTCTATAAAATAGCCGTACATCTCACTCTACTCTACCTTCAACACGAAAGCAGGACGGACGCCGACGCCCGCGGCGTGGACGCGGGCGATGTTGGCAACGCCAGAAGAGTTGACGAAGTACGCGCTGGGCTCAAAATTATAGTAGCCCGCACGAAGCCACCAATAGGTGTTGTTTAAAGTACTAGTACTCGTACTCTTATCACATCCCGTCGCATATCCTAGGTCACTCGCTTTTGACTTATTTGAGGTGCTCCTTAAGTAGGTATTTTCATTAAATGTATCGACATAAGTACCACTACTTTGTGATGTTCCCAAGAGAAAGAGTTGGTCGTCTGTATCGAGTTGAGTGGTTGTCTTATTCGTACTGTCATAATATGTCGTAGTCAATGATTGTGGTTTTAGGTAGTCTTCTCGCACAGTCTCTGTGAATAGTTCATTTATGAGTGTATCTTTCATAAACGTACGTATCGTACTATTCTTCCAGTCGTTGTATGAGTTTGTCTCACTATGTAAAGCATCATAATCATCAAACACTTGCTGTACCAACACCTTTTCACTTAGGACTAGTAGACCACTAACTTTCTCCTCACTAGTCACATTAGCGCTAAACGTTAGCTCTGTATCTGTACAACTCGTAATATCACCACTTGCATACGAATTACCATTCCCGTATCCTAGTATCACCCAACGTACAGGCTCTACTTTGTATACTACTTGAGTCGTATCCGTTGTCGAAGCGTTATACTTTATATACTCCACTCCATTATACTCGTACACAGGACAGTCGTTAGCACTCTTTAGGCTGTATGATTTAGTTGTTTTATATGCGTCAGTCAATGTGTCGGCTGTCACATCAGTCACCTTACTTTGTGGGTAAGTACCCATATCTACATAGTAA
>CAYMVO010000025.1:0-12119 GCA_964393975.1 uncultured Lachnospiraceae bacterium
GGAGTACGAGTGATATAAGAACATTTATGAAAGATACACTCATAAATGAACTATTCACAAGAGCTGAAAAGAATACTTTGACGATGCAAACATTGACTACGACATATTATGACAGTGCTAATAGCAAAGCGGCCCAGTCCAATACAGACGACGACCAACTCTTCCTCTTGGGGAGTCAATCCTATGAAGATACGTTCAAAGTGCAGACTATTGTAATGAATGGGTTGAATACAGGTTTAGCAGTGGCTACGGGGTGTAAATCTAGTTACGACTATGCAAGTTGGTGGCTTCGTTCGGGATCAAAATATGGAAATGAATACGCGATGGTTGTGGCACCAGATGGTCCTGAATGCTGTGAAAATTACTACATCGATGTCAACTACACGCGCGTCGGCGTCCGTCCTGCTTTCGTATTGAAGGTAGCGTAGAGTGAGATGTATGGCTATTTTATAGAGTGAAATTAGACGCTAGATAATATTATCTTTTAGGCAAATCGTTATACATTTATGTATAGCGGTTTGTTTTTTATATTCTTTATTAAAAGATTGATATATGGTGGGGATAAGCTAACGCTACCGCACCCGTGATACTTTGTAGTACTCTGCGCTAGTCTCGACACATAAAAATTTGGTACCAAATTTTTATGGCTCAATACGATATTGATTTTGTGGTGATAAGCGTTTTAAGTGGTAGGGCAATGGATGATGACGCACTTATGTGGATAACAAACGTAATATAAGGTGATGATTTTTAGAGGCTTTGATGCTTGTTGTATAAGAGGTATGAATGTGTGTTTCTAAAAAGTGACAAAATGTGTGAGTATATATTGATTTTTAATGGCAAGACTTTTAGCAAGAGGTGATGATATGCAAAAAGTGATTGCTGGGGTGCTGGCGTGTATAATTATGGTGGTAATAGCGGTCATAGGTGTAGGAGCGGAAGAAAATCAAAGTGCACTACTTAGATTACATATTCGTGCCAATAGCAATTTGGCGATAGATCAGTCGGTGAAATATGAAATAAAGGATGAGGTAGTTAAATACCTAACGCCGGTTATAAGTGATATAGAAAGTTTTGACGAAGCAAAAAGTGTTATTGAGGCGCATCTAAAAGAGATTAAAAGCGTTACGGATGCTGTTCTTGAGCGGGAGGGGTTTGAGTATAGGAGTAACCCGAAAATCAATAATGAATATTTCCCAGCGAGAAGTTATGAGGGGTATGTGGTGGAAAGTGGATATTATGATGCGCTAATAGTGGAATTAGGAGAGGCGAAAGGGGATAATTGGTGGTGTGTAGTTTATCCGCCGTTATGTTTTGTGAATAGTAAATATACAAATGGGGGTGGCGTGGTATATAAATCAAAAATAGTGTCAATAATCAAGCAGTTTTACGAATCTATAACAAAATAGAACTAACAAAAAGGAGTCAATATGAGAAAGGTGATAAATAGAATTTTTGCGGTAGTGCTTGTGGCTGGGTTAGGCGTGATGACTGCGTTTTTTATGAGACCGAGTGACGCAAACTTTAGTGTAGAGGCGGAGGCGACTGCAACGCTTACAACCGAAGAGGTCAAGACCGTACAAACGAAATTAAAGCGTTGGGGGTATTTTAATGGACCTATTACGGGATATTACGGCACGCTCACGACACAAGCGGTAAAGTATTTTCAAAGAGTGAATGGGATAGAGCAAACAGGTACGGTGGGACCTATTACTGCCAAGGCACTCGGGATGAGTTTATCGGCGTATAGTAGCAATTACAACACCAGTAATAGTGACCTGTATTTGCTAGCGAAGTGTATACATGCGGAGGCTAGAGGAGAGAGCTATGTCGGACAAGTCGCGGTCGGTGCGGTGATTTTGAATAGAGTGAAAAGTCCTTCATTTCCTAACACTATTAGCGGTGTGATTTATCAGCCGTGGGCATTTACTGCGGTCAATGATGGGCAAATAAATCTTGAACCAAACGCTACCGCATATCAGGCTGCGCGAGATGCGTTGAATGGTTGGGATCCGACTTATGGGAGTATTTACTATTACAACCCCGCCACAGCAACGAGTGCGTGGATATGGAGTCGTGAGGTGACGGTCGTGATAGGAAAGCATACATTTGCTAGGTAGGAGGTGATTATGGAAAATATGCAATCAAATAATAAATTTACTAATGAACCGCATAGTAGTGCAAAGATTAGTGAGCAAAGGTCTAAAACAAATGGACTTATTGTACTACTTGCTATTGTGAGTGGGGTGCTATTGGTGGGGGTGATAACATTTTGTGCTTTGTTTATAAATAGCAACAATATCGCCGTAACTTATGGCAACACGATTGAGAGTGGTTATAAAAAGACTTTTTATGAGCTTTTAGATAATGTGAACGATATTGAACTCAATTTAAGTAAGACACAAGTGAGTAGCAACAAGGCGTTGCAACAAAAGTATTTAGGGCTCGTTTGCGATAATTGCAAGTATGCTCAAAATAATTTCGGGACTTTGCCTGTTGGGGTAAATACCGTGAATGAGGGCGTAAAGTTTATAAATCAAATGGATGGCTATTGTACTAGTTTAATAGTGGGTGATGAGACTCTTACAGAGGAACAAAAAGATACAATAAAAGAATTAAAGCAAATAACATTGGAACTGAAAGCGTCATTGAATGCAATTGTGACGAAGTTGCTAAAAGGTTATAGCATATTGAATAATAGTAATTTTAATGATGAGGGACTGACAAATTTTTCTTCTAACTTTCAAGGGCTTAGCGCTGATAGTATTAGTTATCCATCTATGATATTTGATGGTCCGTTTTCGGATAGCCTTTACAATAAAGAAATAAAGGGCTTAACTGGAAGCGAGATTTCTAAGGATGAGGCAACCGAGATAGTGCGTAAGATTTTTGAGGGGGCGGAAAATGTGGAGATAAATTTTGCAAATGAGACTAAGGGTAACTTTACTACTTATGATTTTGAGGTGAAAGCGCACGACAGACTTTACTTTGTGCAAGTCACCAAAAAAGGCGGATTTTTATTGACGCTTAGTTCTTACGGAAAACAGAGTGAGACCGTAGTAAAAGATGTGTCTGAGTGTGAAAAGATAGCGGAAGATTTTGCAAAAAAATTGGCTTTAAATGATATGGAAAGTGTTTGGAGTGAGAATTTGCAAGGGATATGTTTTGTAAACTTAGCTCCTGTGATAAATAGTGTAACAATTTATCCAGACCTTATCAAGGTAAAAATTGAGATGTCAACAGGCGTCATAATCGGTTGGGAAGCGCAAAATTACGCCTACAATCACACCGAACGCACAGATTTGACGCCACTTGTGGGTGCTACTGATGCAAGAAATTTGATAGATTTGATGCTCAATATAAATACGCAAAAACTTTGTGTAATGCCTCTAGAATATGGTGGCGAAACTCTTGCTTATGAATTTGAGTGTGAATATTATGGTTCAACATATTATGTGTTTATTAACGCTAAAACAGGTAAAGAGGAACGGGTATTAAAGGTTGTTACTACCGATGAGGGGAGTTTAACGGAGTAAACAAAAAACAAGTCAAAGTGAAAAATCTTGACTTGTTTTTTGTCATAAATATTATAGAAAGAAGATCAAAGCGTGAAATGTTTTGCCGATTTAAAACTATAATAATACAATTTATTGCTTATCTAATGCGGGGGTGGATGTGTGCTTAAGTTCGTAATTTAGATATCCGTATGCTTTTAAAAATCTTTCATAAGGTGTAGGCTCGTTGCCGATTGGAGTCCTTGATGCGTATTCAAATGTGAATTCTTTATCAATAGTGATTGGAGCCATTCTATAACGCTCGTTTATTTCCTTAGCGTTTTTCTTTATTTTTGATGTATAGTGTTTACCAGGCTCATTTATGCTTAAACAACAATGTGCCCAAGGGTGTGTGGTGTTGTAGCCACATCTAATCATCTCATCAAAGTACTCAGGATCTATAACTCTTATCAAACATTCAGTGTTGAAAAATGACCTTTGTGTGTTATTAATAAAATCGTTAAAATCCATAGTCTTTGCGTATTTAAAAAGATTGTCCCAATCCACATCAAAATGAGGATGATTTTTTATAACGAGTGAGATTTTAGAGTTGAACAATGCTTCAATATAATTTCTACATTCGGTATATTTTTGCTGTTTTATTTTTTTAGATTCTTGCTCTGAATATCCGTTTGCCTTGGCTCTCATATATGCCACATTTGCTGGGTGATTAGGATTGTTGCTTAAAATCTCAACGAGCTTACCCAAACAACGACCATTATAAACAATAGATATTATTTCGTCATCTTCAGTGCAATGTTCGTAATCATAGCACAACCCAAATCCGGTTTTTGGCTTGTATTTTTCTTCTCCAAATAAAGGATCCTCACAGTTTGGATAATATTTCATAGCAAAACCAAAATCTTGCGGATTTTTTGATGCGCGAAGTTCCTTAAAAGGATATATAACCAAATCGCTTTTACTCGCTCGGTTTGCGGGGTGATGATCTGTACTCACATACGTGGTAGCATTTTCTAAATAAGGAATCTTGATAGGGATAGAATCTGCCTCTGATAATGTTTTTTTAGCCTCTTCAATAGTTATATTCATAAAAGTACCTCCATTCTTCTAAGTCATATATTAACACAAATTTTGTAAAAAGTAAACACCCTTTTTGTTTTTAGTGTAAAAATTTAATAGATAAACAAAATTTAAAGTTCGTTTTGGGTATTGACAGTTTTATCCTTTTATATTATAATGATAGTAAAATTTACAAATGGGGAGCAGATTATGAAAAGATTTTTAGTATTTTGTTCAATAATTGTTGTTGTAGTTGCTTTGGGCTACACGGTTGTTTTCTTTTTGCAAGACACCGAAAAGTTGAGAGTGGCATCTACATTGTATCAAATGAATGTTGGCGAAACCAACAGTCTTGAGTGGAAACTTGAAAAGGCAAAAGCGTCCACTACGGTATCTTATGAGATCGAAGAGGAAAGTAAGAGTGTTATTCAATTAGATGAGAAGACTAAAGAGATGAAAGCGTTAAAGGGCGGTATTGCTACGATTAAGATAGTTACCAACAATTCCAATATTGCGGATGTGGCAGTAGAGATTCATGTTGGTGATGGTAGTAAAGAGTATCCTTATTATATTCGTAACGCGGGAGATTTGGCAAGTATAGGGGCTACGACAGTGTCGCAAGGCAATATCAATCCTTTTAGAGTGGAAGATTCCTATATGCTCACCAGCGGTGTCTCATTGAGTGGTACTTGGGTGCCTATCAAGGGTGCTTTCACTGGTACCTTTTATGGGGAAGGGTACACTATTAGCGGTATGACCATTAATGGTGACGGTGAAAATGCTGGTTTGTTTGAGAGTATTGGGACAGGTGGCTGTGTACAATATGTCAATTTTGATGGCGCAAATATTGCAGGTAATTATAGTAATGCTGGTATTGTGGCGGGTAGTAATTCTGGTGAGATTAAAAATGTTTACATCATTAATTCTTCTATAACTAATACTAGGGAGGGTGCAAATACTGGTGCTATTTGTGGTCAAAACTTGGCAGTAGCTACGACTGCAGGCAATATTTCAAAATCTAGCGTTAGTTGTAAAGTGGATGGTAAAGGTGTAGTCGGTGGTATAGTAGGGTTGAATAAAGGCAGTTATGTTTACAACTGTTACACTAAAGAGGCTACAACTGTTATAAACGGATCAGCTTCTGGTGTGGCTGGTGGTATTGTCGGTGAAAATACGGAATTGGATTCTACATTTGCCGTGGTGAAAGATTGTTACAACTTAGCTGGTGTTAGCAGTAGTAATACTAATGTTGGCGCTATTGCGGGTAAACATAATTATGATGATTCGAAAGATCCTAAGGTAATTAACCTTGTGGTTGGGTGTTATTATGAAAGCAAAGAAGGTTTGGTGGCGGTCGTAGGATATAAGGATATTGAGCCTTCTACTAGTCAAGATGATCAATTCACTTCCGGTGTGATGGGTGCGGTTGGTAAAACATTGAATGAATTAAGATCGCAATCAAGTTTTGTTTCGCATATAAGTAAGTCTACTAAAAAAGCAATTGCTTGGGACTTTAACGAAGCGTGGAAGTTGGAAAACAATTCCACACCTAGCATCAATGCTGATGGTGCGGATATTAGGTTAAATTTAGGTTCGCTAAATATCGGTGGAAAAACTTTGATTGATTCGGATGCCATGTCTAAGATTAATATGAATGGTATCTATACTATTGAAAGTGATATTGATATGGGTGGCGCTATTTGGGAGCCTCTTAGCGGAGTCATTTCTGCACCTTCAGGTGATAGAGTGGTAGGCTTTAGTGGCTATTTGTCTGGGACATGGCTAGAAGAAGAAGGAAGATTTACAAAAATTTACAACTTCAAACTCAGTGATAGCACGAATGCCGGTTTCTTTGATACGATAGAAGAGAATGGTGAGGTATGTAATCTTGTGTTTGAGGCGGTGACGACACCTAACGAAAATGGTGCAAATGTTACAAATTTTGGTATTGTCGCCGGAGTGAATAAAGGTAATGTGCATGATATTACAATTAGTGGTACTAGTGGTGTGAGCAAGATAAAGGTGAATGGAGGGGAGAAGACTGTCAATGCAGGTGGCGTTGTTGGTTTGAATTCTGGTATCGTGACTAAGTGTTATGTGAATGATTTATATTTGACAAACACTGTCAATAATGTTGATATACCTACCTATGTGGGCGGTGTTGTTGGTCAAAACTGCAATTATGTTACATTCTGTGGCGTGAATAAATCAGAAATAAATAGAGTCTCTACCTATTATGGTGCCGTTGGTGGTGTTGTAGGTATAGCGAGCGAGACTTCGGTTTCGGAACCTGTTATCAGAAGTTGCTACGTTACAAATAGTGTGACAATTACGGCAAATTACTCTTATACGGGAGGTGGACGTACAAATTCGTTTGCTGGACATGTAGCGGGTGGTATTGTCGGAGAAAACTGGGGCGATGTGTATTATAACGCGTTTGCGGGTACTGTGAATGGCTTTGCCGTGGGTGGTGTCACTGGATATGCGAGAGACGATGTTTATGAAAACCAGACTACTATAAATAGTTTAATGAAAGGTTGTTTGGTTGGTGGTGTTGCTGGATATCAATCAGTTCCGGACGGTAGTGCAGATATATACAATAATAGTATAGAGGGTACACTTTTTGGGGTGGAGTATAATAGTGCAAATAAAATTGCCACTTATAAAGTGTCATCAGATGAAACATATAAGGCGGGCATAGTAGCAGGTGGTGGTATGGTATTCACAGACGGCTCTCAGGTTTATGCGTACAACAACTTTATCAGTGTAAGTTTTGCGGGAGTTGGTGTAAACAAGGTGGCTTGTTGGGGTTTTGTAAGTAAAGGCTCTACGCAAAGACATCATAATGTTTTCAATACAACACTCGTTAAAGATACTACCGGTGAAAATTTGTGGGATTCGTTCTCGGGCTGGGCTAATAGTTTAGTTAATGCAAATGATGAAGGAAACGTGCAGTCTGGGGAAAACGATATAATAAGTTCGGACTATAAATCATTTAGAAATGCTGGATTTAGTGACAGTGTTTGGTGCTTGGATGCGACTGTAAATGAAAAGTTCCCAGTGTTATATAATGTGGTTAAAATGCCTTAAGTTTCTATTATCGGAAGTCAGAGGAAAGCAACGCAACGCGGTATTTTCAAATGACTGATGTTTATTTAAACAGTGTCGCTAAAATAATTTGGTAGTGCGAAAAAACGTCTTCTGAATAAATGAAGGCGTTTTTGCTTTAATAGAGTGTTTTTTAAGTCGCTAATTATTTGATTGTTCTATAGCATTTAAAAATTCTTGGTGTCCTTTTTCTAGATGCATTATATATTCGGGTTTTAAATGTTCTAATAGCCCTAACAACATACCTATGTGTGTGAGCTCGTCGTTGCGTATTGCGGTAAAAATGTTTTTTGCGGTGTTATTGCTAGCATGATTTATGTGGGTATCATATTGATATACTGCTTCTACCTCACCCATTAAATCTTGTAAAACAAGCATATAATCGTTTGATACGGTTGCTTTTTGTCTAATTATATTATCATAATTCATAGTAAAACTCCTTTAATTAATAGTAATATATATGTAAAATCTCTAAAATAAGCCACAAAAACATTAATAAATGATTGTAAAATGATTGCAAATTTGTTATACTACTATATATTATAAAAGAGATTTTGATTTTTAGGAGATAAAAATGGGATTATTTAGTTCGGATAATACTCGCAATTTAAAAAAGTTAAATAAAATTGCGGTAAAGGTGGAGGCGTTAGCGGATAAATACGCTAGTCTCACCGATGATGAGTTGCGTGCACAGACTGATGTTTTGCGTGAGCGTTTAAAAAATGGTGAGACTACGGATAATATCTTACCTGATGCGTTTGCGGTTTGTCGTGAGGCGAGCAGTCGTGTGCTCAATATGAGACACTTTCATGTGCAGATACTAGGTGGTATAGTATTACATCAAGGGCGTATAGCTCAGATGAATACTGGAGAAGGTAAGACTTTGGTCGCTACTTTACCGGCGTATCTAAACGCGCTTACCGGTAAACCAGTTTATATTGTTACGGTTAATGAATACCTTGCAAAGACGCAAGCTGAGTGGATGAGTAAACTGTACAACTTTTTAGGGCTTAGTGTTGGTGTGGCGCTCAGTGATGCTTCACCTGACGCAAAGAGATATGCGTACTCTTGCGATATTACCTATGTAACTAACAACGAACTCGGTTTTGATTATTTGCGTGATAATATGGTGATAGATATCAAGCAACGTGTTTTGAGGGAACTTAGTTATGGTATTGTGGATGAGGTGGATAGTATTTTGATTGATGAATCACGTACACCTCTTATCATTAGCGGTCGTGGTATGAAGGATAGTGCTGACTACGAGAGGGCAGATAGATTTGTTAAGTCACTCGATGATGAGGATTACATTATCAATGAAGAACATAAAACTATTGTGTTAAGTGATTTAGGCGTGGAGAAAGCAGAGCGTTTTTATAATATGGAAAACATTGGCGATGTAGAAAATATGGAGACAAACCACTATATTAATAATGCGCTTAAAGCAAACTACATTATGAAGCTAGATTCCAACTATATGGTGCAAGACGACGAGGTTATTATTGTTGATGAGTTTACAGGACGTGCTATGGCGGGTAGGCGATATAGTGACGGCTTACACCAAGCAATCGAAGCAAAAGAGGGTGTGAAAATTCGCGAAGAAAATAAAGCGATAGCGACAATTACATTCCAAAATTTATTTAGATTGTTTAAAAGACTATCCGGTATGACTGGTACGGCGAAGACCGAGGAGACAGAGTTTAATAAGATATACAGTCTAGACGTGGTGGTGATTCCTACAAACCTACCAATGATTAGAAAAGATTATCCTGATGTGATTTATAAGACAAACCAAGCAAAAGTAAACGCCATTGTGGAAGAGATTGTGCGCGTTCACGAGACCGGTCAACCTATTTTGGTCGGTACGACTACCATTGAAAAAAGTGAGGAAATTAGCAACGCTTTAAAACGTCGTAAGATTAAGCATCACGTTTTGAACGCAAAAAGTTTGCAATTAGAAGGCGAGTTGGTTGCGCAGGCGGGTAGATTAGGTACGGTGACTGTTTCAACAAATATGGCGGGACGTGGTACGGATATTTTGTTGGGTGGAAACCCTGACTTTTTGGCTATAAAGAAACTCCGTGATGAGGGGTATGATGATAATGTCATTAATCTTGCAAGGTCGTACAATCAAAACAAGACTGAGAATGCTAAAATTGTAGAAGAAAAATATAATAAGTATTATAAGGAATTCAAGGAAATCACTGATAAGGAAAAGGAACAAGTCAAGGCTTTAGGCGGTTTGTATGTTCTTGGTACTGAGAGACACGAAAGCCGTCGTATAGACAACCAGCTTCGCGGACGTGCAGGGCGTCAAGGTGATCCAGGTGTATCTGTGTTTTACATTTCGCTAGAAGATGACCTTGCTAGGAGGTTTGGTGGTGATGCAATGCGCGATATGGCTAATAGATTTAAAATAGCTGACGATGTACCTTTTCAATTAAAGATTTTGTCTAATATGATTGAGAAAGCTCAAAAGAAAATTGAGATACAAAACTTTGCGATTCGTAGAGAATTGATTCAATATGATGATGTGTTAAATCTACAGAGAAAATCTATATATGAACAACGTAACCAAGTGTTAGACGGATTGGATATGCGCCCTCAAATTATTGATTTTTTCCGTAAAACTACCGACGCTATTGTTTATGGGTATTTGGATGAGGAAAAACCATATTTTGAATGGAATCTAGACGATATAAATGTTGAGTTGGAAAATGGTTTGTTACCAAAAGGCACAAATCTAATTGATGAGAAGTTTGTAGAAGATTTGGATGTCAATGAGGTCGCGGACAAAGTGTATGATTATGTAATGAAACTTTACAATGAAAAAATTGCTATTGCCGATGAGCAAAAGATAGACTTTTCTATTGTGGAGCGTTTGATACTACTTAAAGTGGTTGATACTCTTTGGATTGACCATATAGACAATATGACCTTGTTGAGAAGTGATGTTTCACTTCGTGGTTACGCACAACAAAGCCCAGTCTCGGTTTATAAACGCGATGGTATGAAAATGTTTGATGATATGATTGAGAAGATTTGGCATGATGTTTCCTGTGCGCTTTTAAATGTTAATATTGAGCGTGCGCCTCAAAGCCCTCAACCAGTCGCTCGACCAGTGTTTATTCAAAAGACTATTGTTCATGATGAGCCTACTGTCGGACGCAACGATGCTTGCCCTTGTGGAAGTGGTAAGAAATATAAAAATTGTTGTGGTAATAAATAATTATATGTAAAAAAGCACCTATTGCAAAATGTGGGTGCTTTTTGTTTTGCGTAAAATTAACAATATTTTTGACTTTACATATACTGACTATATAATAAGGTATAGGGTGATGTTATGGAGGTTTACATTTTAGCAGTTTTTAGGTCACGCACACAAACTACGCTTTTTGACAGGTTACTTAGGTCTTACCGTATACCAGTGAGTGTTGTGAGTGTCCCTAGTTCTTTGCAGGTCGGGTGTAGTGTGGGGGTTAAGATACCTATTAGTTACTTAAATAGTGCATTAGCTCTTTTTAAGCGTCGGTATTTTGACTCGTTTGTTGGGTTTTATAAAATCACAAAAATAGATGGACGAACTGCGGTTACGCCTGTTGTTAAGGGCTAAAAGTCGTACGGTTGTTCAAAAACTTCGGCTTTTATTTTTTCGTTTTCAATTGTTATGATTGCGTAAGTACGGGTTCCGTTATGTTCTTCCCCGTAAAACCCAGGGTTTATATATAACACTCGACCTATGCGTTTTATGCTATCTGTCGCTATACCAGAATATATTACTACATCTATATCTCGACCTTTTGCGTACTCGCACATTTCTTTTAGCGGATCAAAATATTGAAATCCGTTAATAATATGAAAATTAAATCCGCCAATTTTTGTACGTACAAACTCAGGTTTTGTGTGATACTTGTCATATTTTCCCTTTATCACTATTGGAGGAAACTTGTATTTAATGGGTAATGATTCAAAATCGGCGACGTAATCGCCTAGAAAAATCACTCTATCATACACTTCTCTTTTTAATAAATACTCTAGACCATTTCGTCTACCATGTGAATGTGATATTACAATTATTCTCATATAAATTATTATATCATATATATAATATGAAAGCAAATAAAAATATCTGAATTTAAAAATTTATCGCTATTTATTGTGCTGAGTTTTTTAAATAAGAAATTTGCAAGTTTTGTCTTAAAATTTAAATATTTTTCATTATAAAAGCGAGTAATTTACAAACACACGGATAGTTGTATGGAGAGTAGGGGAGTAGAGTGGGAAAAAAGGTAAAAAAAAGAAAAAATTTTTTTAAAAAAGTGTTGACAATAATAAAAGTGTGTGGTAATATAGGTGAGTCTTGAAGAGAGACGAGTACATTTACAATAGAATAATTAAAATATAGTAAGGTTTATTTGAAGATAAAAAATAAACGAA
>CAYMVO010000026.1:0-9623 GCA_964393975.1 uncultured Lachnospiraceae bacterium
GCGTCCGTCCTGCGTGTGTGTTCAACCCTTGGTACGAGCCACCATACACCTTTGGTGTGTTTGATAGTAGCAATACAGACAATACAAACTTGGTAGGCAAGTACTATGTACAAATGGGTACTTACCCACAGACATTGTATACGGGTAGTGCTACAATGACTCAAGTGAGTGGTGAGACTTATACTCTAGAAGGTACATCTTATAACGTCTACACAGACGGTACGGATGAGTATGTACAGTTTGGCTCAACATATTACAAAGTAGAGCCTGTACGTTGGGTGATACTAGGATACGGGAATGGTAATTCGTATGCAAGTGGTGATATTACGAGTTGTACAGATACAGAGCTAACGTTTAGCGCTAATGTGACTAGTGAGGAGAAAGATAGTGGTCTACTAGTCCTCAGTGAAAAGGTATTGGTACAGCAAGTGTTTAACTCGACTACTGATAAAGGCAACCAGTGGAGTACGAGTGAAATACGTAAGTTTATGAAAGATACACTCATAAATGAACTATTCACAAGAGCTGAAAAGAATACTTTGACGATGCAAACATTGACTACGACATATTATGACAGTACGAATAAAACATACGCTCAACTCGGTACGGACGACCAACTCTTCCTTTTGGGGTACAGTCAGGGTAGCTATGCTGTTGAAACATTTAATGTAGAAAGCTACTTTACAGTTACAACAGGTGGGACAGCGCAAGCAAAAACGAGTGATCTAGGATCTGCGACGGGATGTAATAGAAGTAGTGAAACTGGTTATTTAGGCAACGTGAATTGGTGGGTTCGTGCGGGGGCTGCTAGTGATGCCAAATACGGACACATTGCGAATTCGAGAGGTGCGGTGCTATTTCAGAATATGCTTAACGTTTACATCGGCGTCCGTCCTGCTTTCGTATTGAAGGTAAAGTAGAGTATAGTAGGTGACTACCTTGTGGAATGAGATTAGACGTTAGATAATATTATCTTTTAGACAAATCGTTATACAATTATGTATAGCGGTTTTTTCTATAAAATGTTACCTCTTTTAAATATCTATTATTGTTCGATAATTTTCACATTAATCTAGTATGCCATATTATATCAATATGATGCGGTGTGGCATTTTATTATTGTGTTGATGAGGACAATAAAAAAGACCGTAAACATTTGTCTACAGTCTACAATGGTGCAAAAGTCTTTTTATCGTTGTGTGGGGGTGAATTAGTTTAGTTTGTGAATATCTATCGCGTAAGCGGTTTTTGTAGTCTCATCTATTTTTACTTTATTACTTATTTCAATTCCTGCGATTAAAAGTATTTCATTCTCATAGGCGAGTACTGGGATGGAATCTCTGAGTCTAGAAGGGACTTTTTGGTCAATAAGATAACTTTTTAGTTTCTTTCTGCCACCACCAAACTTTTCAAACATATCACCTTCCTCTCTATATCTCCAAACACAACCTTTTGGTAACTTCTTTGTGTCAATTAAATGATTGCATTGTTCAAGGTCTAGATTTGTAGTCTTTTTAACTGAAATCAATCCAAAGTTTTCAAACATAAATTTACCTGCTTTGAAAGGTCGTTTATCGGTTTGTGTGACATTAATTGTTTTTATAGTAAGCGTAAGGTACTCATATTCTTTACTTGCGACTAATTGATTAGGTAAATCAATTTTTGCACCATTCATACCCATTGTTGCTAATTCTTTTATCAGTTCTATATGTTTTCTTTCTATATCTGCATTAATACCTATGCGTTCTAATGATTTGAAAATTATCCTATTAATAATAGAGTTTTCATAAACAAAATAGTTTAGAGGAATCTTGATAGAATTCCCTTCTTGCAAAACTAAATCCATATTGATTTGGGCGTGGATGAAATCGCTATCCTCTTTGCAGTTTTTCCCAAATGCGCATATAGCACGCTCGGCGTTTGGAAAGCGGTTTTTTATCATAGGCATTATTTCGTTGCGGAGATAGTTTCTATTGTAACTGCTATCCATATTTGTTTCATCAGTTACAAACTCAATGAAGTTTTCGTGTAGATATGACATTATTTCAAATTTATCGGTGTTAAGCATTGGACGAATATAATTGCCTCTTATATAGTCCATACCTGTAGCACCACCTAACCCGCTTCCGCGGAAAATGTGAAGTAAGATGGTTTCTGCTTGGTCTGACATATGATGCGCCAAAGCAATTTTATCCACAATACCTTTATTTAAAATAGCTTCAAAATAATTGTAACGACATTCCCTTGCTGCTTGCTCTAAGTTCATGCTTTTTTCTTTAGCGTATTTTGGCACATCAACTCTAGTCTTCATTAAGCGTATGCCTTTATCTTTGCAAAAGCTTGATACAAAGTTTGCATCACGTGCGCTAGTCTCTCGTATGCCGTGATCCAAATGAATGGCTACAATATCTATTTCAAGCTTTTTCTTATTAGCATTTAAAAAATCTAATAAACACATTGAGTCGCTACCGCCACTAACCGCGACGCCAATAATGTCACCCGCCTTTATTAAATTATTTTTTTGAATCGTCTCTAAAATACTGTACATAAAAAACACCCCTTTTGTAAAATATGTTTAAATTTTAACATCATCATATTAAGCTCAATGACTAAGAGTAAAGCGTAAGATATTTTACTAGGCTTCTACCGATCTCAATCTGTGATGAATACAATTTATTGTGTATTGCGTTTAACAAAAAATTTTAATTTGCTTAAAATTCTATACAATCTAAATTATACAATATTTAATTAGTGTTTTCAAGTGCTTATTTATATAAAAGTATCAAAACAGTAAAAAAATGCAAAAAAATCGTGTTTTTTTGCGTTTTTTACAACAATTTTTTATGTTTTGTTTTTTGTGTTTGATTTTAATTTAAAAAATATTTATTCTACAGTGACTGATTTTGCTAAATTTTTTGGCTTGTCAGGATTTATGCCTTTTTTGATTGAGGCATAATATGCCAGCAACTGAAGAGGAAGTGAATTAACTAATTGTGTACTAATTATGTCTAATTTAGGTAATCTAAAAATATAATCGCATAATTCTTGTTTTATAATTAGATTTGTGATAACTAATGTCTTTGCTCCTCTTGCTTTGACTTCATTTAGTGCGGATTCTATTTTTGGTTTGATTTGTTCATCTGTCGCTACCAATATAATGAGTGTTTTTTTATCAACTAGAGCTAGTGTGCCGTGTTTTAGTTCGCCTGCAGGAAATGCAGATGAGTTTATATAGGTGATTTCTTTTAGTTTTAAACTACCCTCCAATGCGGTGACGTAATCGTATTTTCTACCTATAAAAAATATTTTACTGTATTTTAATGTAATATCCGCTAAACTTTCAATTTTTGTTTTGTCGGCTAGTATATCTTTGATTGCTTTTGTTAGTTCGGGTAAGTTTAATTTTGCTAATGATAAGTTTTTTGTATTTGCTATTTTTTGGACCAACATAAGCACGGCAAGATTTAATGTGTTGTATGCTTTGGTAGATGCGACTGATATCTCCTTTCCTGCTTCTATAGGTATCAAATAATCACTTTCTAGTGCCATTGTGCTATGATGCACATTTGTTATTACGATTGCTTTTGTGTGCTTTTGAATGGTGTGCATTGCGTTTAAAGTGTCAGAAGTCTCTCCGCTTTGACTAATAAACACATATAAAGCGTCGTTTTTTATTGGGTGCGTCATATCATTGTATTCACTGGCTATATGTGCATACGCAGGTATGTTCACTAGTGACTCTAAAATCAAAGCCCCCATTTTTGCGGTGTGATACGCTGTCCCGCAACCAAATAAATGGACTTCGTTTATGTTTTTCAAATCAACATCTTCTAAAAAATTCAATTGGTTTAGCGCTTCAAAAGTGTTTGTTAGACTGAGTGGGATATCGTACATTTCTTTTAACATAAAGTGCTCAAAATTTTTTAAATCACTTGAAATGTTACTTAAAATCAAGTTTTTTGCGTGTTTTTTTATGGTTTTGCCTTCTTTATTGTAAAAAATCACATTGTTGGGTGTTACATTTGCAAACTCAAAATTATCCAAAGTGTAATATGTCGAAGTCTTGTTTTCTAGTAAACTTAAGTCGCTAGTTATAAATGCGCCACTATCATTAAAAGCAATATAAAGTGGCGATTGATTTCTAGCGACATATATTTCGTTGCTATTATGTGCATTTATACATGCTAGAGCAAAACTACCTTGTAATAGTTCGCAAGTTTTTATTAATGCCCGCATATTATTTTTTTCAAATGTTGACACATAGTCTAGTAATGCTACGATTACTTCGGTGTCTGTGTCTGATTTGAAAGTGTGATTATGTAATGTAGATTTTAGCATATTTGCATTTTCAATTATGCCATTATGCACAATTGCCCAATTACCACTAGTGTGAGGATGTGCATTCTTTTTGCTGGGTGCGCCGTGTGTTGCCCAACGAGTATGGGCAATCGCAATATTTGAAAAATCAATGTTTTTTAACGCTTTTTCTAAGTTTGATACAGATCCTAACTCTTTTTTTGTGATTAATTTATTATTTTTTATAAAAGAGACGCCACTGGAGTCATATCCTCGATACTCTAAATCAATTAGTCCCTTTATTATTACATCTTTTGTGTTGTCGCTACCGACATAGCCAACTATACCACACATTTGATATTTTCCTTTTTGCTAAAGTGATAAATAATTTTAATTTTTATAGATTTTTAAAATTAAAAATATAGTTATTTATCCTAATATTTTATATGTAGTTAATAATTTAAGCGTTAATATGATTGATTTTTTAATTAAATAAATGTATAATGATTACATCAATTTTAATGGAGAATAAATCTTAAGTATGTTTAATAATGATAGAAAAAAGTCGTATGATAAAAATGATAGCGCCAATACTTTTTTGGCGGGGTTACTTGCTCCTATTGTGGTGAGTTTTGCTTTGGTGATTTTGATTGGTATTGTTGCTGGCTTTTTGCGTATGACTACTGATGATATATCTAACAATCCTATAATAACCGCGGTTAGTACACTTTGTGCGCAAATTACATTTATACTTATAGTATGGATATATAATAAAAAGAAAAATGTTGAGTTTAAAAAAGCTATTAAGTTTAAAAAAGTAAATGTTTGGTTGTGCGTAGGTGCGGTGATTACCTCGATAGCGTTTTTATTTTTGTCAGCAAACCTTGTGACCTGCGTTGATGCTTTATTGCGCCTTACTGGGTATAGTAAATCTTCTGCAATGCCTTTTGATATGACGAATATTGGTTGGGTGATATTTAGTGTCTTTGGGTTAGCGTTGTTACCTGCTTTTTTTGAGGAGGTCTTGTTTAGGGGTATGACTTTGGGTGGCTTAATTGATAAAAAATCAAGTCTTAAACGCAAAATATTATCCTTAGTCATAGCGAGTTTGGTGTTTGCTTGTATTCATCAATCTTGCCAACAATTCTTTTATCCTTTTATTTGCGGTATGGTATTTGGTGCGGTTTATTTGTTTTCGGGTAACATTTGGTACTCTATGATTATGCATTTTGCGGGGAATACAGCAGTTATTATTACAAATGCTATAAATGCGGGGAATGCGGTTGCTGAGAGCGTTGTAACAGTTGATTTTGGTTTTGTTATGTCTAGTATCGGTTTATTCATTTTGGCGTTAGCGATAGTTGCGCTATATCTATATATGATAAAGAAACTCACTAAGAGCAACGAGTTTTTTGAAAAAGAGGTCACTAATGAAGTTAGTATTGTTGAACCTGAAGAGCAGGATGAGACGCAACTTTGTCAAAAGGCGAATGAATTAACTAACATATTAGTGCGAAATAAGTTCTTAATTGGGTTTGGTATTAGTATTATTATTCTGTTGGCAGATTTGATTTCATATATTAAATGATGTGTGATAAGCAATTTGGTTGCTTATTTTAAAAAAGGAGTATTATTTTGGAAATGGTTACTGAAAACCAAAAGAAGCCTAGAAATGTTGTCTTTTGGGTTAATTTTACTTATTTTATAATGCTTTGCTTGCTTATTGGCGTGCAAATACTATCTAAGACTGTATTATCAAAACATTTAAGCGATTTAGAATTAGATTTTGTTTTTGCGCTTATTGTACAAATAGGTATAATGTTTATTATTCCATTGACCGCATTTAGTCTCATAAAAAGACAAAAGGTAGGTAGGACGCTTAAAGATTTTAAAGTAAACAAGATTAGTTTTAAACACGTACTAATGAGTTTCGGTATAGGCGTTTGTGTGTTTTTTCTCAATTTGTGTGTAGCTAGTTTTTTTAATGCTATCATTTTAGCTTTAGGATACGAATCTCTTCCTAGTAGTGCAGGTAGTGGGATCAGTGCGACTTTTGGAAATTTTTTACTTGTAACTTTTTATAGTGCGATGCTTCCTGGGATTTGCGAAGAGATAACGCATAGAGGTATGCTGTTGAATGGATTGAAAAAACAGGGACTTGCAAAAGCATTGGTCTTGTCATCCTTGATGTTTGGTTTGATGCATTTAAACATAAATCAATTTTTCTATGCGTTTATTGTAGGATTGGTAATAGGTTTTATTGCTATTTGCGCTAATAGTATCATTCCTGCTATGATTGTACATTTCACAAATAATTTTATCAATAATTATCTTGATTTTGCGAGTGTGAATGGATGGTTTGGTGGTGATTTCTATAATCTTGTTAATAGCGCAAGGGAGAGTACGGAGCCTTTGTCTGTTATGTTGATTAGTATTTTAGGTATTACTCTTGTAGTGACGCTATTTATATTTTTGATAAAAAAATTACTTCTAGAACGAAGAGGTGAGCAAATTGATGCTAAAACTCGTGAGATTGTGTTAAACGAGATGTTGAGTGAGAATGTAAAAAATGGTGATTTTAGCGAGATGAACCCTGTTGTAGTAGCGCAGAATATAAATGAAGTGAAAGAAAAAACGCTTGACTTAATGTTGAATAAAAATAAATATTTGTCTTTTGAAATGTTTAATGATGAAAAAGATATTCAAAAATCGACACTTGCTACAAACATATTTTTTTACGCTTCTATTGTGATGGCTTCTGTTATGACGGTGTTTACCTTTGTTTGGGGTGTTTTATGATAAAAATACGATTGGTTTGCGTGGGGAATGTAAAAGAAAAATATTTTATTGATGCAATAGAAGAATACGCAAAAAGAATTGGTAGGTATTTTAATTTGGAGATAATAGAATTACCTGAATCAAAAAAGATAAAACAAAGTGATGCTGATATACCTATTATATTAAATGATGAAGCAAAAAACATTTTGCCGAAGTTAACTGGCATTGTGTGTAGTCTATGTATTAATGGGCGAGAGTTTAGTAGTGAGGCGTTTGCTGATTTTATAGGTGAGAATAGTTTTAATAGTTCGGTGATTACATTTGTGATAGGTGGGAGTTATGGCTTGGCTGACAGCGTTATAAATGCGAGTCAATATAAAATTAGTTATTCAAAAATGACTTTTCCACATAAACTGATGAGGGTGATATTTTTGGAGTCGATTTATCGTGCTGGATCGATTTTAAATAATTCACCTTATCATAAATAATTGTGTCAATGAGACACAGTTTGTCATAAAGACTTATTAGGAGGATTTTATGACAGTACAAGAAATAAATGAAAGGATACTAGCGTTGAGTGAACTACCAAATGTTGATGTCTTTAATATGGGATATAGTTTGCTTTCAAAACCCATAATTGGTGTGCATATAGGTAGCTATACTGGCAATCAAATATTATTGCAAGGCGCAATACATGCTCGTGAATATATAACCGCACTGCTTTTGATAGAACAGGTTAAATATTTAGCAAATAAACAATTTGAGGGCGGGTTTTATTTTATACCGCTTATGAACCCTGATGGCGTAGATTTGGTGCTAGAGGGGACTAAAAACATTCAGTGTGAAAAATTGCGGGATTTTTTGCTGTTGGTGAATGATGGCAACGAAGACTTTAGCGAGTGGAAAGCGAATGCAAATGCGGTAGATATGAATACGAACTTTGATGCTGATTGGGGACAAGGCACGCAAAATGTTTTTTGTGTGGCACCTGCAAACTTTGTGGGATACTATCCAAATAGTGAGAGGGAAGTGCGTGAATTAGAAAATTTTGCATTAAAAAATCGTCCGCAAATGACTATTTCATATCATAGTCGTGGCGAAGTGATTTATTATGGGTTTACAGGTCAAACGGATGAGGAATTAGCAAGAGATCTTAAAATCGCTAGCGAAATAGCTGAGGTCACAGGATATCAAGTGCTTAGGTCGTTTGGTAGTGTGGCGGGATTTAAAGATTGGAGCACAAGAGTACTTAATGTGCCGGCGGTCACTATTGAGGTGGGAAACTTTAGTATGGGATCACCTATCACGGAGGAGTATTTATCTGAAATCTTTGAGCAAAATAAATTAGTGCCTGAGACCGCTATGAATGCGCTTAGGTTTACACAAAATTTAGGAAAAGGACTATGGAAAAATACATTTTAGAAGCATTAAAAGAGGCGAAAAAAGCGTTTAAAAAAGATGAGGTACCTGTCGGTGCGGTCATTGTAAAAGATGATAAAATTATTGCGAAAGCACACAATCTAAGACATACAAAAAGAGATCCGATTGCGCATGCTGAGGTATTAGCCATACAAAAAGCGTGCAAAAAATTAAACGATTGGAGATTGGTTGGTTGCACTATGTATGTTACGCTAGAGCCGTGTGCTATGTGCAGTGGTGCTATAATAAATAGTAGAATTGACAAAGTGGTTTTTGGCGCATACGCGAAAAGTGGTGGATTTATGGGTAGCGTGTATGATATCTCTAATAAAAATATTGATAATCATAAGATTGAGGTCGTAGGAGGTGTCTTAGAGGAAGAATGTTCAAAAATAGTCACCGACTTTTTTAAAAATAAAAGATGAATAATAAACTTTTCTTTTGCATATACTACAGATAATTAAGACAAAAGGAGAGTTTTATGAGAATTGTCAATCTAATCACATTTATTTTGACCATAATCGGTGGTATAAATTGGCTTTGTATAGGTATATTCCAGTTTGACTTTGTTGCAGGACTTTTCGGCACTCAATCAGCTATAGGTAGTAGAATTATCTATATCTTAGTCGGTATCTCGGCTTTATACCTAATCTACGCATCGCTAGTAGGTCGTGGAAAGGTAAATATTTGCGAAGAAAACTAATAAAATACCCCACTTTACTAGAGTAAGGTCGGGTTTTTTATTTATGGTGGGAACTTCTCACTTTATAGAAACTATATTGTAAACGGTAGTATGTCATATTGAGCCATAAAAAATTTTATGAGTCGACACCCGCGTAAAGATACCTGCAAAAGCGTTTCGGTTGCGGACGTACGGCTTGATGTGCTTATCTAATAAAATGTATCCTTTTATATGCCGTTATGTATACTATTACATAGCGGTGTATTTTGTTATGCTTTCTAAGAGGATGTGTTTTTATAAAAGAGATATATACTCGCGTATCACTCTGCGCTGGTCTCGACACATAAAAATTTGTTGCCAAATTTTTATGGCTCAGGATAATATACTTAGGTGGATAATAAACGTAATATAAGGTAGTGATTTTACATAGAGTGGTGGAAGATATGTC
>CAYMVO010000027.1:0-8026 GCA_964393975.1 uncultured Lachnospiraceae bacterium
TAAATTATCATTTATCAAAATTAAATAAAAAACCCGAGTCTACTTAGGAGCAATCTTAGGTAAGTTTTTCTATGTCCCAAATTAAGAAACCAAATATTATACCAAACCTAACATGACGGCGCATGCAAAACTATCAAAGATATGCGTTTATATTATAAGGGGATTGTTGTGAATTTTGCTACAAATTAGCTACCCCATATAATAATTATAAAAACGCTGAATTTTTACGAGTAAGATATTTAGCGTTTTTTGGCTTTATGTCAAATACTTTAGGTAAGTAAATAATAAATATTTGTTATTAATTTAAATTTATATTTTGTGTATCCGATTAGTTGAATGCGCAATATTTTCGTGTGTTGGTAATGTTTTTAAACTTTATAGTTTAATATACATAACGTATTTTTTAATAATTTTATCTTATTATTCCATTTTCTATATAGTAGTTATTATAAAAGCACACGTTTTTGTTTTTGTGGCAATTTGTTTCTTAAATTAAGTTTCAAACAAGTCAATATGAGCATTTATATTGTGTCGTCTAGCGGTTTTACCTATAAATGAAAGCGACATGCTAGTTTTTAGCATAGTCTATGCAAGTATATCTACATTTATTAAGGATAATGAAACAACTTTATAGTAAACGGAAACATCTTTGGTTTGCTTCTCATAGTTATGGATAGACGAGTATGATTAACCTCAGTGGATACAGGTTGTTGAGATTTTAAATAGCGGTAGGATAGATTATAAAATAAAATCATCTAAAAAGCATTCTCGATTCTCAGTGAGCTAATGATGTAATTATTAAACTTATATAGTTTTCTTTTATTTGTTTACTCATAAACTGATTTTAACCTAGATAAACTAATATATACTTACAAATTATTTATTCATCCAATATTTATTATGCAACTATTCTTTTAAAAATAATCACTATAAAACTTGCCTTAGAAGACGCCAAAAAAAATTGTTAATTCCCAAAGTAAATTCTTTTTTGATTTCCGCTATGGAATTTACTTTGAGAATTAACATATAGTCAAAAAAAATTAAAAAATAAATAAAATCTATTGCTAAATTTCAATTGTGAGGGTATAATATATTTATATTACTTTAAAATTATATTTAAAGTTTTTTAATAAATAAATAAAAATGCTAAACTAATACATTTGTTCAGATGGATTAATGAATGTATTAAGGTGTGTTTTTAAAAGGGAGTTTTTGATGTCCGTTACAAAAAAAGAGTATTTGGATGAGAAAGTAAAACTCGCTTATCATTATAGTGAAGTTAATAGATTCTTTAGGAAAGTACGTGGAATTGTAGTGAAGGGGGATAAAGTATTATTGTTAGCCTTGACTAAAAGTGCTCGTAAATTTAGTTTACCTGGTGGTGGAATAGATGAGGGTGAGAACTTAAAAGAAGCTGTTAAGCGTGAGGTATTTGAAGAGACTGGTGCTAGAGTGCAACCAGTAAAACTGATTAGTAAATCTTTTTATACCGTGCCTATGACCTATGAGGGAAAAAGTTTTTTTTCTAGACGTGTGGAGTTTTTTTATATTTGTAAGTTTATAAAATACGAGCATGTTGAACATTTAGGTCTAGAAGGTGAATTTGATGATAAGGTGAGGGTTGTTGAGCTTGATTATGACGCATTAAGTAAAACAAAACTAAGACCTATAGTGGTTAAAGATATTATTGCGTATATAAATAGATCACCTGCTTTTAAATCTAACAATAAAAAAGTAAAAAAGGATAGTAAATCTATCAATAAAAATGTAACAAAAAATACAGGCAAAAAGTCTATTGCTTTACAACATACTAAAGAAATAGATCTTAATATTAAGCCTCAAAAAATAAATCCAAGTAAAATATTTACTGAGTTTTAATTTTGTCAACAAGATTATTTGCGTTGGCATTTTTATTTATAATTTGTACAATCTATGTTAAGCTTTTTAATGAAAAACCTTGATTTATTCTTCCTCTCATAATAGAATGATTATGTAATACATACGCCTTTAGTGGTCTTAATTGACATGTACACAAAGCGCGGTACTCAGATGAGTGAAATTTCAGGGCGATTAGATTTTTGGGATAGTCACTATCATTAGCACTAATTTTTATAGTTGGTGTTTTTGTTATAAATTAAAGTGCGTATTTATGTTAATTGGTAGGTGGGGTATTGTGAATATAAGAAAGTTGTTATGCAATATGTTTTAAAAACTTAAAAATAAAGTGTAAAATCTCTTTAAATTTAAAAGCAAATATGTTATACTAAAATAGATTTTGAATTAGTAAAAAGGAAAAATATATATGAAAGATTTTAATAGTGTTAGGGGAACAAGGGAGTTTACCCCTGTTGAAATGGCGTTTAGACAAGATATAATAGACAAGATTCGTTCCATATATCAAAAGAATGGTTTTAGTCTAATTAAGACACCTATACTAGAAAGGTTAGATTTTTTATGTAGAGGTGATAGTGGTGATAACGCAAAGATAATGTTTAAAACTATTAAACGTGGTGCAAAATTAGATCTTACAAAAGAAAATTTAACCGAAGCAGATATAGTAGAAGAGGGGCTTAGATATGATCTTACTGTTCCACTATGTAGGTTTTATTGTAATAACAAAAACGATTTACCCATTCCTTTTAAATCTATTCAAATTGATGAGGCGTTTAGGGCTGAAAAACCGCAAAATGGTCGCTATAGACAGTTTACGCAATGTGATGTGGATATTTTTGGTGAGGCGGGGGATATAGGTGAGATAGAATTGCTTGTGACCGCTATAGACACATACAAAGCAATAGGTATTGAGAATATAGAGATAGATATAAATAATCGTAAATTACTAAACAATATTGTTTTGTTTTATGGGTTTGAAGATAAAGATATAGATACTATAAATATCAGTCTAGATAAACTAGATAAAATAGGTGGCGACGGCGTAAAGGTTGAATTGATTACACAGGGTTTTAATGAATATAATGTTACAAAACTTGTAGACAAGATTTTAGAGATTAAACGTGAAGAGTTTGCTGGTTTAACTGATTTAAGTATAGATGAAAATAGTATGCTATCTTTAAAAAATATCATAAATTCGGTAAAAACTTTAAGACCTTCTGCGAATATACGTTTTGATATAAGTATTGTGCGAGGACAAGGTTATTATACAGGTACTGTGTATGAAGTCTACGCTAGAGATTTAGGGTTTAGGAGTGCGCTTGGTGGCGGTGGTAGATACGATAATATGGTTGAGGAGTTTAGTGGTATACACACTCCAGCGGTCGGGATGAGTATAGGACTTGATTCAGTGATGACTGTGTTAAAAACAACTGCTGATAATAATAAGTTAGCATTGATTTATAGTGATAGCGATATAGTGGAAGTATTAAAAGCAAAAGATATATTAAAAGAAGAATATAATGTAACTGTTTTTGCTAAACAAAAAAATTTCAAATCACAACTAGACAAACTCATTCAAAACAATTATTGCTACATTATTAAAATGGAAAATAATGTTTTAGGTGAGTTGAAAAAATTAGATATTTAAAAGGATATATATGTTAGAGTTAAAAAATATAACTTTATTCAAAGGTGATAAAAATATTTTAAATAACGTTAGTATTACGATTAATGATAATGAGTTTGTTGCAATAACTGGACCTAATGGTTCCGGTAAATCTACTCTTATGAAGATAATTATGGGGATCGAAAAGCCAACTTCGGGTAGTGTGATTTATAACGGCGAAGATGTGACTGACCTTAGCATTTCAGAGAGAGCGAAAAAAGGTATATCTTTTGCGTTTCAACAACCTGTGACTTTTAAAGGTATTAAAGTAAAAGATTTGATAGAAATAGCAAGTGGTACTCGTGATGATGCCGTTGTAATAGATTGTCTTAGTAAGGTTGGTTTGTGCCCAAAAAGCTATAAAAATCGTGAAGTGGATAAAACTCTATCAGGTGGAGAACTTAAGCGTATAGAGATTGCAAGTGTTATAGCGCGAAATAGTGAGCTCACGCTATTTGATGAACCTGAAGCTGGTATTGATCTTTGGAGTTTTAGTAGGCTAACTGATCTTTTTGATACGTTTAAAGGTACTATCGTTATAGTGAGTCATCAAGACAAGATTTTACGTGTAGCGGATAGAGTTATTGTTTTAAAAGATGGTGAAGTGGCTGATAGTGATTATATTGCTTTGAATTGTGCTGAGTGTGAATATAATATGGGAAGCGAGGTGTAGTATGGATAAAATAAAATTAGACTTACTAAAGACTATTGCCGAACTAGAGAGTATACCAAAAGGTGCGTATAATATCCGTGAAAACGGTAAGAGTGTGGGGCGTTCTTGCACGGAAAATATCGAGATAGTATCAAAAACTGATATCAGCGGTATAGATGTTTATATAAAACCAAACACAAAAGGCGAAAGCGTGCATATACCTGTTATCTTGACTGAGGGGGGATTTAAAGATGTTGTATATAATGACTTTCATATAGGTGAAGGTGCTGATGTGATTATTATTGCTGGTTGTGGTATTCATAATGATACGTGTAGAGATAGTGGACACGATGGAATTCATAGATTTTTTATAGAAAAAAATGCAAAAATTAAATACATTGAAAAGCATTACGGTGAAGGTAGTGGCGTGGGGAAGCGAATACTTAATCCTACTACCGAAATATATTTAGGTGAAAATGCTATTGCAATGCTTGAGATGAGCCAAATAAAAGGTGTTGATGACACGGTAAGAATTACCACCGCTACTTTAGGTGAGAATGCTCGATTAGAAATAAGGGAGAAAGTTTATACTCATAATGGTCAAAATGCCAAATCTGAGTTTATCATCACACTCAATGGTAAAGGTAGTGTTGGCACTGTTGTTAGTCGTGCTGTAGCTGAAAATAGTGATCAAACCTTTTCTAGTCAAATGATAGGTAATAACGATTGCTTTGGACATGTTGAGTGTGATGCTATTATTTTAGGTGAATCAAAAGTAACATCTATTCCTAGACTTGATGCGAACCATAAGGACGCTAGTCTTAGCCATGAAGCGGTGGTGGGTAAGATTGCAGGTGAGCAAATAGTAAAACTAATGTCTTTAGGGTTGAGCGAAAAAGAAGCGGAAGAGACAATAATTGCGGGATTTTTAAAGTAGTTATGTATAGAAGATATATCTATGTTCGGTGCTTATTTTTTAAATCATTGATTTTTAAGGTTGTTGTATACAAATTTATATATTTAATTATGAGGTTGTTTAAATGAGAAAAGAAACTATTATACAAGCTAGTAAATTTTTAGGGTTTTCTATCTCCGCTGGCGTTATACAAATTGTTTTATTTACATTATTGAATGAATTGATAGGTTGGTCGTATTGGCCTAGTTATTTAATTGCTCTTATAGCTTCCGTGGTATGGAATTTCACATTTAATAGAAGGTATACTTTTAAATCTGCCAACAATATACCTAAGGCAATGGCTATGGTTTTATTATACTATGTCGTGTTTACACCGCTCTCTACTATTTGGGGACAGGTGATGACGGATGCTCATATAAATGAATATTTGGTGTTATTTTTTACTATGGTTATTAATTTTGTCACCGAATTTTTATATCAAAGGTTTATTGTGTTTGGGAAATCTATCAATACAAGAATTATTCAAGACATTCCTGCTATTTGAGCTTGAAAAGTTCTTTTTTAGAAACATCTATCAACATTCAAAATGTGTTTTATATATTATAGTTTTTATGTTTTTTATGATTCTTGTTGTGGTATTAATGAATTATAATACAATTAATCAATGGGAGAAAGTATGAAATATATTGAATTTGGTGAAATACTCAAAACAATGGAAGAAAAATCTTATGATTATAAAAAAGACAGCGTAGTAAATGCTTTGATAAGCAGAAAAAACGGAAAGATTTATTCTATGGCAGAACATACAAGCGCAATGGTGTTTGCGTTTCTTTCAAATCAAAGACCTTGGAAGCCTATTGAGAATAATCGAGAAAATATCAAAAAATTGTTTCATTATTTTGATATTGATTACATAAAGACAACCGATTATCAAATTTTTGTTGATGGGCTATTATCTTTGCGTTGTGGTAATAGACAAATTCGTAAACAAATGCAATCATTAAAAGATGATATTGAAACTCTTGAACGAATCGCAAAAGATTATGGTAGTGTTGATAATTATTACAATAATACAAACATAAAAGAGTTGTTGAAATCATTAAGTAATGGCAGATACAAGTTAAAACAAATGGGTGTCCCCCTTGTTTCAGAGTATTTAAAAGGTGTTGGAGTGGATGTTGTTAAACCAGATGTCCATGTGTGTAGAATACTTACAAGATTGGGTTACTCAAAATCAAACAAAATCACAAATGATGAAGCATTTGATATTTGCTGTGAAATTGCGAAAGAATATAAAATGACAAATGTTGAGGTAGATACAATTTTGTGGCAATATTGTGCAAATAATTATTTTGAAGTTTGTAGTGATAAACCTAAATGCTTTAAATGTCTAGTTAAAAATTGCAAGTCACGACAAGTAAAATAGTCAACTTTTTATAGTTGACTATTTTAGTTGGTGTACATTTTTACAGCCTGAAAGATTAAAAAATTGCTTTAAATCTTTTAAATATGTTACTTGTTATTCTCTTTCCCCCAAGTACACTATAGTCATAGCTATTAATGGCACTAGGAAGTATGAGGTAGATAGAGTGTTGGGTTGGGCAGGTGATTTTAAAAACAACGAGCGTTTACCAAGATTAATTAATTCATATTTGTTTTCAGTTGAGTTTACTATAAAAGTACCTGAACCAATAATCTGTTGAACTCTTTTTGATTCGTAAAAAAATACTGATTCTCCAACGAATATAACAGTGTCATCTACTTTTCTAAAACCAATAGCGATAATATCTGTTCCTTCATCAAATTCTTGTCCTGCCATTTCTCCAAATGCATTAACATTAAAATCTAACTTGTATATTCCCGTTTTATTAAACTGTATAGTGTGGTCTGTATTAAGGGTTATTATATTTGATACATCTAATTCTTTTTGAGTAAATGGTAGTCGGGTGTTTGATGCCACTTCTACACCAGTTGGGTATTCGTTTAAATTAAACTTAACTAGATATGCACTAGGTAAAAAAGTTGGACCTGCTGGACCACGTTCGCCTGTGAGCCCTGTTGCGCCTCTTGGTATACCAAAGTTTAAAATATGTTGTCCACCTGAACCTGTATCTTGCACCAGTGCTTCCAAATCGGGTTCTAAAGTGATGGTTTCGCTTATTCGTATGGTATCTGCTTTCCCATTAGCACCTGTTACACCTCTTGGGATACTAAAATTCAATATGTGATGCCCTTGACCGCCTATATCTTCAACTTGTGCATTTAGTTCGGGTTCTAATGTTATTGTTGCACCTATTTCAATTGTATCAGCATCCCCCTTATCCCCCTTTTCGCCTTTTAGCCCTGTGACACCACGAGGAATACTAAAACTAATCATATGCATCCCCTCAGTCCCATTATCGTGCACCTCTGCCTTCTTATCAGGATCTAATGTGGTTGTATCACCCATTAAAATTCTATCAGAAGAACCCGCTGGACCTGTTGGACCTGTTGCACCCGTTGCTCCTGTAGCACCACGATCACCTTTCTCGCCTTTTAACCCAATAACTGTTTTACTTTGTCCGCATAAGCATATTTTACCGCATGTGACTTTTTTATCTATGGTATGCATATATCCTCCTTCAAAGCAAATTTATATCTACTAATCTATATATTTATTTTTTACGTTTTTGGTTACTAGATTATTGTCTTGTGCTAAATATTATAAACTATGTGATGTTGATTTACTTACAATGTTCGTAAATCAATTTTGCTAACGCAAATCCGTTATAAATAACGGCATCACAGTTTGAATAAACATCAGTCATTTGAAAATAACGCGTTGCTTCCCTCTGACTTCCGATAATATAATCTATGTGACGTAAAATTTTAAGCAAGTTAAAATTTTTATTGCTATCGC
>CAYMVO010000028.1:0-7861 GCA_964393975.1 uncultured Lachnospiraceae bacterium
AACGATAACGAAAGGTGATAACATAGAGTCAGTGACAGTAACAGTCACTACAAACAGAGAAACTATAAAGAGTGGAGACTTAGTCCCTGTAGGTGCTACTCTCACTATTGCGGTTACCCCTGCTAGCGGTTATAAGGCGAGTTGGACAATAACAAGTGGTGGTGTAACACTTGATGCTAATGAGACTAATATTACTGCAAATGACGATATAATAATATCGGTGACCGCTAGACAACTTAAAAATTGTTTGGTTAGTTTCACACAAGATGAAAACATTTCCGCAGTGACCGTTACTTCTGCTGATGGGGAGCCTATCTCTAGCGGTGATTATGTGATAGAAGATTCTGTACTAAGTATAACTATTACACCTGCTAGTGGATATATAGCGAGCTGGACAGTGACGAATGGTACCACTACTGAGAGCGCTAACGCTACGAGCGTGACCGTAAAAGGTGACGTGACTATAAACGCTAAAGGTTTGTTGTATGTGTTTGGACAATACACTAGTGGTACTTTTGCGAACTACTACTATGTAGATATGGGTACTTATCCACAGGCATTGTATACGGGTAGCGCTACAATGATTCAAGTGAGTGGTGAGACTTATACTCTAGACGGTACACCTTGTAACGTCTACACAGACGGTACGGATAAGTATGTGAAGTTTACAACGACTGATGCGAATAGCGATTATTACTCTGAAGCATGGTATGCAGGCTATCAGGGAGAACATTACTACAAGATAGAGCCGGTACGTTGGGTGATACTAGGATACGGGAATGGTAATTCGTATGCAAGTGGTGATATTACGAGTTGTACAGATACAGAGCTAACGTTTAGCGCTAATGTGACTAGTGAGGAGAAAGATAGTGGTCTACTAGTCCTCAGTGAAAAGGTATTGGTACAGCAAGTGTTTAACTCGACTACTGATAAAGGCAACCAGTGGAGTACGAGTGATATAAGAACATTTATGAAAGATACACTCATAAATGAACTATTTACAGAGACTGTGCGAGAAGACTACCTAAAACCACAAACATTAACGACGACATATTATGACAGTGCTAATAGCAAAGCGGCCCAGTCCACTACGACGGACCAACTCTTCCTCTTGGGAACATCACAAAGTACTTATGTTGATACATTTAATGTAAATACCTACTTAAGTGAAAGCTCATTAAAGATATCAAAAGCGAGTGATCTAGCCTTTGCTACAGGATGTGATAACTCTTCTAACTACACCTATTGGTGGCTTCGTGCGGGCCGCTATTCTTATGCTCCCTACGCGTACTACGTCTTCGATTCTGGCATTGTCTACTACAACATTGTCGACCGCACGTACGTCGGCGTCCGTCCTGCTTTCGTATTGAAGGTAGCGTAGAGTGAGATGTACGGCTATTTTATAGAGTGGAATTAGACGTTAGAGAGAGTTAACCTTTTAGACAAATCGTTATACATTTATGTATAGCGGTTTGTTTTTTTGTGCTCTTTATTAAAAGATTGATATATGGTGGGAATAAGCTAACGCTATCGCACCTGTGATATTGTACCGCACCCGTACTACTTCGTAGTACTCTGCGCTGGTTTCGGTGACGGTTTGAGGTTAATACATTTGAGGAAGTGGACTGCTGGAGACGAGATACTTTTTATTGTTCGGTTTTTGTTGACTTTTTGGTGAGAAAATAGTATACTAAAGGGATGAAAAGTTTTTATATTGATAGTGATTTAAATAAAGATCCTTTTGAGGTGTTGCAATATAGTGCATTGGCGCTAGCGTTTGTTGGTGATGCGGTGCATTCTCTTTATGTGAGAACGAGATTGGTGCTAGTAAAGGATATAAAGGTAAACGATTTGCAAAAAAAGACAAGTAGTGTCGTACGAGCGACTAGTCAAAGTGGATTTTTAGAAAGCGTTATGGACACACTTAGTGATGATGAGATTGCATTAGTGAGACGAGCTAGAAACACGCATACAAACAATATAGCAAAGAGTGCGACTGCAAAAGAATACAAACTTAGCACAGCATTTGAGGCGTTGATTGGTTATTTGTATCTAAGCGGGCAAGTGGAAAGGATGAATAGATTTTTAGAAAAGTCATTTGAGGAGAAAGTATGTTAATAAGTGGTAGAAATAGTGTACGAGAGGCGGTCAGAAGTAGTACTAAAATAAACAAAATCTACATACAAAAAGATGTTTTAGGTAATGAAAATAACGAACTCATTGAGGAGATATTGAGCAAAAAATATGATGTGCAATTTTTGCCTAAAAAGTCTATGGATGCAAAAGCGGAAGGTAGACATCAAGGGTTCATTGCTGAAGTGGAAGATTACAAGTATCACGATCTGGATAAAGCCATTGGTGAAGTAGGCGCGCGTGGGGAAGAGCTTTTTGTGGTTATGCTAGATGGGATAGAGGATCCGCATAATTTGGGTAGTATAATAAGGTCGTGTGAATGTGCGGGGGTGAGTTTTGTCGTGATAGATTCGCACGATGCTTGCCCTGTAAATGCCACTGCTATAAAGGTTAGCGCCGGCGCAATAAATCATTTACCTATTGTGAGAGTCAACAACCTAAACAATGCAATTAAAAGACTTAAGGAGTGCGGTGTATGGGTGTATGGTTGTGAGCTTGGTGGTAAGAGTATGTATAATATTGATATGTGTGGTGATATTGCTATCGTTATTGGCAGTGAGGGGCGAGGTATAAAGAGGCTCACAAAAGAACTTTGCGATGATGTTTTTACTATTCCTATGTTTGGTAAAGTAAATTCGCTCAATGCGTCAAATGCGACCGCGATCAGTCTATATGAGGCGGTTCGCCAAAGGAGAAGTTAGATGGATGACATTACAAAAGCAAAGAACGATGAAAAGTCGTTAGAGGAAGTATTAAATGTTTATGCGCCGATAGTGAGAGGTGTTGCGAGAAGATATTTTTTACTAGGTGGGGAACAAGAAGACTTGATTCAAGAAGGTATGGTTGGACTTTATCAAGCGATAATGACTTATGATGAAAAAAATGGTGCGAAGTTTAAGACTTATGCTATTAATTGCATTGATAATAAAATCAAGACAGCTATCAAAAAAGCGAATAATCAAAAAAATATTGCCCTAAATCAATACACCACTATTTTAGATGAACTAGATGAGGGTGAAGAAGGGTATATAGTGATTAGTAGTGATTTGTCACCGGAAGAGAACTTTTTGAGGATACAGCGTAATAAACAAATAGTGGAAAAGTTAAAATCTAATCTTAGCGTGGAACAGCGTAAAATACTTTCAATGTATTTACAAGGGCGAAAATATGCTGAAATTGCTATTGCACTTGACACCACCACGAAACACATTGATAATAGTTTGATAAAGATAAAAAAAGTTTTATCTACTTTTAAGGATAATTTGTAAAGGAGAGTTGAATGGGACATTTGGCATTATATAGGCAGTTTAGACCTAAAACATTTGATGAGGTTATTGCACAAGACACTATAGTCAATACATTAAAAAATCAAGTCACTACCGGCGAGATAGGGCACGCTTATTTGTTTACAGGTTCGCGAGGGACTGGAAAGACTACTTGTGCGAAGATTTTTGCAAAAGCGATTAACTGTTCGAACCCGAAAAATGGATCCCCTTGTGGCGAGTGTGAAAACTGCAAAGCGAACGAGGGACTTAGTATGGATATAGTGGAGATTGATGCGGCGTCAAACAATAGCGTTGAGGACATCCGTGATATTGTAAACAATTTGAAGTTTTTACCAACAAGTGGTAAATACAAGGTTTATATTATTGATGAAGTACATATGCTTTCCATTAATGCGTTTAATGCGTTGTTAAAGAGTATTGAGGAACCACCTGAGTATGTCGTTTTTATTTTGGCGACGACCGAAGTATACAAAATACCTAAGACAATTTTGAGTCGTGTGGTGAGGTTCGATTTTAAACTTGTCAGCGTGGATGATTTATGTAAACTACTTAGAAAAGTGTTTGATGTTAGCGGTATAAAGGCGGATGGTGAAGCGATTATGGCTATTGCTCGTAGTGGTGAAGGGAGCGTGCGTGATACCCTTAGTATTGCTGAGGGCGTAAGCGCCTATGCTTATAAAGACATTACATATCTAGATGTGCAAAATGCTCTAGGGTTAAGCGATTTGGATACACTTATAAGACTCACCGAATATATAAATCAAGGCAATTTGGGCGAGCTGTTTAAATTGACTAGCGAACTATATAATAGTGGGAAAAATATGGCTGTCTTAGCAAAAGATATGACTGTGCATTTTAGAAATTTACTTGTTATAAAATCGACCACAGAGGCGAATATTATCTTGTATTTACCTAAGGATGATTTTGATAGGTTGTTAGCACAAGCGGAAACTATGGATAGTGGCAGGCTTTTGTTTTATTTGAAAAAATTTACCGATATTGAGGCTGATTTGAGATACTCTATTAGTCCTAGAATGCTTGTGGAGATGACGGCGTTAGATTGCGTGAGGGAGACAAACGATAAACTAAAGGTGTTACCCTAATAATACAATTATTATAAAAGATAAACCTAAAAATGATGATGAAGAAAATTTAAAGCTAGATACAAAACCAATTGAACCAGTTAAATTGCAAGAGTTAAAAGGCGAGTGTGAGACTTTTGATCAGGTCGCCGGTGCTGAAGTATATAATTTGTGGGGAAAGGTGATATTAAGGCTTAGGGATGAAAACAATTTTATATTACACGCTATATGTTCAGGACTTAGCGATGTTAGTATTGTTAAAGATAAGTTTGTTGTTAGTAGTGATAACAATGCGGAATTGAATATTGTGGAAGAAAATACGGATAAGTTGAATGAGATTATAAAATCACTTGGATATAATCTTAGTGTTGAGGTTAATCATTTGGAGTCGCCGAGGGTGATAAATGAAAATAATATTCAAATATTAAAAAAAGCGTTTGGTGACGACCTTATTATAGAATAAATATAAATCAAATAAAACGACTAATTATAAGTCTTAGTGCTTTACAATTTGGTTCGTTTGTGATAAACTAAAAAAGAATTTTTTGTATAGGAGATGAATAAATGGGATTTGGCGGATTTAATATGCAGGGCTTGATGAAAC
Source organism: uncultured Lachnospiraceae bacterium (assembly GCA_964393975.1). Classification (GTDB taxonomy): domain Bacteria; phylum Bacillota; class Clostridia; order Christensenellales; family UBA1242; genus CALVNN01. Next base: position 5,106 of record CAYMVO010000028.1, read on the forward strand.
AAGCACAAAAAATGCAAGAAGATATGTTAAAAGCGCAAGAAGAATTGGAAAATGCTACAGTGGAGGCTACTGTTGGTGGTGGTATGGTCACTGTTGTTATGAATGGTAAAAAGGACATTCAGAGTGTGAAACTCGCTAAAGAGGTTGTTGATCCTGATGATATTGAAATGTTAGAAGATTTAATAGTCGCTGGATTTAAAGAGGCATGCGCAAAAGCTGATGAGTTGTCTCAAAGCAAAATGCCTAGTGGTATCAACGGGTTGATGTAATGGATAACATTTTAGTGATAGAAAAATTAATCAATTGTTTTCAAAAATTACCAGGTGTCGGGTACAAGACCGCTCAACGTTATGCTTATAGGATAATTGATATGGATGAGATTACAGCGATGGAGTTTGCTAGTAATATATGCGAAGTGAAGCGCAAGGTGAGATATTGTGCTATTTGTGGTAATTTTAGTGAAGACGATGTATGTCCTATTTGCACAAGTGATAAAAGAGATAAGTCTATTATATGTGTAGTCAAGGATCCAAAGGATGTTGTTGCATTTGAGAGAGTTAAAGATTTTGGTGGCGTGTATCATGTATTGCACGGGTGTATCAGTCCGCTAGAAAATAAAGGACCTGATGATATAAGAATAAAAGAGTTGGTTATTCGTGTAAGTAAGGATAATGTTAAAGAAGTTATTATGGCTACTAATCCCGATGTGGAAGGTGAGGCTACAGCTATTTATATTTCAAAACTTTTAAAACCTTTAGGTGTGCGTTGTACAAGACTTGCACAAGGTATCAGTATAGGTAGCGATATTGAATATGCGGATGAGGTGACATTAAGTAAGGCACTTGATCAACGGGTTGAGTTGTAGTGCCTGTAAAATTTAAAGTAGTAAAATTTAAGGAGAAAATAAAATGGAAAGTTCAATTATGCCAAACATTTATCGCTCAAATGTGATATCTGATTTGGATGAAAATATGGTGGGTAAAGAAGTTACTATCGCAGGGTGGGTGAGTACTATTCGTGACCACGGTGGTATTATGTTTGTAGATTTGCGTGATTACTATGGAATCGTGCAATTAATGATTAAAGATAGCCAATTGTTGAATTGTGTAAATCGTGAGACTGTTGTTAGCGTAAAGGGTGTTGTCGCTTTAAGAGATGAAATCAATTTTAATCCAAAACTCAAAACGGGTAAGATTGAAATTATCGTCGATAAAATAACTGTGCTCGGTAAGAGTCAAAATGTTTTACCTTTTGAGATAATGGAGAGTACTGAGACTAATGATGAACTTAGGATGAAGTATCGTTACTTAGATTTGCGTAACCCTGTTATGCAGGAAAAATTAAGATTTAGAGCAGATGTTACTTTTGAATTTAGAAGTATGCTGAGAGACTTGGGGTTTTTGGAAGTTACTACTCCTATTCTTACTGCTAGTAGTCCAGAAGGCAGTCGTGACTATTTAGTTCCTAGCCGTATTCACAAAGGCAAGTTTTATGCTTTACCGCAGGCACCTCAACAATTTAAGCAGTTACTCATGACCGCTGGTATTGATAGGTATTTCCAAATAGCACCTTGTTTTAGAGATGAAGATGCGAGAGCGGATAGGAGCCCTGGTGAGTTTTATCAAGTAGATATTGAAATGGCATTTGCGACACAAGAAGACGTGTTTAAAGTAATGGAGTATGTAATGCCTAAAATTTTTGAAAAATATAGTAAAGGGATGAGTGTGGATCCTGCGCCTTTTGTGCGTATTCCTTATAGAGAAAGTCTAGAAAAATATGGCTCTGATAAGCCTGATTTGAGAAATCCTATCATTATTCACAATTTAACTGATGTGTTTAAGAGTACCGAATTTAAGGCGTTTAGCGGACAAGTGGTGAAAGCAATCGCAGTAGAGACTGGGGAGAAACCTAGAAGTTTTTACGACACATTGACTCAATATATGGTGGATAGTGGTGCTAAAGGATTAGCGTGGATAAAGGTTGAAGCGGATAATCATTTGAATGGACCTATTGTTAAGTTTTTATCAGAAGAAGAGCAATCTCAAATGATTGCGCAAACTGGCGCAAAAGAAGGTTATGCTATTTTCTTGATTGCGGATAAGTACTCCACCGCTACAAAACTTAGTGGTATCCTAAGGACGGAATTAGGTAATAGATTAGGACTAATCGAACAAGGTGTTTATAAGTTTTGTTGGATTGTTGATTTTCCTATGTACGAGTTGGATGAGGAGACAAACAAACTTGATTTTTGTCACAACCCATTCAGTATGCCTCAAGGCGGGTTGAAGGCTTTTGAAGATAAGGATCCTCTTGATATTTTAGCGTATCAATATGATATTGTAGTAAATGGCATAGAGTTAAGTAGTGGCGCCGTGCGTAATCACGATATTGACATTATGTTAAAGGCGTTTAGTCTGGTTGGTTATGATGAGACCGTTGTAAAAGAGAAGTTTGGCGCGTTGTATAATGCGTTTACTTACGGTGCTCCTCCTCATGCTGGTATTGCACCAGGACTAGATAGGATGGTAATGCTTTTACTCAATGAAAATAACATTCGTGAGATAATTGCGTTCCCTATGAATCAAAAAGCACAAGATTTGATGATGAATGCACCTTGTGAGGTCACCGAAGAACAACTTCGTGAAGTTCATATTAAACTAAGATAGACAACAAGAAAAAATCTCAAGCATATAGTCAATGTTGTTTGAAACTAGCGGTATTTTCTAAGAAATAAAGAGCATATTTTAGGAATTTTC
>CAYMVO010000029.1:0-7845 GCA_964393975.1 uncultured Lachnospiraceae bacterium
TATATACACGGGGGCGCGGGCGCGCGCGAGAAAAGATATAGAGAGAAGACCTATAATAGATTACTTTAGTACATTCTTTATTGAAATAGGATAGTCTAGTAAAATATTATGTGCTTTGATTTTCTTTTTATATTTTAAACTGTGAGATAGGATAAAGGTGGCGTGTATACTTTTTATATTGTTTGTGAAAATTTATCTTGATTTTTAAATAAATAAATGTTATACTGCAAATGAGTTACATATTTTTTACACATTTTATCTAAATTGCGTTGTAACTAAAAAAGTAAATAATAAAAAATGAGGTGAATATGAAGAAAGGGGTTATGACCGGTATTTTGTCTTTGTTTATTGCATTGACAATATTCACGGTGAGTGGATGTGGCGCAGTCGGTCCGAATAAATTAGCATATTGGTTTTCTACATCAAATACTTATTTTGTAAGTTATAATGAAGAAAGTAATAATTTGGACGAGGCGGGTACATATTGGGAGTTTACCGTGGCAAATAATGTTGATATGGGGTTGAATTTGAGAATGAATGTTGACAATTTTAATTCCTACGCGTATTTGTATGTAAATGGTGAGCAGGTGAAAAGTGAGAGTGATACTGGGATATACACCTATGCGTATAGTCTATCGTTAAAAAAGGGTGACAAAATCAAAATTCACGCAAAATGGTTGTACGGTTTGAGTGCGACGGATGATGGGTTTGATATTCAAATGATGACTATAAGTTACCATAACCAACAATATATTATAGAAGAATTTGACAAAAGCACAACGATTTAAAAAGGAGATTATAAAATGAAAACAAAGTTATTGACAAAAATTTTTGGTGTTATTCTTTGCGTTTGCGTGATATTGCCGACCTTTACCTCTTGTAAAGGACCAGACGTAGATGGTGCTTTGACCGTGTATATGTTGGGTGAGGGCGCTCAGTTGCCTTATGACGAGTACACTACATACGACGTAGGGGATGACTCTGTCGCGATTGTGTCGGAGGAGGGGTTTGTCTCTGCGCTTAAGGTGGGAGAGACCTTTGTCACTGCGAACACTGACGGGGCAACGAAAAATTATAAAATTGTAGTAAAAGATGAGAGAGATGAAGACTCTAAACGCTTTTCCAATTTTAAAAATATTGATGAGAGTACAGCGTATGTTGGTGCAGGTATCAATCTTTTGATATGTGGAAATCCAAGCAGTCAAGATTGTATACTCACAAGTAGCGTTTTGGATAAGGATAAAGTCACAAAGTCAGGTAAGCTAGCATTTTCTAATGAAAACAATACAAAGACAACGACTATATCTGGCGACTCTATGACGACATTTTCAAGTGATTATGCGACGCAAATCAAAGTGAGTGGTTCGGCTAAATATGGCAAAATGTTTAGTGCGTCAATTGATACAGACTTTTCAAGTACCGCATCAATTAAAAATACGACACAAACCAAATATTTAAAGTTTTATTCTTACGTTGAGAGAATGACGTTGAATTTGACTGCGAATAGAGAAGACTTGTCAAATATGTTAAATAGTGAGTTTGTCCAAGACTTGTACGGAAAAGGTAGCAATAAAATGACACCTGCGGAGGTGATTGAAAAATACGGCTCGCATATAATTTTGAGTGCGTCGTATGGTGGTCGTATGGAGTTTACTTATTTCCTTTCTAGTACCGATACTGCGACTACTGCTTCGGATATGGAAAAAATCTCAGGAAAAGTGTCTGTAGCTATCAGTAACTTTTCAACGGATATAAATGGAAGTTATAGCAAAGATGCAAAAGAGTCTGCGACTAGCAAAAATGTTTCTATTTATGAGAGCTCAAAAGTCATTGGTGGCGTGACGACCGATATGTCGTCTGTAGACGCTATGAGACAAAATTATAAGACTTGGTTGACTAGTCTAGACGATAGCAATAACTATTCGATGATTGGTTTGGTAAATGCAAATTCTCTTCTTGAGATTTGGAGCTTTTTACCTGACGGCGATAGAAAAAATAATTTTATTAGATACTTTGCGCAAGAATCTAACAAAAGTTATAACAATTTGTTGAGCAAGTACAATAGAACATCTTTGCAAGCAAAGGCGCTAAGTTATGGTGAATATCCACAAAGTGAGGCTTCGGTCAATGTTAGAAAGGCTCTGGAAAACAATGAGGGTACACAGGTAGGTTCGTTTTTGACTGACGGCGATGTGTTGCTTTATGAAGACACAAGATATTTGAAATATACTCCAACGGCTACCTCAAACTCTTATGAAAAAGGAAAAGTGTATTATTTCAAATTTGAACCTATTACTTGGGAGTTTTACGAAACCGATTCTTCTGGGCAAAACCTTTATACAACGACTTCAATAATAGACTGTATGCAATGGTATGATGATACGGTGCATAATAAGACGTTCCCTTCGTTTAGCGAACTAACTGATGAACAAAAATTGGAAGTATATGAAAAAGTTACAGGGAAACCATTAGTTAATTTTCATAGACAAAATTATTATAACAATGTATATGGCGATTCGGCTGAGTGTGGCAATTTTTACACCTATTTATGTAGACATATAAGTTCTAGTCAAAGTGCTTTTGAAGAGGACCTTGAGAGGAAATACAAAGATTTATGTGATGAAGAAAACAAGGTGCCTACGAGTAAAAAGCATTGGGAGACTTCTACACTTCGTGAGTTTTTGAATGATACATTTGTGTCATTTGCTTTTACGGATAATGAATTGAGTAGTTTGGGCAAAGTTCATACATACGCAAACGAAAAAGGGAAAGTAGGTGTAAATACTACGCTTGTAATGGACGATGTGAGTATTGCGCCAAATATGGCTGTAACTGGTGACGGAAATTATTATGGCATGACAATAAAGGCTACAGATTTTGCTTATGCTCGAGGGCTAACAGGTAGTACACCTTTTTGGGCTTCGAGAAGTGACTATATAAAGTATGGTAATTATTGCTTGGCGGGTTGGTCAAGTGATGATCCAGGTGCTTATACTTACAATACTCAGACAAGCAAAAATTGGCAATTTGCAGGTGTCGGTACCGATGCATATTTTGGCGTGCGAGCTACGATTGCGATAAGGTAATGGGGACAAAGCAAATGAGCAAGGCAGTAAAGTTTTTTGTATTTTTCTTCGTTTTGCTCGCACTGTTGATATTAGCTTGTTTGTGTTTTGATAAAAGAGTGGATAAAAACACTCTTTTGATTTATATATGTGGTTCGACTTTGGAGACATATAGTGGATACGCGTCAAACAATATAGAAGAAATGTTAAAAGCTAAGATATCACCTAATACAACGGTCATATTAGAAGTCGGTGGCAGTAAAAGGTGGGAAAATAGTAGCATATCCGCTGAACATATCGAAAGATATACCATAAAAAACGGCAAGTTGGTACTGCTCGAACAGTTGGAGCAAAGCAATATGGGAAGTGCGGAGACGCTCGAAAGTTTTATAAATTTTGGGGTTTCGTTTGCGCCGACAAATCAGTTGTCTATAATCTTTTGGGACCACGGCGGTGGTAGTATAGACGGGGTTTGCGCAGATGCAAATTATGATTACGATAGTCTTACGTTACCTGAAATAAAGACTGCATTTGAAAATACTGCCTCGCTAATGAGTGAAAAATGGGAGTTTGTAGGTTTTGATGCCTGTCTTATGGCGACCTATGATATGGCGTGTTTGCTTGAACCGTATGCTAAATATATGATAGCATCTGAGGAGATTGAGTCGTCTTCGGGGTGGGATTACAAGACGGTTTTGTCAAAGGTCGGGACGAAAACCTTTTACTCGGACACGCTAAAATCTTATGCGACAAAGCAAGCAAAAAAGGCGACATATACTCTTTCGGTTACAAATTTATCCAAGCTTTATAATGCTGATTTAGTGATTGAAAAAATAGCTGACCAAATCAACTACGATATCTCATACATAGGTAAGGCATTGTCGAAAGGGAAAGAGTTTGGCGTGAAAAAAAATGATAGTAACGGCACAAACCTTTTTGACCTCGGATTGATTGCAAATGTTCTGGAAATTGAATATGATTTTTCGTCAATGATTAACTTGGTAAACGGCTCAGCGCATAAAGATGCGACTGGTATGAGTATATATTTTCCTATTGAGCAAGAAAGTTTGCTCGATGAGTATAGAGAGGTTTGTCAAAATCCGACATATATACAGTTTTTGACAAATTATTTTAAGTACGAACCTCAAATTGCAATTGAATTTGATAACAAAGGCTATGATAATAATGGTTGTCTATCATTTTCATTGACCGCGATATCAAATAAGTACGTGCAAGCAGTTGGTTATGAGCTTCATAGCGCCGTAGCGAATGAAGATACGCAAAAAATGTATTGCATTGGAAAAGATAATGATGTCTCTTTTGATAATAATGTTTATACGGTCAATTTTCAGGGTAACTGGGTATATATAAATGATATTCTTTTGCATTGTGAGGTGTATGAAAAGAAAGATACCTATACAGTGTTTTCCGCGCCAGTAAAAATAAATGGAGAGCTTTGCTACCTTTTGTTTACTTATTTTAAGTCAAATCAAAGTATATCAGTCGACGGGTTTGTGATCGCTGGGGATATCGCTTCGCGTATACACGATTTAGTGCGTGGTATGAATTTGACTATCTTATATAAAGATTTGCTCGATAATGGCGAGGAAAGTTATTATGAAGAGGGGACGATAACTTGGGACGATAATGCTAAATTGTCTGTAAAAAAACTATGTGCTGGTGAGTATCAATATATTCCGTATGTGATAGATATATATGGGAATGTTTATCACGGACACACGGCTTTTGTGTATTTTGACGGTGAAAAAAATACGGTACAAAGTATAGCTGCGGGTTAATAAAAATAAAGATTAAATATATAGTTAAATATCATATATCAAATGAAATTTAATCATTATTTTAATGAGATTAATAAATAATTTTCGTTTGCAAACAAAAATTACGAGTTTTGGTCAATGATTTTGTTTGCAATATAAAAAAAGAAACTTTGCAATAAATTTGCTTTGTTTCTTGTTTTTATTTTATTATTCATAATACATCTTAGTGTATAACTTTTGGTGGTAAATGGGTAAAGGTAATGGGACGCTAAGCAAAAAATATGTGTGACTATTTGGTAGTAGTTATTTACTACAAGCGTTATATAGAGGTGACCTGTGAAAAGTGATATAAAAAATATTATAAATTTTTTTAAAAATAATTATACACTTTTTTTAGGGTTTATGGTATTATTGTAGTATGAAAATGAAGTTACTAGCACCTGCGGGTGATTTTGAATGTTTGAAAATGGCTGTTTTTAACGGCGCAGATGAGGTGTATCTCGGCGTAAAAGATTTCAATGCGAGGAATAATATTGCTGGATTTACGCTAGAAGATTTAAACGAGGTGGTCGCTTTTGCGCACCTTTACGGCGTGAAAGTGCATCTTACGGTAAATATTTTGTTTAGAGATGATGAGCTAGAGTCTGCGTTAAATCTAGTAGTAGATGCGTACAATATTGGCGTAGATGCGTTTATCATACAAGATATCGGACTTGCGTATTTGGTGCATAAAAACTATCCTAATATCGAGATGCACGCTAGTACGCAAATGGGGCTTCACAACACGTACGGCGTAAAGTGGGCGGAAGATTTCGGCTTTAAGCGTGTAGTGCTTGCCCGTGAGACCACTCTAAAAGAGATAGCGGAGATAAAAAAGTCTACGACTGTGGAATTGGAATATTTTGCGCACGGTGCGCTATGCGTGTGCTTTTCGGGGAATTGCTACCTTAGTGAGTACTTGTGCGATGCGAGTGGCAATAGGGGAAAGTGCAAGCAACTATGCCGTTTGCCGTACAAGTTTGTGTACGATGATAAGGTGGTGAGTCAAGGGTATCTACTGAGTGCTAAAGACTTCAATATGATAGACCGCTTGAAAGATTTAAAGAGTGCGGGCGTGTGTTCGCTAAAGATAGAAGGTAGGGCTCGTAGACCGCTATATGTCGGCGTGGCTACTAGGGAATACCGCAAGGCGTTAGATGGCGAAAAGTTTGATAGTAAAGAATTGGCACTAGCATTCAATCGTGGGTACACGGAAGGGTATTTTAATGGCAACGATGATATTTTATCCGTATATAACAATCATATCGGCGTAAAGGTCGGCGTGGTAACAAGAGTAGTACGGGGTGCGAGGTTTGACGAGGTGTATTTTTCTTCTGATAGGATACTTAGTCCAAAATCTACATTTAAAGTGTTCGACGGTATCTCTGAGGTGACCGTGTTTACTGCGTATGACCTTAAAAAAGTGGGCGAAAATTTGTATGTTGTCACCACCACGCAAAAGCTCGCTAGTGGTCTCAGTGTGCATTTGATAGACGATAAAAATCAAGAAACCGAACTTTCAAAAGTACATAAAAAGGTACCTCTATCTATCAGCGTTCGGGCGGTAGCGGGTGAGAAGATTTGCGCAAAGACTGTGTTATGCGGTAAAGAATTTGTGATAGAGGGGGTAGAGTGCCAACTCGCTAAAAACTATCCGCTCTCAGAGGACGAGATAAAGGAAAATTTTAGTAAATCGGAAGATTTTGCGTGCGAAATCACGACCGAACTTGACAACGCTTTTTTACCGAAGCAGTCGTTGAACGAGTTTCGGCGAACGGTGTTTGAGACCGTAAAATCTTACGTCATAGAGGGCGGAAAGCATAGTCTAAAAAAGGTATCGATAGAGTCACCAAAAGATAAAACGACCATAAAAGACTATGTGCTAGTGAATGAATGTAAAGACTTTGAATGCGGTAAAATGGTGGTGTATTCTCCTGAGAGGTATGTCTTGAAAGATATACAAGACTTTATTAGTGCGTGCTTGAAATATGGTGCGCGACCTTTTGTGGACTTGCCGAATTTTGTGACGAATGCAGATGCGGAGTACCTTATAAAGATTTTGTCACCGCTAAATGTGGGTGTCGTGGTGAATAATTATTGGGCACTTTGCCTGCCAAACGAAAAGGTCGCTGGGAGTCTACTAAACGTGTTTAATAATGTGAGTGCTAAAGTACTCGGTTTACCTGTCTTAAGCGGGAGAGTCGCAAGACCGCCTTATATGACTCTAAGGGCTTGTCCTTTTAAGCAGTACTTGAAGTGCGACTGCAAAAATTGTAAATACAAAAGCGGTAGCTATTTTGTCACTGAAAACGGCAAAAAACTAAAAATCACTAGAAAACGCATCACGTCGTGTAATTTTTATTTAAATGATTAGTGTTTTCTTTTGAGTACGACTAAAATCGCAAGCGGTCTTTTAGGCTGACTTTTCATTTTGCTTTTACTTATTTACGGGTGATAAACTTTGTCGTTTGATATTTTTATGAGGTGAGGGTATTGCGACAATTAGACGAGTGCCTTGTAAAAAGATTTGCTTTGTTTTTATAGTTTGTGCTATACTAGAGTAAGTCATTAGTGTATGCGTTTTAAAAACTTTGCTTTTATATCACTATAATGATATATTTAAAATATTGAGGATAATATGAAGATTAATTTGTTTTCTGAGCTCACAGATGAACAGGTAAAATTTATTGCGGAGTCAAATTATAATTATTGGAAAAAATTTAACCCAAGTCTAGACTACAATGAGTCAACATCTAATATAATCTATGTGACGTAAAATTTTAAATCAAATTTAAAATTTTTATTGCTCTCGCAATTACACAATAAATTGTGTGCGTCACTGATTGAATAAACATCAGTCATTTGAAAATAACGCGTTGCGTTGCTTTCATCTGACTTCCGATAATAGAAACTATGTGTCGTAAATTTTAAATCAAATTTAAAATTTATGCAAATTTAACAAT
>CAYMVO010000030.1:0-6417 GCA_964393975.1 uncultured Lachnospiraceae bacterium
ATGTATAGCGGTTTGTTTTTTTGTGCTCTTTATTAAAAGATTGATATATGGTGGGAATAAGCTAACGCTATCGCACCTGTGACATTGTGTCGCAACCGTGATACTACATATCACTCTGCGGGATGTCTCGACGTTGCTCAGGATGATATAGGATGTGGGTGTAAAACAAGTCATGTATTTGCGTTTCGAAATGGTTTTTGGGGTGTGAGTGGTTTTGTGCTTGAAATTTTTCAAATAAAGTTGTATACTAATAAAATCAAAAAGCGAGAGGACTATATGAACGAAGTATATTTATTTTTAACCATTTTGGTGTATTTATCATGTCTGATACTTGCATTCAAATTGTTTGGGCGAGTGGGAGTATTTGCGTGGATGTGTATTGCTACCATACTTAGCAATATTGAGGTGCTAAAGTATGTGACTCTATTTGGGATGAATGCTACGCTTGGGAATGTAATGTTTTGCTCGACGTTTTTAGCGACTGACATATTGAGTGAAAGATATGGGAAATCGCATGCGAGATTGGCGGTATGGATAGGGTTGTTCGCATCCGCAATATTTGTTGTTGTGAGTCAGACATGGTTACTATTTACCCCGACGGCGGGTTTGGAGGAATCTAGTAATGCAATGAGTGTACTTTTTTCGTGTGTGCCTAGAGTGGTGATAGTGAGTCTAGTGACTTATGTGATTGTACAGTTTTTAGATATAAAGATTTATCATTTTATTTGGAGTGTGACGGAAAAGCATTTTGGAAATAAAAAATCATTGTTGTGGCTTAGAAATACGGCTTCTAGTCTAGTTAGTATAATGATAAATGCTTTCTTGTTTAATTTTTTTGCATTTTATGAGTTTGGTGGAGTTTTATCGTTTTTAAATCATTCACTTGTGGTAGATTTTGTGACGGTGATACAGTTTTCGTTGGTGACATTTATATTTATGTTTGTAACCATACTATTAGACACACCATTTGTTTATTTGGCGAGAAAAATAAAACGAGTAGGTGTATTGCTCCCTCATGGTATAGATAAAGAAAATGAAAATGTGTCACTAAAAAACGATAATGAGCATAATGAGGTATTAGATGAAAAACTTAAATGATACTTATTTGATTTTGGCATTGTTATTAATTACCACTGGTAGCGTGATCGGATGTCTAATTTGTGATTTGTTGTCTTTATGGATTGTTGATATAGCAATAGGGGTATGTTTGATGCTGGCTATACTTTGCTATGTGTTTTACAAATACCATAAAGAGGAGTTGTACAAATCGTTATTGGTGTTTTGTGTATTGTGCCTTTGTGTAGTGTGGTTGTATGTTTTTTGCGAAAAAACGGGATTTATTAATATTTTTTTAGTCGGTGATGTGCCTAATAGGAGTGAAACCATTCAACAAAACTTGCTTGCATATATGGAATCTACAGGTAAATGGGCGGTTTTGGTGTTTGTGTTATTGCAATTTTTGCAAACGACTATTTTACCGATACCTAGTTTTGCGACAACTGGCGCGGGGGCGCTCCTTTGCACAGAATTGTACGGCAACGCACTTGGACCTCTATACAACTCTATATTTAGTTTGATTGGTATAATTTTGGGTAGTTTTGTTGCGTTCTCTATAGGTCGGCTATTTGGTAGCAGATTAGTTGAATGGATAATCGGTAAAGAAAAACTAAATAAAATTATGAATATTGTAAAGGGAAAGGACGCTATGGTCCTCACCGCTATGTTTATCTTGCCGTTTTTCCCTGATGATGTGCTGTGTTTTGTGGCAGGGCTCAGTAATATGAGTACAAAGTATTTCTCTATTGTGATTTTAATTAGTCGTGTGATAGTGGTGTTTGGAACGTCGTATTTATTTGGACTTATTCCTCTCACGACTTGGTGGGGAATTCTTATTTGGGGCGTATTTATTTTGGCGATTTTATTGGCGTTCCTATATGTGCTAAAAAATCGTGAAAAGTTGGAAAAACTTTTTACCGAAAAATTTTGCAAGGCAAGCAAGGCGCAAGATGATCTTAATACAAACGATCTAGAAAGCAGTGATAAACAAAATTGAAATGTTTTTATTAACGTGATGCTTAGAAAAATTTTTGGGTTTTATATGTGAAAATTTAGTCGGTATTCTTTTAGGGTATTGACTTTTTTGTGTTTTTGGTGTATTCTATGTGTAGATAAGTTTGGAGGGGATTTGATATGGCAGTTAAAAACCAAAAATTAGAAGAGATGATTTTATCTAGTTGGAATGTTGCTATGCAAGAAAGGCGTGATAGTGTGGCAATGTCAAAGTTGGATGACTATATAGAAAATAATACATCAATGGCGTATAAAGAGAATAAATTTCAAAATATCAACAAGAAAGAAAAGGCTGTCTCTTTAGGGCATAAATTTTTGGGTGGCGGGTTCCTTTTCGGAGGGCTGATGATTTTTGAAATAGGACTTTGGCCTTTAATGGCTTTATGCGTGGGCACTGCTGGAGTATCATATTTTCTCGGTTCGTCTTTGGCTACAAAGATATCGGATAAAATTGGAAAGAAGTTCCTTTGGAGATTTTTTAACAAGGGGAAATATGTTGAGAAAAGCAAGGCAAATATTTATGAAAAGATAAAGGCTCAACTGGTAGTGTGTCGTGATACGCTTAAGGAGAATGAGTCATTGCTCAAAGGGAAAGTAGATTTGGATACAATGCGTATGTATTTACAAAATCGACTTGACATAGTGACCATAATGTCGAAAGAATGCGAAAAGGAGCTTGGGAATCTGAGAGATTTTACTGAAAAAACTAAGTATAATTATTCTGATTCTAAAAAATTTTATAGCGAATGTTATAAGTTGATTTATGATTGTGTTGAGAGTGAAAAAATAAATATTGAGGTTTTTGATAAAATTAAAGGTGGTTATATGGACGGTTCTATAGAAAAAGATAAACTTTCAACTAGCTTGAGTAAAGGTAAGGACAAGGGCGAATATGAGTATTTTTCAGTCGATAAAAATGTTGATAATAGTCAAGTAGTTGTGGACGATAAAGATAGCGCGATTGCAAAAACAAATAATACATTTGATATGAGTGATGTCTCAAGACAAATTCAAGAATTGGATGCGGAGATTGAAAAAGCGTTTGCTGAAAGAGGCACTAATCATCGCTGGTTTTAAATAAAAAACACATCAAATTAAAAATGCCTTCACTAAAGGATGCTTTTTAATTGGTGTGTTTTTATGTTAATAGTGATTATCTAAATAAATCTACACACCAAACAACTAAGAATTACAGAAAAGAAACTTGTTAATAAGGCTATAAGCAGAGCGAGTGTGTATCTTTTTTGTCCTATACCACTAAAATATAAGGCGCTGACATAAAAAACTGTTTCTCCTGTACCCATTATTGTACACGCTACACGAGATTCGTAACTGTCTGCACCAAAGGTGTTAAGAATGTCATCTAAAAGCGCGAGACTTCCTGCTCCAGTAAATGGTCTGAGTAGAACAAATTCGGTAAGTTCACTAGGGATACCTAAAAAACCGAATATCGGCGCTAGTAGTTTACTCAAACAATCTGTCACACCGCTAAATCGCATTAGTTCCACCGCGAGCATTATTGCCACGATAAAAGGTAAAATGTCCAGTACTAGTTTTATGCCTTCTAATGCGCCTTTTGTGAAAGATTTATACGCGTTTATTTTTTTGATGAGGGCATATATCAATAAACAAACTAGCAAAATAGGAATTATATAAACACTCATACCTGTCTCCTATAAAAAATTTTCACAAGAAGGATACAGACGGTGAAACATATAATGGATACTAATATGATAGGAATGATTACATCGCTAGCGTTTATACTTCCGTGATTGCTTCGCATACTAATAATAGTTGTGGGGAATAATTGCAAAGAGCAACAATTTAAGCAAAACAACATTGCCATAGGTTGGTTGATTTTTTCATTTTTGTTGTTTAGTGCTTGCATCGCTTTTAGTCCTGCGGGTGTGCTGGCATTCCCTAGACCTAGCATATTGCAAGAAAGATTTATAGCAATATATCTAAGTGAGTCGTTATCTATATTTCCAAATAATAAACGTATAAATGGGCTTAATAATTTAGCGAGTTTATCTGCAATGCCACTATCTTGCATTATTTGTATAAATCCCATCCATAATATATATATTCCTAGTAGCGAAACACATAAGTTTATGCTGTTTGTTGTAGATTGTGTCATTATTGATATTGCGTTGTTTGGACATTGAAGTAAACAAAAAATCAAACTAACACATATTAAACATATCCATATAATATTCATATCGTTACCCTTTTATCGTTTTTAATTTTTATGCTTTTTCATCTTTTTTTATGATGTTTTAAAATATTGTGTGTTATAATCAAAGCGGTCTAGCGGAAATTTGCAAAATAACACTTTATATTTGTATGATTTTATGTTAAAATGTTTTTGATTTAATTAGGAGAAAAATGTATGGAACTTTTTGATACACACGCACATCTTTGGGATGAGAGATATGATGTTGATGTGGAGACTATAATAAAAGATTTTTTTGGGGATGATGAAAACAATGTTTTGGTGGCGGTTGGTACAAACGCTGATGATTGTAAAAAACTTGAAACAATACATATACCACATATTTTTAAAGCTATGGGAGTACATCCGCAATTTGCAAGTATGTACGAGGATGGCGTTTTTGATTTTATTAGAAAAAATAAAAAAGATATTGTTGCAATAGGTGAAATAGGTCTTGATTATTATTACGGAAAAGATGATAAAAGCGAACAGTGTAAACTACTTGAAAAGCAGTTTTTGTTAGCGGAAGAGTTGGGCAAATCTGTCATTTTACATTGTCGTGAAGCGGAAGGAGATTTGCTTGATATTATAGAAAGGCATCCGAATGTGAGAGGTGTTGTGCATTGTTACAGTGGGAATCTTGAGACTGCAAAGACTTTGATAAAAAAAGGTTATTATTTAGGCGTGGGTGGGACATATACATTCAAGAATAACGGCGAACTCAGAAAGATTATACAAACTATTGGTTTGGGAAATATTGTTCTTGAGACAGATAGTCCATATTTAGCACCTGTGCCAATGCGAGGTAAGGTGAATAGACCGCAGTTCGTGAGATATACCGCTAGAGCCATAGCGGAAGATTTTGATTTGAGTGAAGAAGAAGTCATAAAGATTACCACTCAAAACGCATATAAATTGTTTGGTTTGGAGTAAAAATGGGTATTAGTAAATTATTAGAAAAATTTAATTTTAAAAAGAGTTTGGGACAAAATTTTATTTTGGATACAAATTTTCAAAAAGCAATTGTTGCTGATTGTGGCGTATCAAAAGATGATGAAGTGTTAGAAATAGGCGCTGGCGCGGGAACATTGACAAATGCATTAGCGGAGGCGTGTGGGAAAGTTGTATCTTATGAAAAAGATGAGTCGCTGAGAGAGATACTCGCTGAGAGTGTGACTAAGAACAATGTCACGATTAAGTTTTGTGATATTTTGAGTAAATCTCTTGATGAGATTGAGAGCGATTTTTGTGGGCAGTATACTATGGTTGCGAATTTGCCTTATTATATTACCACACCTATCATATTTCATTTTTTGCCGAGTAAAAAATTAAAATGTTTAAATATTATGGTGCAAAAGGAGGTCGCTGAGAGAATTGTTGCAAAGCCAAACACAAAAGATTATGGAATACTGACATTGATGATAAATTTTTATGGTAAAGCCAAAATTGTTAGAAATATAAATCGCAATATGTATGTGCCGAGCCCAAATGTGGATAGTGCTATGGTTAGAATCGATATGTTTGATAATGTGGATACTGAGGTTGAACCTATTTACTCAAAACTTGTACACGTTTCTTTTGCTATGCGTAGAAAAACTTTGCGAAACAATTTATCTAAGGGATTAGATTTAAACGGGGAACAACTAGACACCTTATTAAAAGGATTTGAGCCTAATATTCGAGCGGAAAGTTTGTCAAAAGATGATTTTATTTTGCTTAGTAAAAGATTTTTGGGGATTTAGTATGCAGTTTTTGGACGAGGAAAGAGTGATTGTTAGTAAGAAAAAATATGAGCAGGCAGGTGTTTTTTAAAGGCGCAGTTGGTACGATTATATTTTCTTGGATAAGAAATAATCAGTTTGAAGTTGTGTTTTCTAGGGAAGATGGAACCGATTACGCTGAGATATTGATTGATGTGGGTGATTTGGAGTTGCATAAATCAAGAGGATTTACAGATGAAGAGATTTTATCTGATTTGCCAAATCACGATCCTAGGTGGTGGTGCAAAGTAGAAAACGGATATATTTTAAATTTGTTAGGTGAAAAGAAAAATAAAACACCGTTTGATTATAACAGTTGATTTAAAGACTTGTGAGGGTGACCTTGCAAGTCTTTTTGTATATATCCTTATATAT
>CAYMVO010000031.1:0-6088 GCA_964393975.1 uncultured Lachnospiraceae bacterium
CTAATTGAATATACTAGATACAAACTCATACTAATAACAAAAACATTTATTTTTTGAATTGCTTAGAGTGTTTAGTTTGAAATCTTAAAAAGAACAAAATACAAAAACACGAAAATAAATATCAATTAAGGAAAATTTTATTGAGAAACTTGATTTTCAGTCTTTTATTTACATATCAAAAATCATTAAAAATCAATGGAACAGGGATTAAGTTACTTTGAAAAATTATTTAAATTTACCATAGCAACCTTTCTCCATTAGTCTAAGCAGAGTGCTATGTATATAACTTATAAAATTCTCCTCAGTTAACTCATACTCAACAGATAATCGAGTTTGTCCTATTTTCCTATGTATTTATTTTTACCTTACGAAAGCCAAGAGTTTCATAAACACGTTATGCACGAGTGCTTTAAAGATCAGCGTCGAGAATAATTTTAGAGTGACCGTTTTGAAACAACCATGAAATCAATATACTTAAAACTTTTGCCTATACCACGATTTCGACAATCAGTTTCACAAATTTTTATACCAATTTGAACAATGCTGATTGGGGCATCTATATGGACACACTTGCCAATAAGACGTTCATTTTCAACAACAACCATAAGCCCTTTATGAATTTTTAGCAACATCCTCCTCAGTTGCCCCTAACCCATTTGGAAATCCTGCGTGCGCCATTACGTGCCAATTATTCCACCATTTAGTAATTTGTTTAGCATCAAAAATTTCAGCTCGACAATTGCCAAGTTTTCGTATTGTATTATATTTTCTCCTTACATCTCATTTACAAGTCTTTTTACTACAATCTATTTTATCTTAGACACAATTCTCTGTCAAGTTGAATAACAAAACTTTTTA
Organism: uncultured Lachnospiraceae bacterium; assembly: GCA_964393975.1. Classification (GTDB taxonomy): domain Bacteria; phylum Bacillota; class Clostridia; order Christensenellales; family UBA1242; genus CALVNN01. The sequence continues at coordinate 859 of CAYMVO010000031.1, forward strand.
AAGCCATATATCTTTTGTTTTTATAAAATTGCAAAAATATTCAGAAACAAATTTAGCAAATTTGTTAACACCCAAAAGCATTTATAAGTTATTATGTTAAATTAATTCAGTAATCAAGAAGCTCATTCTTTGCGCTGTTTTTACAATTTAAACATCTACGTTGCCTGCAATCAATATGGTTTTATTTGTATTTATACATAATAAAACTCTTCACCGCAACCCCACACATTCAACAAGCGCCATATCAGCAACTAAGCGCTAAAAATCAAACATCCAACCGCTATTTGGAGCCCTCTACATCCTTAAACAAAAGAGGTGCTTTAGTAAGTTATTATTATATAATTATCAATCTAAATAATTTAGATAAATGAAAAATTACTTGTAAACCATTTTTTAAGACAAGGCCATATTGTAACAAGCAGACTCTTTTTCATTCACTTTTGCAAAAACACTTAAAATGCATCGAATTATCAAAAAATAATTTAGCTAATTAATTATCCACAGTTTAAACTCAAAACAACCTTTTGTTATTTCATATTTTAAACATGCACATCTCAAGCAATCCCTCAAACATTAAATAGTTCGGACTTGAAAAGTTTCATGTGGAACAAGGAGCCACCCCAGTCCCATCCAACAATGCCAACAAAAAATTAAAAATCAACCCCACAATGAATAATAAAATAAAAATTTAAATTATAAACTGTTTCACGTGGAACAAAAAATTCACAACGTTATTTGATATTGTTTATATATAATATTTATCAGACTAAATAACAAGAACAAACCGCACTGTTATGAAAAAACAATTCAACACTTAGAGCCAGTTTGATACGAGATAACACGGGGGTGCCTTTACATAATAAAGAACACACACTTGCTTAACAACACCAACTTTAAAACAATAAATCACAAATTATAATACTCAAACCAATGCATGGGCCCCATTCATTCTCTGATTATTCGCCGTATGTTATATTTAATTTATGTTTGTAGAAACGGGAACATTTTCAGTGGTAAATCAAGTTTTTTATTTTCAACCACGCACAACTTACTATTAATTAATTTATGGTTTATTTGCATCAAGTTTTTTGCGTGCAATAAACTATACAACAATACACTAAACTAATAACCATACAAAAGCCTCAACATAAATCGCGTTTTTATTATAAACCTACATTAAAACTTGATTGACATAATCTTTTAACGCATTTTAATGTAAAATATTTCATTGTTTAACAAAAAGTGTGTAGCAAGATAAAACAGCCTTCCCTTGCATTGTTTCACGTGGAACACAATTGCTAAGCAATGCCAACAACACAACAAAAATAATCAAATCAAAATCTATTTGATGTTTAAGTATAAACACAACTCATTTATGTTTATTTTATACATCTCTCATTTTAATGTTTATAATTAATTCTTATAGCAGTAAAAGTTTCATCACTCTATACAATCATCAATCGCGACAAAGCGTATCACTACATTAACAGAGGCGTACACCAAAAATGTACTTTGCAACTGTCTTCACGGTTAAAAAAATTGTTAAACACTTTTATAATCAGTCACAATCAAGTCCTTAACACTAAAAATTGTTTCACGTGAAACAAAAACACCATCCGCAAAAGATTGTATCCGCGCGTGGTGTTAAGTTTTTATATATTTAATTTATTAAAATTATTGAGATCTTTTAATGTTAAGGTTTTACTTTTTAGTAATTCAAGCAGTTCAGCTATCCTATCCAGATCATCTTTAGAGTAATAATCAATGTATATACGCCCCTTATTATCATTTCCTAAAACGCTGACTTTAGTCGCGAATGTTTTAGCCATTTCAGACACTAAATCTTTCAATTCAATACTTTGTTGCGCAACTTTTTTAGGCTTTGGATTTAAATATTCCTTAACCATTCTTTCCAGATTTCTAACAGATAACTTATTATTTTTAGCTTGATTAGCAAACTTTATTTGAATATTTTCATCATCTATAACGACAAGACATTTGGCGTGCCCTTGACTTAGTTCACCGTTTTCAACCATTTTTATGACATCTGGATACAAATTTAATAATCTTAGGGTATTTGCAACAGCTGAACGACTTTTGCCTATTCTTTCAGAAACTTCTTCCTGATTGAAATTATACTCATCCATTAATTGCTTAATTGCCCTTGCCGCTTCAATAGGGTTTAAATCTTCTCTTTGTAAATTTTCAATCAAACTAATTTCAGCTATTTGTTTCTCAGTATACTTCTTTACAATTACTGGTATTTCAGTCTTATTCGCAAGTTGTGACGCTCTCCAACGCCTTTCACCTGCGATGATCATATATTTACCATCCCCATTATCATTCACTATGATGGGCTGTATTACCCCGTGTATTTTAATGGAATCTGCAAGTTCATTTAATGCGCCTTGATCGAATTTTTTTCTTGGCTGATTTGGATTCGGGTGAACGCTATTAATTGGTAGCGTCGTTGTGCTACTTAAAGCGCTTTCATTTTCAGCGCTTCGCATACTTGACTGCGTCTTTATTTTTAAAGGCGCTTTCGTTGTTTCCATTAACTCTTCTTCGTCATCATAAACAGATAATAAAGCCCCTAATCCTTTTCCTAATCCTTTTTTCATAAAATATCACTCCTTAATTCATCTTATAAATATTAGTTAATCTTTCTTTATTTTTGTGTAAGAATCGCTATTTCTCATTAATAATTCTTCTGCTAATTGTTGATAAGCTTGCCCACCTTTTGAGTTTTTGTCATAAACAACAATTGGCTCGCCGTGGCTAGGCGCTTCAGCTAGTCTAATGTTTCTAGGTATCGCTGTTTGAAAAACTTTTTTACCAAAAAATTTATGTATTTCAGCACTGACTTGCTGAATGAGGTTACTTCTATTATCCTTCATAGTAAGCACTACACCTTCGATGTCAAGATCAGGATTAAGATGTTTTTTGATTAATTTAATTGTGTTCATTAATTGGCTTAAACCCTCCAAAGCAAAAAACTCGCATTGTATAGGTATTATCACGGAGTCTGAGGCGGTCAAAGCATTAACAGTCAACAAACCTAAAGAAGGTGGACAATCTATAAAAATATAATCGTATACACTAGACACTTCAGTTAATATATTTTTTATATGATATTCCCTATCTTTCATTTGCACCAAATCAATTTCAAGCCCCGCTAAATCAACAGTTGCAGGAATAATATCCAGCCCCACAACACTAGTTGTTTTTACGACTTCAATAACAGGAGTTTCATATTCTATTATATTGTACAAAGTTTTTAACTCCCCATTTTTTTCCACACCAACACCACTAGAAGCATTGCCTTGCGGATCAATATCTAAAATCAAAACCTTCCTTCCCATACTTGCAATATAAGACGCAAGATTTATAGCAGTTGTAGTCTTACCGACACCACCTTTTTGATTGGCAAAAGCTATTATTTTAGCCATATTTATATCTCTCCTTTTATATTATAGTTACACACAACTTAAAAATATTTAGCAAGTTGTGTTAAAGTGGATTATTTTTGGGTTTATTTTGTCCACGCGGGTACCTACTAGGCGAATTTGAAATTTTATTTATAATAACAATATTTCTGTTTCCCATACCTAGAGGTAATTCAAAGTTCATTATTTCTTCTAACTCGCCACCTAAAACTGCTAACGCGTGTTTTGCACTTACAAGTTCTAACGTGGCATCTGACTTATAAGCTAATAATATGCCGTTTATTTTTACAAACGGTAATGTTAATTCCGCTAGCGTATTTAATTTTGCAACAGCCCGAGCAACACAAACATCAAATTTTTCGCGATATTTTATATTATTAGCCAAATCCTCCGCTCTTGAATGAATACATTTCACATCGGTAAGTTCCAATTCGCTCACTACCACATTTAAAAAATTAACCCTTTTACTTAATGAATCAACGAGAGTTACATCTATGTCTGGTCTCATTATTTTTAGTGGAATCAAAGGAAAGCCAGCACCCGTCCCAACATCTATCACACTGACACCCTCTTTTATAACTCTTAACGGCAATACAGAATCCACAAAATGCTTTACAAACACATCAACTGGTTCCGTAATTGCGGTTAGATTAAACATTTTATTGTACTCAACAAGCAAATGATAATATAGCATAAATTGTTTAACCTGTAAATCATTTAAAACTATACCAGCTCTGTTAAACACCTCTTTAAGTTCTTTATCCATATTTATATAATATACCAAAACGCATTAAAAATCAAGGGTTTTAATAGATTAAATATAAAATGTTTTACGTGAAACATTCATAAAATAAAAAATAATTAAATAGCGCAATTAGTTTTAATAAATTTAACAAGTAAAAAAAATAATGTTTGCACTAAATTTACTAACATATTAAAAATATTCAACATATTGGCAAACATTTACTCAACTCTTAAATAAATACTAGTAAATTTCCCGATTGAATAGTTTAATAAAAGCAGTCAAAATCTTAGAAGTACAGCAAAAACTTTTTATATATTTAGATTGTGTCATTGAACAAGCATACAAGGGACATCTTATTGAATTGTTTAAAGCGGTGTTTAATATAATTTTTAAAATAAATAAACTAACAAATGAATTTATATTTAAAAAATGATCTTTTGTTTTTGTAAATTAACTAAAAAAATAGTTCTTACATAATTAGTAGCGTTTTTTATAATGATGTGGTATATTGAACTAATGAAATACATAAATTCAGGATGCGCGTAATGGAATTTACGGATTATTGGTTAGAAATCCATGAAAAATATTCAAAAAATATACCTACTTACAATGATTGGTTGGATAAATATTCCAAACTGTTTAAAAACACAAAGACCAAAATTCTTGATTTAGGGTGCGGTTTAAGCAATGATGCTTTATATTTAGTTGAAAAAGGATGTAAAGTCGTGACTTGTGATTGTTCAGAAGTTGCAATAAAATCAATAAACAAGCATATCCCGCAAGCAGAGATTTGATTGTTGATATCTCAAAAGAACTCCCATTTGACAATAATTTATTTGACCTTGTGATAGCAGATTTGTCGTTACATTATTTTAATGATAAAACAACTAAAAAAAATTATGCGTGAAATAAAACGAATTTTGTCACAAAAAGGAGTTTTGCTTGCAGGGGTAAATTCAACTGTGGACATCACTCATGGTGCGGGACAATGACAAGAAGCTGAAGAAAACTTCTATTTCGTAGAAGGATATAACAATAG
>CAYMVO010000032.1:0-5050 GCA_964393975.1 uncultured Lachnospiraceae bacterium
ATATATAAGGATATATACAAAAAGACTTGCAAGGTCACCCTCACAAGTCTTTAAACCGCTTTCCATATATATCAATATAATAATTAAAAGCGCTATATACTATTTTACAAATTTTTGTACCCGATTATTTGGTTTCATTGTTCAATTCTTCGCGCATTTTCATATAGCAACCAAAACACATTGCTTGATAATTATCATTACCACCAATTTCTACAACATCTCCATCAATAACCAACTTACCATTACGCATTCTAGCATTTACATTTGCCTTTTTACCACATTTACAAATAGTTTTAATCTCGTGTAAAGAATCGGCAATCTCAATCAAACGCTTAGAACCCTCAAATAGTTTAGTCTTAAAGTCGGTCAGAAGCCCATAACAAATCACTGGAACATATACTGAAGCCTCTTTTAATTGTTCTATTTGCTCTTTCGTTAAAAATTGCACCTCATCCACTACTACAACCGAACGGGAAGAGAGATAACCTCGATCCTTTATAAACTCAAAAAGATTAGTATCAACATCAAAAGTCTCACAAGGTGCAAAAAGCCCTATCCTACTTCTCACTACAATCTTATCATTGTCTAAATCACGCTTGTCAATTTGTGATTTTATTAATAACACCTTAAACCCTCTTTCCTCATAATTAAACTTGCACATAAGTGCTTGTGCAGTTTTTGAACTACCCATAGTGCCATATTTAAAATAAAGTTTTGCCATAAATCCCCTCGCCATTATAAATTTACAACCATTGTACTACAGGTCAATAAAAAAAGCAATCATCTTGAATAAACTTGTAACTTATTATTGAAAATTGAATATAATTCACGCACATTTCAAATAATATTATATAATGATAAATTAATGTGCAATTTTTTTAAAAAAGTAGTTGTTTATTTTTTATAAATTTGCTAAAATATAGTTTAACATTAATGAAAGGAGAAAAACTTTGGAACAAAATAATAGCAAACAAAATAAAAGTAAAAACATAATATTCATCATTGTATTATGTATTCTTTTAGTTGTTTTAATGTACTTAAGTACAATGGGTAAAGGACCTGAAAAAATAGACATAAACAAACTGGAAACTCTAATTACTCAAAATCAAGTCGAGGCTGTATACACGCAACAAAACAATAGCAAAGGTTACATCTTAATAAAAAACTCTGAGATAGATAAAAATGACTTTCCTGCTAAGGCAGATTATTGGTTTGTATACAATGCAAACTCAAACGATTTATTAGTAGCACTAAGAGATGATGATACAATAGCAAGTTTTGAATGGCAAGAAGATGTTGCCGTTAAAAATTGGTTTGATGTGATAATGCCTATCGTGTATATATCATTGATACTACTCGCAGTATTTTTGCTAATGAGGTCAATATCAAAAGCAAATAAAGACGGTGCAAATTTTATAAAAAACAAATCTTTAATGAGCGACAAAGTAAACGTCAAATTTGACGATATTGCAGGTATTGATGAAGAAAAAGAAGAACTAAAAGAAATAGTTGATTTCTTGAAAAATCCTAAAAAATATAGTGATATAGGCGCTAGAATACCTAAAGGTGTATTGCTAGTGGGTAGCCCTGGTACAGGTAAAACACTACTCGCAAAATCAATTGCTGGTGAAAGCAATGTGCCGTTCTTCTCAATAAGTGGTTCTGATTTTGTGGAGTTGTATGTCGGTGTCGGTGCTTCTAGAGTGAGAGACTTGTTTGAACAAGCAAAAGCAAACTCTCCATGCATTGTATTTATCGATGAAATAGATGCGGTAGGACGTAGACGCGGTTCTAGTCTAGGAAACGCAAACGACGAACGCGAACAAACACTCAATCAACTATTAGTCGAGATGGATGGTTTTAAAGCAAACGAAGGTATAATCGTAGTCGCTGCGACAAACCGTTCTGACATCCTAGATCCGGCACTTACTAGACCTGGTCGTTTTGATAGATTGATATATGTATATCCACCTGATGTAAAAGGGCGTGAGCAAATATTGCAAGTACACGCTAGAAATAAGCAACTTGCCCATGATGTAGATTTTAGAAAACTAGCAAGACTCACTAGTAGATTTACTGGTGCTGACCTAGAAAATTTACTCAATGAAGCAGCGCTACTCTCCGCTAGGGAAAATAGAAAGTGTATCACTATGGCAGATATTACCAACTCTATCAACAAAGTCACCATAGGCACTCAGAAAAAGAGTCGTGTAGTCTCAGAGGATGATAGAAAGATTACTGCTTATCACGAAGCAGGTCACGCATTAGTAGGTTATAGTCTACCACATATTGCGACGATACAAGAAATAAGCATTATACAAAGAGGTGGCGCGGGTGGTTACACTCTCCCACGAGACGATAAGGAAAGCCATTATCGTAGCAAACAAGCATTACTAGACGAAATAGCGTTTTGTATGGGTGGTCGTATTGCGGAAGAGTTAGTATTTAAAGATTACACAACAGGCGCTAGTAACGATATCAAACAAGCAACCAATATCGCAAGAGCTATGGTTACTGAATGGGGTATGTCAAGTCTTGGCTTTATAGGATTTGAAGATGATGGTAGCAAACCTACATTGAAAGATAATTCTGAAACACACAACCCTTATAGCGAAGCGACTGCACTAGCAATTGATAAAGAAATAAAAGCAATTTTAGATGCAAACTATGCTAAAGCAACTGATATCTTACAAAAGAAACGCACAATACTAGATGAGATCGTAAAAGTATTACTCACAAAAGAAACTATTTATCAAGATGAATTTGAAATGATTTGCTCAGGCAAGAGTAGTGAAGAAGTAATTGCTTATATGGATGAAAAAGAAAAAGCACAAGCAATAGAAAGAGAACAACATGCTTTGGATGATGAATTACTCAAGCTCAATAGTCGTAGACATTCAAAATTGGAAACTATCGACTTTATGACAAAGAGTGCTAATATGTCTGATCACGAAAAGGCGTCTTACGTCGAGCATGTAAATGGGACTTATTTGCTAGAACTAAATAAAATCTTAACCTCTTATAAAGAAAAAGGTGTAGAGACTGATATGAGTTGCCTACTGTCTAAGACCTTGGATGAACTAAATGGCGTTGCGACTCCGACTCTTGTGGATGCACTCGTCTCTATAAATAAAGATAGTATAAGTGCAATAAAACAAGACACTGAGCAAAATCAAACAACCGATTTAGATAAAGATTCTTCTAATGGCACCACCTCGACTGATAATGAGTCTAGCGACACAAACGCTAGCAATAGTAGTGAAAATTCCACAAAACCAAACGAGGATCAAAAAAAGAAAAAAAGGTTATTTGATAAAAAAGATAACGATTAAATAAAAAATCTTATAGGACACCCTATAAGATTTTTTAGACTAAAGACAAATACAATTTTCGAGTTAGTTTTTGTCTTTTTTCTTTGACTAGTATTTTTTATAGTTTAAATCTCAAAAATACTAGTAACTTATCTTTTTATATACATCCGTCGTACCAACTATCCTAAAATAGTTCGTCGCCGTACCATCCAAATATAGTCTTTCCGTTTCGCCTATGCGTCCTATCATCTCATCATCATATGCTTTCCAAACTTGAGTCCCAGTCAACGTGTCACTACTCTTGTATAGCACCATAGGTCCAGCATGGACTTGTAGTGCGTCATACGCTTTTCTCGCCATAGTAGAGTTTTCACAAAACACATACACCATATTAGCCTTTCCTCCAAAGCTATGATCACCAAGCGTCACATTAGTTCCTTTGACCACTATATAACTTTTAATCGCAGTGGTATTCATAGCATTATCACCAACAGTAGTCACCGTGCTAGGTATTATCAATTTCTTTATATTTTTACACCCAAAAAGCGCATATCCACCGATACTAGTCACGCCCTCCGGTATGGTCACAGTCACTAGACCGGTGCAATAGTAGAAAGTGTACTCACTTATCGCCGTCACCCCACTAGGTATATTGATACTAGTCAAACCACTGCAATATGCGAACGCCCACGAACCTATCTCTGTCACCGTACTAGGTATACTGATGCTAGTCAAACCACTACATCCTCTAAATGCCTCTGCTCCAATACTCACCACACTACTCGGTATAACTGTATTTTTACATCCAACAACTAACTCATTAGTACTAGTCTTTATTATCGCATTACAATTATCCCTACTATCATAAGTCGTATTTCCGCTCTCTACCTCTACACTAACTAATCCGCAACCCCCGAACGCCCCGCTACCTATACTATTCACACTACTAGGTATAGTTATACTCTCCAAACTTTTACACCCCATAAAAGCCTGAACACCTATAGTCGTTACACTATCCGGCATAACCATATTTGTCAATCCTTCGCAATAATAAAAAGTACTTTGACCTATATTATTTAATCCGCAATTCTGTCCAAAATTTACACTAGTCAATTTAGAGCAGTAATAAATCATTGATTCCGTGTTCGTCACTTCACTAAAATCCACTATCTCCAAGTTATTTATCGCTGTGAGATTCGTGTAGTTATAGAAAAAGCTAGAGCTATCCGCCGGAAATCTGATTATCCCGTCACTCGCAATATGTATATCATATTTACTAGTATCTGTCGTATTAGCCACCGCGAGACCATAAACTGTACCGTTATCCGTAGTTACGCCAGCATTTAATTGCGTACCCATAATCGTCGATCCTATCACGCTCTCCGCCTCACTTACGCTATCATAAAAAGTAATTGTGTTTATAGTAGTCGCATCCGTTATACCTAAAGTCGTCAAATAAGTTTTTGGCAATGTCGCTTTCGGTAATTCACCGATAACGTCTATGGTCACATCATCTGTCGCAGTGACGCTAGTCGCATTGCTAGTAGGCGTACCGCTACCTACTAGCACCGTCCAGCTCGCTATATAACCACTAGTAGCAGTAGCGGATATAGTGAGTACTGTATTTTCTGGGACTAAGTCTCCATTCGTTATTTCTTCTTCGTTTGTGGTGACTGTTACTGAAGTAATGTGTTCACCTTTATTGATCGTTACTGTATATCCTTTTATATATACTGCTT
>CAYMVO010000033.1:0-4294 GCA_964393975.1 uncultured Lachnospiraceae bacterium
GCAAAATACTTTGTGCTTTGCTCTCTTTCCTTGATTATAAACTATGTGTCGTAAATTTTAAATCAAATTTAAAATTTATGCAAATTTAACAATTTGCTCTAAAATTATCATTTTAGCGACACTGTTTGAATTAGGCGTCGTTTATATCAAATACAAAAATAAATTTTTGTGCTTTGCTCTAACCTCCTATAATATAAATTATCTCTTTTTTATAATCATAAATCAATGTGGTATATGAAAAGGTCATAAACCCTTGACAATAAATGTTTTTAGGTGTATTATTGTAATTGTTTGGAAAGGTGTCAGAGCTTGGTTGAATGTGCCAGTCTCGAAAACTGGTAGACTGAAAAGTCTCGCAGGTCCGAATCCTGTCCTTTCCGCCATTGTGAAACGATACGCATACTCGTAAAACTTGCGAAGTGCGTATTTTTTATGTAAATTTTTAGAGTTGTTATTTAGTAAATAAGTGATCAAATAAAGTATGAATGTTAGCGCAGGTGCTTATTTTTTATAATTAGTTATAGTATAATATTTATAATAATTTTAGGAGATTGACTGTGAGTAGAGTGGTGATAAATGATATAATAAATAACAAAGTTGAGCAAGCTTACGGAGGAACGTCAAAAGTTTTAAAATTTAATTCTAGCAAAGGGGTTTACTTTTTCAAGAAAAATTATTCTAGAAATGATAGTGAAAGGATAAAAGAATATTTTGAAAAACAATTTGAGGCGGAGGCAAATTAATTATGTGGTGATGTTGTGGAGGTGTTTTATTATTATTTTCTTAAAGAAGTTGGAATTGATTTTTGTGTACCGTATAAATTGGCTTCATTTAATGGAGAGAATGGATGTTTGAGTAAATCATTTTTAGCAGGTGATGAAAGTATGATATCACTTGTGGATTTGATGAATTTAAATTATCTAAAATCAAAGAATAGCGCTATTGAAATTTGCCATGACATAAAAACTGATGAGTTTAACGAATTTTATAAGTATTATAAAGAAGAACAAGAAAAAAATAAAATTCCATATAATTTTCCGTTGATGGCGTTATTGCTGATTTAAAGCGGTTTGCAACTAATTTTAAGTTTGGTTTTGATGAAATAAGCATAAGAGAACAATTACAAAAGACTGTGTTGATTGATTGGTTTATGTGTAACGGCGATAGAAATTGGTCGAATATAAATTTTATATATAGTAAGGATTCAAAAACCTTGAAACTAACTCCGCTTTTTGATAATGGTGAATGTTTTTATATGCAAAGGATGGTTTCAAAAAATCATAAAGATGATGAATTATTTCTTCATCTAGGCAGTATGGCGAAATTAGATAATAACAAATTGAGTAATAATGAATGTATTGCACAACAAATTTATAGCTTATGTAAACAGAATCGTAAGTTAAATGATTTATTAGACAAATGTCTAACGGTTAATATTTTTGATATGATTGATAAAGTAGAAAAAGTTGAAGACTTTAAGTTTACAAAACAACAAAAAGATACTATAATTCAAACATATACCGAGCAAATTGTAAATTTTAAAAAAGTAAATCTAGAAACAAATCAATATACAGACAAATCTTCTTTTTGTCGACAGTAAATATTTGCATTTATAATAAATCAAAAACCCTACTTGTATTGTAGGGTTAATTGTTTAGTTGTGAGAATTAATCGTGTTTATGTGTTATGGTTAATAACAAGATGATACACAAAAAGTTTTTAAATACATTAATAAGGGGTTTTATTTGTTAAGTTGTTATAGTCTTTGTACAACTGCAAACATTCTTCTCTATTTAATTCCGTGCAAATTGAAAGTTTTTTATTTGGAATAGATTCTTCAAATTCTTTATCTCTAAAGCCAATTAATTCAGTATCTGTTGTGTTGCATCCATAATATACTTTATCTATATTTGCCCAAAGGATAGCGCAAAAGCACATAGGACAAGGGTATCCTGTAGTGTAAATTTCACATCCGCTTAGGTCAAAAGTGCCTAATATTTGACCAGCTTTTCGTATGGCATCTATTTCACCGTGACAAGTAGGATCGTTGTTTGCTACGACTCTGTTGTGTCCACTAGCAATTACTTCACCATTTTTTACTATAACAGCGCCAAATGGTCCTCCATCACCTAAATAAATACCTTTTTTTGCTTCTTCTATTGCTAATTGCATAAATTTATTCATAATCACCTCATTATGCTAAGTGTAGCATAAAACCATAATTTAGTCAAATGAAAAAAGTGTTTGTATTAACTAATTCTTAGATTTATGAATAAAATATTCTTAAGGAGAAGAGTATGGCAATATTAAATACTGCAAATTTAAAATCTACTATCTTAAAAGAAGGTCAAAGTTTTGATGTTGATAGTTCAAGCAACACACATAGAACGAATAATATTGATGCTGATGTTAGTGTTGTTAAGACTGCGGATAAGATGTGGATACTTCCAAATTCAGTAATTCGTGTTAATACTAAAATAACCAATAACACTGACCAAACTATAGAAAATTTTACAATAAAAGATACACTTAGTGATGGGGTGACTTTTGTTGAAGGTTCTGTAAATATTGGAGGAGTGGAACGACCAGAACTTGATCCAATAATTGGGTTTGATTTGACTGCCACTTTAGGTGGTTTTGGTGCAGATATGGATATATCATATGAAATACAAATCCCTAAGTATCCGATTATTAGCCTATTTACGAACCAAACAAGTATTGGCTTTATTCTTGAAAGTATGCAATTTAATTTAGATTCAAATGAGATAACCATAAACATAATTGAAAATGATATAGCATTGCTCAAGACTGCTAGTTATAATGTGGTGAAAACTGGCGATATTCTTACTTACACAATTACTATCACAAATAATGGTGAGATAGAAAACACTAATTTGTTTTTCAAAGATGTATTACCGGATACTGTTGATTTTGTTGCAGGTTCGCTAAAAGTAAATGAAGAAACAAAAGACCAGTTCAATCCAAATGATGGCTTTTCCTTAGACGATCTTGGGGCAGGGCAAACTATAAAAGTTGTATTTGATGTGATTATAAAGTAGGTAAGTATTTATCATCTCCCTATTTTATTGATAGTTGCTATTATGAAATTAAACATTACGAATTAATTTCACGGGAATGTAGTCTTAAAAGTATACAAACTCATTATGTATATATCTTACCAACAAAGTAACGGCTAAATATTCTAAAGAGTGATGGCGGAAATAGAAGAAATAGTTGATATGAATATGAAAGATTTAGTGATAGGCTAATGTGTATTACTACAATAAAAGACTATATTTATCTAAGTATACAAAGCTACAACGTAAATTAAGCACTCTTTTAAACGTGTTCTTTTTTTGATGTACGCCTATAAATATAGTCGGCTATTAAATATGTATTTCAATAGCAAGTATGTTTGAAACTTGGCGAAATAAAAATATCGCTAAAGTAATTTAATGCGAAGTTTGTTTTTTTGTGTTGTTTTTTGAGATATTTTACGAAAGTACTTGATTTTTTTTTTTTTGTGTTATCATTTTGCTGTAAGATATTAATACAAAAGGAGAAAATGAAATGGAAGAAGTATTTGATGTTGTAAAAGTTGACACAGAGGCAGGGAAAGGACTAAGAGAAGTATGTAAATCCATGTCTGATGAAGAAATTAAGGAAGGACTTAATGGAGAACAACTCGGTAATATACTTGATAAAATGTTTAATACAATGATTGCAACAAAAGGTGTTGGAATCGCTGGACCACAAGTCGGTGTTCAGAAAAGAATTTTTGTTATTGGATACGCTGGTGCTCGTATTGAATTTGTTAATCCTATAGTCGTTGAAGAAAAAGGTGCGGTGGAAGGTTCTGAGGGATGTTTAAGCGTGCCAGGCAAAAGGGGTATTGTTATTCGACCAAATGAAGTTTTAGTTAAATTTAAAAATAGGAATGGGGATGATATGCAGCTTAGGGCAACCGGTTATTTAGCGAGAATAATTTGTCATGAAAATGACCATCTTGATGGAATTTTATATACCGATAAAGCAAAAGAAATTATTGAGGTAAACAAACCATACGTTGATTCTCAAAATAAGTTTAGTCGATAATTTTGGTGTAATTAATATAATAAATAAAAATGATTTTTCAAATAAGATTCAATTAATTAGAATTTTATTTTGAGAAGTCATTTTTATTTTGGTTTTAAAGTTAATGTTTGAATTAATAAATAGACTTGTAAAAATAGACGATAATATCTTGGTAAAACAAAAACAGCGCTTTTCAATCACTCAAATTCACCGCAAAACA
>CAYMVO010000034.1:0-4174 GCA_964393975.1 uncultured Lachnospiraceae bacterium
ATGGAATTTTTTGATGCCATTAATAGTAGAAAGACCACAAGAGAATTTTTAGATAAAGATGTTGATTTTGAGATTATTAAAAAGATTTTAGATGCTGGTAATAAAGCACCAACTTGGGAGCATAATAGAAATTGGCAATTCATCGTTTTGAAAACTCCCGAAGAAAAAGAATAAGCTTTTGAATATGCTAAAAACTTGCAGATAAATTTGATGCAGATTAAACTTTCCAAGACCATATCTAATAACTCTTGGTTTTAATTTCCACTATGGAATTTACTTTGAGAATTAACAAAAATATCCTAAACTTGAATTTGTAGTGCTTGTTTGTTGATTTTGTTTATCAATTATGTTATACTTATAGAGATTATTTTTTGTGGAGCTTGATATGAAATATAAGGATTTAGTACTTATACAGTTAGGGTTGAGTGTTTTGTGTTTTATTACTAGTTGTATCGCAATAATTCACGATGATAGTTATGCTTATTTATCAATGGGATCGCTAGTTTTGATAGGTGCAAGTGTTATTATGCAAACTGTAAAGTTTAATCAGAAAAATATCTTTAAATATGTATTGTTGGCTTTATGGCTATTTGGAGTGGGGGTGCTTTCGTTGACTTATGAACCTACAGAACAAGGATACACATTTAATGAACTAATTTCTGCGTGGTGTAGTCTATTTGCGTTGGTTTTCTTATTAACTTCTTTAGTGCAACTTTTTATAAAAGAAACGCAATTCATTTTAGAGCGTGAAAAACAACAATATTTACCTCGAGGATACTATAGTCGTAATAATTTGATTATAAACACAACCATATCTATTGTTTTTACATTAGTTGCCGTATATTTGGTGCTTGAGCTTAAAAATATATTAGTGTATGTGATAGCAATCGTTGCATTATTACTTGTTTTTGCAGTGCAAATATTAATACAGGGATACACACTTAAAAAGCCGTTTAGGTTATTTGAGCAAAATATGGATTTTGAAGAGTTTGAAACCAATTTAAACAAGTATACTTTAAATGAAAATATTCATCCAGAAACAAGAAACTTTTTGAATATCATAGCATTAAGGTATGTGCGATTAGTTAGTCTATCAAAAAATACTGAGTATAATCAAAAAATAAAAGAACCTAGTGTAAGGAGTTATCAGTATTTTTACGACTTGCTAAAGTTGAATTATTCACTGAGTTATGATGATGTGAAATCAGAGTATGAAGTGTTAAAAACTAAATATCATGGATTGAAAACAAGGGCATTTGATAGGTTTATGCTAAGGTGGGAGCCATATTACTTGGGTACAATATATAAAGATTTAGACAAATTGTGCCCCTTAAACACGAAAAATAATATAACTAATGCTGAGAATATGTTTATCCAAATACACTACTATTATAAAAATAATGATATAGATAAGGCTTTTGCATTAAAAGATGAATTTTTGAAAAAATTCAGTGGATTAAAATTATTAATAAAACAATTAGAAAATATACAAAAAAATATGGAGAATTAAAATGACTGATTATGACTTTAGAACTGTAGAGAAAAAATGGCAAGATAGATGGGTAACTGAAAAGACTTTTAAAGCGATTGATTTTGATAAAAAACCTAAATTTTATATATTGTACGAATTTTTTAATATTAGCGGAAATTTGCACATGGGACACTTGAAAGCGTCAATTCCCGCAGATGTGCTTGCTAGATATAAGAGATTTAAAGGATACAATGTGCTTTTCCCTATTGGAGGTGATGCGTTTGGGTTACCAGCTGAAAATGCAGCTATAAAAAAGGGAATAAATCCTTTTGATTTTGTAGCGAACGGGATGAAAAATGTGATGGACCAAGTGAAAAAATTAGGTTTATCATTTGATTGGGATAGAACGATATGTACCAGTGATCCTGAGTATTTTAAATGGACTCAATGGATATTTTTACAATTATTTAATCACGACAAAGCGTATAAAAATGTTGGGACTGTAAATTTTTGCTCACATTGCAAAACAGTACTCTCTAACGAGGATAGTCAAAATGGTATTTGTGATAGATGTGGTAACGCAGTGGAACAAGTTGAGCGTTCTGTCTGGTTCCTTAAAATGAAAGAGTATAGTGATAAATTGCTTACAAATGTTGAACATATCAATATGGCGGAAAAACTAAAGGAAGCCCAACGTAATTGGATAGGTCGTAGTGAAGGTATGACCGTTAGATTTCCTCTTTTTGCGGGAGATGGAAAAATCAATGACATTGAAATATTTACAACTTGCATAGAGACAATTTATGGTGTGACATTTGTGACTCTTGCTCCTGAAAATAGTATAATAGAAAAAGTGAGAGAATATATAATAAACTACACGGAAGTGAAAAATTATCAAACTATTGCTAAAAACAAAACTGAATTAGACCGTAAAGCATCACAAGACAGCAAGACTGGTGTAAGGCTTGAGGGTGTGTATGCGGTAAATCCTATCACAAATGATAAAGTACCTGTGTTTGTTGCTGATTTTGTTTTAGGTGGATATGGTACGGGTGCTGTTATGGCTGTGCCGGCTCATGACCAAAGAGATTATGATTTTGCAAAGGCACACAATATATCTTGCGTGCAAGTACTTGAGGGAGATATATCTAATAATGCAGTAGAAAAGGATGTGTACATTAGTACAAATAGCAAAATGATTAATTCAGCTGAGTTTACAGGGATGCCTGTAAGAGAGGCGAGACCAAAGATTATAGAAAAAGTGAAAGAGTTGGGTGTCGGCAGTGAAACCGTAAATTATAAAATGAAGGACTGGCCGTTTAATAGACAACGTTATTGGGGTGAACCGTTCCCTATTGTATTCTGCGATAAATGTGGCGTTGTTCCTCTAGGCGAGAAAGATTTACCCCTAACATTACCACACACAAACGACTATTTACCTTTAGATACAGGCGACTCTCCTTTGGCGAAGGTTGCCGATTGGGTAAATTGTAAGTGTCCAAAATGTGGTGGTGTGGCAAAGCGGGAGACCGACACTATGCCAAATTGGGCGGGTTCTAGTTGGTATTGGTTAAGATATATTGATCCACACAATAATGATTGTTTGGCTGATTATGAAAAACTCAAATATTGGGGTAGTGTAGATGTGTATGTTGGTGGGACGGAGCACATCACAAGACACGTGTTATATGCGTTCTTTTGGCAAAACTTTTTATATGAGATAGGCGCAGTGCCTTCTCGCGATCCGTTTGTTCGCAAACTCGGTAGCGGTTTGGTGTTGGATGATGAAGGGAAGAAAATGAGTAAGAGTAGCACAAATGGTGTGTCACCTATGGAGGTTGTGGATAAGTATGGCTCTGATGTCGCCCGTATGCACTTAAACTTTTTAAGTGGATATGAGGATAATGTAATGTGGACTTTTAAAGGTATTGAAGGGATAACTTCATTTTTAAATAAAGTTTGGAAATTAGCAGATATCATAAAGGGCGATGGCATCAGTAAAGAACATATCTATGCTATAAACAAATTAAACAAAAAAATTAGCGACGATGTAGAAGATTTAAAAATGAATACTATGATCTCAGCGTGTATGATATTTATTAAACAAATTAGAGAAGATGGTTTTATCACAAAAGAAGAATTAAGACAGTTTCTTATTATGCTAAATCCTATGGCTCCGCATATTACTAGTGAAATGTATCAAAATATTTTTGGTAAAATCATTACTGAAGAGAGTTGGCCCGAGGTGGATGAGCGGTATTTAGTAGAAGATGAAATCAATTTACCTATACAAATAAATGGTAAAATGAAAGGTCTAGTGAAGGTCGCTCTAGATAGTACTGAAGAACAAGTAAAAAATGTTATAAGTAAACAATTCCCTAATATGCTAGATGATGTCAAAAAAGTAATCTTTATAAAGAATAAAATAATTAATATAATCAAGTAAATGTAAGTATTAACAAAAAGGGGGTTCGTCTTATTTATTTATAATAAAGCGTATCTTTTATAGACAAATCGCTATGCGCGGAATGCAAGGCGGTTTGTTTTTTTGTATATAACACCACTGCTTAAAATATTTATTGTGATCGCAAATATATCATCTTGAGTAGGCGCTTTTGTGCCGTTGTTGTCAATGGCGCAAAGAAACTTGCAAAAGCGTTTCGGTTGCGGACGTACGGCTTGATGTGCTTATCTAATAAAATG
>CAYMVO010000035.1:0-3743 GCA_964393975.1 uncultured Lachnospiraceae bacterium
TAGCATTGACCGTGCTAAAATCTTCCGCTAACGACTCCTTTACCGCGGTAGATATATCCGCTGTATTGACCTCAATATTTAGCCCGCTAATTAGACTAGATAGCTCGGTAAATTTTGGCAACAAGACATCATAAATATTTGACTTTATAAGCTCGTAGTCAATATTAGTACTTTCCGCGTTTGCGAGTGTGTCTATACTTTTTTGCACGTCACCTAAGATGCTTTGTATCTCGTCTGATTTTAGGCGTACAGTGTTTTCTGCGTCACTTACTAGCGTTATTAGTACTTTGTATTGGTTGGTGACATCTAGCACAAGGTCATCAAGCGCCTTGTCAATGTCGTCCTTTACCTTTGGAAACTCCGCTAGCAATTCATCTTTTGCGCTGGGGATAAGAGTCTTTAGGTCTTGCACCGATGCGCTTGTGGTGGAATGTGCTTGATTTAGGTCGGTCAGACTCTTATCTATACCTGTGATTGAATCCGTGATAGCGTTTATAGTGTCACTGAGAGTATCTACTTTGGTGTTTGTGAGGTTTGTAATGGTGAATGTGGCGCTCGTGTCGGTCTTTATGGCGTCTACTTGGCTTTTTACTTCAGCTATTTTGTCGGTGATACCATTTGACATTGTTTCTAGGTCGGTCTTTTTGGACAAAAACGCGTTCAAGCGAAGTAAATGGTCTCTTAGTTCTTCTAGTTTTATATATAATACTTTTGTGTAATTGCTATCTAAAATATTTTGATTTGACATATAAAATCTCCTTTTCTAGATTTAGTTTACAATATTTTTATGGTAAAAGTAAAATTTGATGGTCAAACTATTCAAAAAAATTGTTATAAGTCTTGAGAAATTTTTAAAAATTTGATACAATATATGTTAGTTCTCTAGTGTGGAGATAATCTTACGAAAGAAGGAAGGTCTTATATGCGAGTTTGTTGTTTGGCGAGCGGGAGCAAGGGTAATTGTACTTATGTAGAGTCGGATAATTGCAAAATTTTAATAGATATCGGTATCACTACCAAAGATGCGGAGGAGAGACTCCGCTCTATTGGGGTGGAGCCTTGCGATATTGATGCCGTGCTAATTACACACGAGCATAGTGACCATATAGGAGGGTTGAAGACTTTTATTGGCAAACATCACATTCCAGTGTATGTGCATATTAGCGGTATGAAAGCAGTTACGAGTAGACAAGATATACCGCTCAATCTACAAATATCGTTTTTGGAGGAGAGTTTTGCGGTAAAAGATATGGTCGTCACGCCTTTTAGACTTAGTCACGATAGCGCTTGTTGTGTGGGGTATAGCGTGAGTGCAAATGGCGCAAAGATGAGTATAATGACCGATACGGGCGTGGTCAGTGAATACGCAATAGATGTTATGTCGGGTAGTGATATCATAATAATCGAGAGCAATCACAACAAGCAAATGTTATTAGACAATCCAAACTATAGTCTTTTTTTAAAGAAAAGAATACTCTCGACGCAAGGGCATTTGTCCAATGAGGAGTGCGCGTATAATATCCTTAAGTGCCTGACTAAAGCGTATACGACGCAGTTTGTTTTGGCGCACCTTAGCGAGCATAACAATACACCTGTGGTCGCATTTAATGAGGTCACATCTATACTAAAAGAGCACGGAGTCGTTGAGGGGAGAGATATTTATATTGATATCGCTATGCAGTATAGAGTGGGGCACGTTTTTGAAATAAAAGATAGAGAATGTTAAAAAGTGTTGACTTTTTGATATAAAAAGTTTAAACTAGATAAGACTAGAGTCTTATATTTAGACTCTCGTGTTTTAAATCAGCGCTAGAAAAATAAAATTGGTTGGGTAAATGCTTTGAAAAAGAGATTGTTGAAGAGAAAGAGAAAAGTAGAACAAGAGTTATCCACCTCAAACTTTGAAGATGACGGAGTCCTTCCTAATCAAATAAGTTTTGAGGAGCTTTTTGCTGGCGTTGATTTTAGTAAGACCGTTGATGAGACTATTGAGAGCATTGTACCTAGTGAGGAGCAAGCAAAGAAAATGGCTTCTGTCACCGATACGGTCGTGCAGACTAAGAGTCCTAAGAAAAAGATATGGTCTTTTGTGTTTTTGGTGATAAACATTTTGATTGTGTTATTTATCTTTATGGGAATGCTTGAGGGCGATAACGTTGTAAGAATAGACGAATTGCACCTCGACGGGTGGTGGCTGGCGTTAGCGTTTTTGTGTTTTATCATCATTATGCTCACCGAACAAATGCGTTTTATGATTTTGACAAAGAAAGCGACCAAGCGGTCAAGACCTTTTTTGAGCTACAAAGTCGCTTCTATCGGGCGTTACTATGACTGTATCACACCACTAGCGACAGGTGGTCAGCCGTTTCAAGTATATTACTTGACGCAAAGAGGCGTGAAAGCGTCATCCGCTATCAGTATCCCTCTAGCGAAATACATTATGCAGACACTAGTGTTTAACCTACTTAGTATTTTTATGATTATAGGTTCGGTGACCTTTTTCAAGGCGGAGCTAAGCGGTACAGGTACTACGCTCGTTAGTCTTGCTTGTTGGATAGGCTTTATACTCAATCTAGCAATATTTTTGTGTACCGTGCTCATCTCGACTAGTAGACTCGGTCACAAACTCGTTATTGGTGTATTGAGACTGTTAAACAAGGTTAGAATTGTGCGTGATTATGACAAACATTATGCAAAACTAATCAATATCGTGGAGGAGTACCAAAGGACAATCAAGTTCTTTGCTAAGTCACCACGCTTGCTCATAAGTATGTTTTTCTTGTCATTATTTCCGCTTCTTATAAATTATTCGGTGCCGTTTTTTATCTATTGTAGTTTTGGTGGCGCATTTGATACGCACTTGTGGTTACAAATGATTATTATTGCACTGATGATTGATTTGGCGGCGTCGTTCGTACCGCTCCCTGGTGGCACGGGCGTATCGGAGTTATCATTTACCGCAGTGTTTATGGCGTCGTTTGGTGCGGGTACATTTTGGGCGCTACTAATTTGGAGAGTGATTACCTATTACTCGTATATCTTGCAAGGGTTAATCATCACCATTTACGATTATATAATCGGTAACAAAAAGAATGAACGTTTACTCAAAAAATGGGCAAACGAGGAACAAACTTGACTCTTTAATTAAATCATTTTTGTAAAAAGATAATCAGTCAATATAGTGATTGGTTATTTTTTGTTTTGGAATAGATATGTTTTTATTTAGTCACTTTTACTTTTAGTCTTTTATTTGCTTGCTCTTTTGCGGTTTGCTTTATGACTCGCTTTGTGTATTGCTATCGACCTTGTTACTTTTTGCCTCGTTATTATCTTTTAGTTTGTCTTTGTAAATGGTTAGCATATCACTTTTAAATTGTTCCACCTCGTAAAATTCTCTAGTGGTAGGTGCGCTATTTGTTTTTAATATACAGCCTAATGTGTACCACGCTCTAGACTCTATGGTTTCGTTGAATACTAATTGATTTACTATCTTGCAAAATTCTTTTGTATCTATTCTTGCTAAAAGAGTCAAAAACTCTTCCGCTTTATATCGTTTACCTTTATAGGTCAAACCTTTTTCACTAAAGTATGCCATATCTAACGCTTCTAGCATACAGTCCACGATTTCTATTCCTGCTTCGTAAAATTTACCACGATACAAATCAAAGAATGTACTAAAGTAATCTACTATAGGTCTTCTCTCTATATCTTTTCTCGCGCGCGCCCGCGCCCCCGTGTATATA
>CAYMVO010000036.1:0-2369 GCA_964393975.1 uncultured Lachnospiraceae bacterium
AAATTTAACCCAAAA
Source organism: uncultured Lachnospiraceae bacterium (assembly GCA_964393975.1). Classification (GTDB taxonomy): domain Bacteria; phylum Bacillota; class Clostridia; order Christensenellales; family UBA1242; genus CALVNN01. The sequence goes on from CAYMVO010000036.1 coordinate 16, forward strand.
TTAAAAAAAGTGTAAAAAATTAATTGACATCTTCCTAATTATTTACTATAATTGAAAATGTATTGAGAAGCCCAATTAGCTCAGTCGGTAGAGCGGATGGCTGTTAACCATTAGGTCGTAGGTTCGAGTCCTACATTGGGCGCCATTAAAAAAATTAAGTCGCTAATTGTGACTTTTTTTTATACCTAAATAATGATATAATCTTTTATGAAGGGTGATAAACTATGAATGAAAAAATTAGTATGCTTGAACGTTATGGTGAAAATTTAACTGCAAAAACGTATTTAACCGATCCTGCGATTGCTAGGGATAATGAAATAAAAGAATGTATGCTTATACTTATGACACCTGAAAAAAGTGCTCTTTTAGTTGGTAAAGCTGGTATTGGTAAAACTGCTATAGTCGAAGGTATTGCATATAGAATTCAAAAAGGTATGGTACCAAATGCCTTAATGGGTTGGACAATAATTAAGATAAATATAACAAGTTTGATTGGTGAAACTCAAAGTGAAGGTCAAACTGAAAATAGAATTGATTTACTTGTTCAAGAGCTTGCAAGAAGTCCAAAAACGATTCTTTTTATTGATGAAACCCATTTACTTGTTAATAGACAAGGTGGATTAGACTTTGCAAATATGCTTAAATCTGGTCTTGACAGAGGAACAATTAAAATGATTGGTGCTACCACTACTGAAGAATATGAAACATATATTTTAAGAGATAGAGCTTTTTTAAGAAGATTTCAAAAAGTTGATGTTATTGAGGCTTCACAGGATGATTGTGTTAAAATTTTGATGGGATCTTATCCAAAACTTGAAAAGCAAATAGGTGTAAAACTTGCATATACTCCATTTATAATTGAAAAAATAATGCGTTTTATTGTGGAAATGACTGATGAATATAAAAGAATTTATGAAATAAGTAATAGATATCCAGATATTTGTTTAACAATTGTTGCTAATGCCTTTACTTATGCACTTTTTGATAATAGTCCAGTTGTAACAATCAAACATTTTTATAAAGCAATTTGTAATGCAAAGAGTATTTATCCTGATGCTTTAGCAAAAGAAAAACAAAGATTTATTACTGTTTTTGCTGATATGATTAGAAATGAAAATGTAGACATAAATGATACAAAGTAGGTACTTATGAACATTGTAGTTAATAATTTTAATATAATAGAAATACTTTTAGTAACATATATAATAAGTTTTGCACTTGTATTTTTAACAAAGAAAATCGCTGTTCACGTTGGAGCACTTGATATGCCAAACGAAAGAAAAGTTCATAAAAAGCCAATGCCAAGACTTGGTGGTCTTGCTATTTATGCATCATTTATATTTGGTTATATGGTATATGGCATAGTTACAACACAAATGCTTTCAATACTTATTGGATCATTTATACTTGTAATGCTTGGCGTATTTGATGATATAAAACCAATTAGAGCAAAGGTTAAACTACTTGTACAAATAATTGTTGCTGGAATTGTTGTTTTTTATGGAGGACTTTATTTTAGAGAAATATCATTTTTAGGGTTGAAACTTATATTTCCTACGTGGCTTAATGAATTTATTGCAATCTTCTTTATAGTTGGAGCAATAAATGCGATAAATTTAATTGATGGTCTAGATGGCCTTTGTGCAGGAATTAGTTCAATATATTTTGTAACAATTTCTATTATAGCTTTAATTTTAAATAAAATGGGTGGTCTTGATATAATATTATGTATTATTATGCTCGGAGCAACACTTGGCTTTTTAACACATAATTTTCCTCCGGCAAAAACATTTATGGGAGACTGTGGATCAACATTTTTAGGCTATATGATTGCAGTTATTTCTCTTTTAGGGTTTAAAGGAGCAACATTTACATCTCTTGTTATACCTGTTGTTATTTTAGCAGTTCCTATATTTGATACATTATTTGCAATACTTCGAAGAGTTCTTCATCATAAAAGTATTGATGAACCAGATATGAATCATTTGCATCATCAACTTTTAAAAATGAAGTTTTCTCCAAGAGTAACAATTCTTATTATTTATGGTATTGATATTTTATTTTCAGCAGTATCAATATTTTATGTTCTTGGAGATAATCAAGTATCAATGATTGTTTATTTAATAATGATGACTTTACTTTTATATATTGTTGTTAACACAGATATTTTATATGATAAGAAAGATAAGACTAAGAAATTAAAAAATAATTCTTAGTTTTTTTATTTGTTATTAGAATTTTTGCAACATTCCTTTGAAAAAAATGCAAAAACTAAAATTATTCCTTTGAAAAAAATGCAGAGCAATATTATTTCTGGATTTTCTTTAGTATTTTTGATAACATATATTTGAAAG
>CAYMVO010000037.1:0-1997 GCA_964393975.1 uncultured Lachnospiraceae bacterium
TTGTTTCCATAATTTCCTCCAATTTTTTTAAAAAATCTATTGACTTTTTGTTTGTCATTGCATATAATATAATTAAGCTCAATTATTTGAGCGACCAGTATAAAAATTCTGGCTGAGTTGGAGCAGGGGGACTTGCTCCTTTTTATTTTCTATCTTTTAATTTTCGCAATTTCTTCTTATTCTGTTTTCGCAAGTTTCTTGTTGCATTTCTCAAACATTCAATTTTTATCTTAGTTGTATCTTTTTGAGATATAATCTTGCCACTATTTATAAATTTCCTACCAACTACTATTGGTCGCCCTTTATTATCTTTTGTTTCAATGTAGGGTTTAATTGTTTTTATACCAGGTATTTTTAAGTCTGTACCACTAGTTATACCTTTAACAACAGCTAGTTCATCATTTCTATTACTATCTACCACGACTGCCTTGCGATAATTCCCTTTATTTTCATATCCAGGCTTTCTATAATCGCCTTTACCCTCAAAATACTCATCTCTAGTTTGTAGGATTAAGCCATTCCTAACTTTCTTTGATACATTTTTACTTGCTTTTTTACTTCTACCCGCTTTTGTTTGCCTTGCTGATTTGTCCTGTCTCATTTTACCTCCAATTTATCTCTTGACAAATTATTCATAATTTGCTATAATAGGTTTGTAAGGTATTTATCTTGTACGCTTGGTCGTTTTCGCCAAGCGGTTCCCTTTTTTATTTAGACTACCACTAAGTGGTGGTCTCAGACTGTGAATAAATGATTATGATCTTTTGTTTTTTTAAAATTTATTGTACAATTGTATATGATAAAAAGAATTATAGCCAATAGAAATCCGTTAAAAGTTTTATGTTTAAAATAATTAGTTTTTAAAGATTTTTTAGGTGGAAAATATATAAAGCGATTGACTTTAATTGTAGAACCTAATACAATATAAAAAACTTTAATAAATTAAAGGGTGTAAGTATGATAAAATTTGAAGACTTTTTTAAAGTTCAATCTCCGAATGAAACTAAAGTGAAATTCAATATGAGTTCTGAAGGTGTTAATTCATGGGATTTGCTAAAGGAGGCAGAAGGTACTTCAAGATATCAAAAATGGATAGAAATGAATGCTTGGAAAAGGGCTTCGGGACAGGCAAATAATAATTTAAACAAAGCAAAGTATCTTCTTGCGTTTGCTCAATATTATCCCTACGGTTCTCAGTATTATATTTTTGGTGGGTTATACAAAGTTGATCAAAATCTTTTGAATGAGATTCCAGAGGATGATACTGTTGGATATAAATTGACCTTAATGGATGAATTTAAAGAGTATAGACGAAGATTGATTGTAAAGTTATCAAAGCCGATTGGTCGAGGTATTTACAATAAACCATTTAACACTGTTCAAAAAGATTTTAATCCGGAAATATATGAGCTTAGTTCATCAACAAAACTAGAAAATTTTACTGGTTTTAATAATGTTTTATTGAAACATTCTGAATTACAATATATCTTCAATAATGATGCTCCAGAGTGGAAAAATCAATTATCATCCGTGAAAGCTATCTATTGCATAATCGACTCACTTAATGGTCAAATATATATAGGTTCAGCAAGTGGCGAAGGCGGATTATGGCAAAGATGGCAACAATATGCGAATGTAAATAATTTAACTGGTGGAAATAAAGTCTTTGAAGATATTAAAAATGAAAATAAAAATCGTATTATTAACAATTTTCAATATTCAATTTTAGAAGTTTTTGATATAAAAACAGATAATCATACAGTTTTAAAAAGAGAATCGTTTTGGAAAAATGTCTTCAAATCAAAAGAATTTGGAATGAATAAGAATTAAATTATTAATTCAAAGTCAAAAAATAGATGTTTTTGTTATTAGTATGAGTTTATATCTAGTATATTCAATTAGTTTGGTGTACTAGATTTTTTATTTATAGGTGATGTTATTTAAACTTTTTTTGAAGGGTAAAAATGTTAAAATAGGGGGTGAAAAATCAAAATATT
>CAYMVO010000038.1:0-1889 GCA_964393975.1 uncultured Lachnospiraceae bacterium
TATCTTGGTAAAACAAAAACAGCGCTTTTCAATCACTCAAATTCACCGCAAAACACTAATAAAAACACACTATACTACTGTGGCTCAGCGGTAGAGCACCACCTTGGTGAAATTAGTTTGAAAGATGATACTAGTTTAATTACGATGGTGTTATAAACTTTTTAAATAATTGTCTTTTAGATGAGTTTTCTTTATGATCTTATTTTTGGGGTTAGTGTTGCAATTTTCTATGTATGTGATATAATATAAGTAAAAATAATCAAACTACAATAGATAAGGAAATAATAAATGAACGTAACAGTAATTGGTTGTAGCACATCTTGGACAGATCGTCCAACAAGTTCGTATTGTATCGACGGTGACACATTAGTTGATTGCGGAGAAGGGACATTAAAGTATTACGATAAATCAAAAGTTGACTTTTACAAAATCAAAAATATATTTATAACTCACTTTCATAGTGACCATACGCTATGTTTAGTGCAATTTTTCTGTCAATATATTAGTTATGCAAAACCAGAAGAAAAGAAAACTTTAACGATTTATGGCGGTAAAGGGCTGAAAAAATATTTAAATTACCTTTTATTGACTAATGCAGATCATGATGATATTAACATTGAAGATTATATTAATATTGTTGAATTAGAAGATTATGCAAATCCTATTCATGTCGGTAAATATGATATTAAACTTTTTAAATTTATGCATGGAAAATTGGAAAACACTGCCTATGTCTTTGATGATGGGGAAAGTAAAGTCGGATTTTCTGGTGATCTTGGTATGCAAGATGGTATTGATAAATTTATAAGTTGTTGTGATGCGGTGTTTTTAGAATGTTGTGGGAAAAAATCTTCAGGAAGTCATCTAGGTTATAATGATTATAAAAGTTTTGAGAATTTGCATAAAAATGTCAAATTTTTTGCAATCCACTGCGTAAACGATGTTTATTTACACGAAAAAGAATTAGATATCATATGTGCTCATCATTCTAAGTCGTATGAATTATAATTTGTATATTTAAAAATTGAAATCTACTAGCAGGTTGTCAATGCTAGTCTATATTCAAATGCTTCAAGTCAAAAATAATTCTTTTAATTCTTATTAGTTTGACTTTGTATCTAGTGTATCCAATTAGTTTGGTATGCTAGATTTTATTTTTTTGTTGGTGTTTTAAAATTCATATATCTATAACTTATTTTTCAATACTTTTGTTTTTGTGTATTGATTTAAGTGGATACCTTGTTTTTCTAAAGCTTTTTGGATACGGCGTCTTCCATAATTTGAAAGGTTTTTGTGGAATATTGAAATCATAAGTTTTTTATTGGAATAGTTTTTGTTGTTTAGGATGATTTTTGCTATAATAAATGTACTCCTACTAACTTTTAGTGTATCTCATACTTTGCTAACCTTATGGGACTTAGCATCGGATAGGGCACAGTCAATTACAGTCGTCTCATCCTTGCAAAATATGCGTGAGCTGTTTTAGTATTTCATTTTCCTCTTTAACTTCTGCAAGTTTTTTAGTCTTCTTACTCCTTGTTCGTGAGTAACAAAACTTTTATCGATGAAAGTTTTTTCTCCAAACTCTCTATATTCTTTAATCCACCTATGAATGGTTTGTCTATCTAAGTCGTGCAGGTCGGTCACTTGTCTTACTGTTAAATTGTCTTTTAGTACAAGATTGTTAGTGTTTAACTTCTCTTGTTACGTAAAGGTTCTCTTAATTCTACTCATATATTTTCCCTCCAAATAAATTATAAACTATTTTAATTTTTTTGTCATTGTATTTTACGTACTAATTCAGTATACCATATTTACTAATTCAGTGTTCCCCTGCGTGCTCTCGACGCTACACCCCTAACCGTTTAAGAATTATTCTCTACGGAAGC